>DASYDE010000023.1:0-38990 GCA_036499725.1 Kofleriaceae bacterium
ATCGACCTTGAAGCGAGGCTTCGGGTCACGACGAACTCGACGGCGAATCGCGCGAGTGCTGACCGGGGAGACCAAAGACACATCTTTAGATCTCCCGATCTCGATCTCCCGTCAATCGTTGTTTTGATCGACCCTCTCAGCACGAGCAGCAGGAGCGCGTCGATCACATGACGGTAGCGCTCGTGCGGTGGAGCCGAGTGGATGGGGGAGTCGCTCCGGTCTAAGAAGTCGGGCCACATCTCGATCGCGAGAACGAGCATCGGGCGTGCCGCGCTAGATCTGCGAGCTCGCGCTCGGGGCGTCTCCGACTGGAACACGCCGGTGTTCTACGCGGACGACTACTACTGGACGTGGAACGACGGCGGGTGGCTGCGCTCCGCGTGGCTCGGTGGACCAGGCGTCGCTGTCATCGATGTGCCCGTCGGGCTGCGCACGGTGAATCACCCGTGGGAGTTTGCGCACTATCACGGAGCGCCCGGCCTCACGCCGCGCACCCATGTCGCGTTCCACGAGCGCTCGGCCGTTCGCGGGTTCGGGATACGAGGCCGCCGATGACGTGTCTGTTCGCCCCCTGTGTGTCGAAACGACTCGCCGGCGTCGGCAATGAGCTCGCGGGGTTACGGTGGCTCGTCGGGTGCAGGAACGTCCTTCATGGCCGACGACAGCTTCGAGGACGAGATGAACACCAGCGTGTTCCCCCGGCAGAGCACGGCGCGCGTGCTGGTCGTCGAGGACGACGCGCATCTCCGCGCGATGCTCGTCGAGCGATTGCGCCGCGATGCGTTCGAGGTGATCGAAGCGGTGTCGGGCGACGACGCGCTGACGCTCCTCAGCTATCCGTTCACGGATCGCCCCCTCGACGTGGATCTGCTGATCCTCGACCACCGGATGCCTGGCATCACGGGCCTCGAGATCGCGCGGATGCTGCGAGTCTCGGGCGATGCGACGCCGGTGCTGCTGATCACCGCGTTTCCCGATCAGAAGCTCCGCGCGGAGGCCGCCGCGCTCGACGTCCACATGTTGCCCAAGCCGTTCCAACTGGAGCGCTTCAGCGACGCAGCGACTCAGACGCTGCTCGCATCGTGAGGTGTCTATGGTGCCGCTGATCGTGCTCGCCGAGGACCACCCGGAGCTGCGCTCGTTGTTGGCGAGCGCGCTCGAGATTATTGGCTACCACGTCGTTCCCGTCGGGACCGGCGCGCATCTCCTGGGCGCCGTGACGCGACTGCGCGGGGAGGGGCGCGCGCCAACGCTCGTGATCTCGGACGTGCGGATGCCAACGCTCGGCGGCATCGACGCTGCCCGAACACTGCGCGCGACGGGCGACCGCGTGCCGCTGATCCTGATGACGGCGTACGGGGATGCGTGGACGCGGCGCGAGGCAGCGTCGGTGGATGCCACGCTGCTCGATAAGCCGGTGCGCATCTCCGCCCTGCGCGACGCGGTGGCTAGAGCGCTGCTAGATTCGGCGGCGTGAAGCTCGTCGCCAAGTACACGCTAGCGTTGGTTGGAACGCTCGTCGTCGTGCTGTCGATCGGTGCGTACTTTCGGCTCGGTTTCACGCGCGAACAAATCGAGGACGATCTGCGGCGCAGTCACTCGCAGGTCGCCGCCGTGCTGGAGGACAGCATCGATGACCTCTGGGTCGATGCGCCGCGCGACGAAGCGCTGCGGCTCACGAACGAGTTGATCGCCAAGGCAAATGCCGATGTCGGTGCCTCGCTCTTCCGATGGGAACCGGATGGCGGCACGCACGCGCGCCAGGCCATCGAGGCTGGCGAGCTCGTTTCGCACTTTCCCGTCGAGGCGAACGGCAAGATCTACGGGGCGATCGTCGCGCGCGAGTCGCTCGATCAGATCAACGCCCACATGCGCACGCAGCTGCTGTTCACGATCGGCGGCATCGTCCTGATCGTCGCGATCGGTGCATTTGCATCCGTCGTGCTCGGCGCGTGGTTGGTTCGGACGCCGATCACGCTGCTCGTCGCCCAGGCGCGGCGGATCGGGCGTGGCGAGCTCGCCAATAGCGTCGCGTTTGGCTCGCGCGACGAGCTCGGTGAGCTGGCCGTGGAGATGAGCGCCGCGAGCAAGGCGCTCGCAGAATCGCAGGCGAAGAGCGAGCGAGAGACGGCAGCGCGGTTGTCGGCCGTCGAACAGATGCGGCACGCGGATCGTCTCTCGACGGTGGGCAAGCTCGCGGCCGGTGTCGCGCACGAGCTGGGCACGCCGCTGTCGATCGTCGGCGGTCACGCGCAGATGATCGCGGAGGGCGAGGTGAAGGGCGAGGCGGCGATCGCGAGCGCACGGGCCATCGACGCGGAGGCGACGCGCATGGGCAAGATCGTGCGACAGCTCCTCGACTTCGCTCGACGCAAAGGCCCCGAGGGTGTGACGTGCGAGCCCAACGCCGTCGTCGAGCGCAGCGTGCAGTTGCTCGGCGTGATGGCGGATCGCGCGAAAGTAAAGACGGAGCTGAAGCTCGCGATCCCCGCGTCGCGCGTGGAGATCGACGAGGACAGTCTGCAGCAGATCGTGACCAACCTCGCCGTCAACGCGATCCAGGCGATGCCGAGCGGCGGCACGCTGACGGTGAGCGTGGAGCGCATCGACAAGCTGGTGCGCATTGCCGTCCGCGATACGGGTCCCGGCATCCCCGCGGACGTGCGCGAGCACATCTTCGAGCCGTTCTTCACGACCAAGGCCGTCGGCGATGGCACGGGGCTCGGACTCGCGGTCGTGCACGGCATCATCACGGACCACGGAGGTAGGATCTCCGTAGATACGGGACCGACAGGGACGACGTTCTCGATGGATCTGCAGGAGGCCAGCGCATGAAGACTCGAGTGCTCGTCGTCGATGACGACGCCGGAATGCGGCAGATGCTGTCGATGCGCCTGACGAACCGCGGGTTCGAAGTCGCGACGGTGGGGGCAGGCGCCGAGGCGATCGATCACGTGCAGCGCGAGGACGTCGACCTCGTCGTCACGGACGTGAACATGAAGGGGATGGATGGCGTGGAGCTGTGCCGGCGCTTGCTCGAGCACCGCCCGCAGCTGCCGGTCATCCTCATCACCGCGTTTGGATCGATGGAGCTCGCGATCCAGGCCATCCGCGCTGGCGCGTACGACTTCGTGCCCAAGCCGTTCGAGATCGATCAGCTCGCGCTGGCGATCGAGCGTGGTGTGACGCTCGCGAAACTCAAGGACGAGGTCGTGCGGCTGCGCAAAGCGGTCGCGCCGGTCGGCTTTGGCGAGCTGATCGGCGATAGCCCCAAGATGGGCGAGCTGTTCGCGCTGCTCGGCAAGGTCGCCGCGTCGTCGGCGCCGGTGCTGATCACGGGCGAGAGCGGCACGGGCAAGGAGCTCGTCGCGAATGCGGTCCATCGCGCGAGCCCGCGGGCGAATGGACCGTTCATCGCGGTGAACTGCGCAGCGATGCCGGCTGCGCTGCTCGAGAGCGAGCTGTTTGGCCACGAGAAGGGCGCGTTCACGGACGCGCGCCAGGCGAAAGAGGGTCTGTTTCTCGCTGCGAACGGCGGCACGATCTTCCTCGACGAAGTGGGCGAGCTACCGCTGGAGATGCAGCCGAAGCTGCTGCGCGCGCTGCAGGAGCACAAGGCGCGGCCCGTCGGTGCGACCAAGGAAGTCGCGTTCGACGCGCGCGTGATCACCGCCACCAATCGCAACCTCGAGGTCATGGTCGAGGAGCACACGTTTCGCGAGGATCTGTTCTTCCGCATCAACGTGCTCCAGGTCGAGCTCCCACCGCTGCGCGTGCGCGGGGGCGACATCCTCGTGCTCGCGAAGCACTTCCTGCATCGCATCGCGGCGCGCGCCGCAAAGCAGATCACCGGGTTCTCGCCCGACGCGGCGCAGAAGCTCATGGCGTACGCGTGGCCGGGCAACGTGCGCGAGCTGGAGAACAGCATCGAGCGCGCGGTCGCCCTCGCGTCGTACGACCACATCGCGATCAGCGACCTGCCTGAGAAGGTCCGGTCGTTCCGCAGCAACCAGCTCGTGGTGTCGAGCGACGACCCGACGACGCTCGTCACGCTCGAGGAGCTGGAGCAGCGCTACGTCGCGCGTGTGCTGGAGAGCGTCGCGGGCAACAAGGCGGCTGCGGCGCGCATCCTCGGTATCGAGCGCAAGACGCTGTACCGCATGCTCGAACGCTGGGGCGAGAAGTCGCCCGCCGCCGAGAGCTGAGATCACGAGCGTAGCGGTAGCTGCACCGTGAACGTCGATCCGCGGCGCAGCTCGCTCGTCACGGCGATGGTGCCGGCGTGGTCGCGGACGATGCCGTAGCTGACCGACAGGCCCAGGCCCGTGCCTTCACCGACGCCCTTGGTCGTGAAGAACGGGTCGAAGATGCGCGGCAGGTTCTCGGCCGGGATACCCGTGCCTTGGTCGACAACAGCGACGCGAGCAACGTTTTCGGCAGTCGAGTCGACGATGACGCGGATCGTGCCGCCGGTCATCGCATGCATCGCGTTCATGAGGAGGTTGGTGAGCACTTGCTCGATCTCCGACGGGTTCACCGAGACGTGGACGGGGCCCGGCGCGACGAGCTCGATCTCGACGTGATGCTTGCGCGCGGTCGTCTCGAGCATCTCGCAGGCCGTGCGCGCGATGCTGGTGAGATCGGCGTTCGCGCGATCGCTGCCACCGCGGCGGCCGAAGTCGAGCAAGCGCCGGATGATCGAGCTGACCTTGTTGACCTGATCGAGCACCATCGTCGTACGGGCGAGCACGCGGGGAGAAGGATCCGCCTCCGCGAGGAGCTCGGCGCACCCGGCGATCACGTTCAACGGTGTCCCGATCTCGTGGGCGACGCCGGCGGCGAGCGTGCCGATCACGTTGAGACGCTCGGCGTGGCGCAACTGATCCACCGCCATGTGGCGCAGCGCGCGCTCGTGATCGACGTGGCGACGGAACTGATCGACACCCCAGCTCGCACCGATGTAGAGCGCGGCCGCTCCAACGGCATTCCACGCGGTGATGAACGTCGACAGTTGTTCGTGCACGAGTGCTGCCGCGCCGCACACGGTGGCGAGGGCAGCGAGCAGGTTGCCGAGACGCCGGCCGCGGAACCACGCGCCGAGCGCGATGGGCAAGACGTAGAGCAACGTGAACGGCTGCTCGATGCCGGTGACCCAGTCGCCGAGGGCGATGACACCGGTGAGGCCCAACGCGATCGGAACGACGCTCTGGCGCGTGACCCATCGCGGCTGCGCGGACGAGACGGGAAGCGACACTGTCGAGAACGACGACGCAGCGGTCTCAGCCACGCTTCACCTCGGCGATGGCCTTGCGCATCGCGGTGGTGGTGAACGGCTTGGCGAGCACGTACGCGCCGAGGTGGCGCGCGCGGTCGTACACCTCTGGCTCGGGGAACGCGGTGATGACGATGAGAGGAATGTGTGGATGGAGGTCGCGCCACGCCTCGAGCACGTCGAGCCCGTTGTAGGCCGGCATCGCGAGGTCAGAGATCACGAGCGCGGGAGGCGGAGAGTTCGCGTAGCTGCTGCGCAACAGCTCCCACATGAGCCCGCGGCCGTCGCTCACCTCGACGAGAAGATCGAAGTGGTCTCTGACGAGGTTGCGAACGAGCCATCGCATCTCCGCCGAGTCATCGGCGATCACGACGCGGCGGGGAGGAATCTTGTCGAGGGCGGTGGTCTGCATGAGGCTCCTTATTCGTCGTGAAGCTGGATCGCGTTATCGAGGAGGACTCCGCCCTTGGTGACGACCTTCTCGTCGAGCCGCAGACCACTGAGGACCGGGACCTGGCCATCGGTCGCGGTACCGACGGTCACATCGCGCCGCGCCATCACGCCGCCTGCTGCCGCGATGTAGACATAGTTCGTGGCGCCATCGGAGAGCACGGCGCCCGCGGGAACGAGAACGGCGCGCTCGCTCCGCGTCCGTAAGCGAACCTGCGCGTGCGCGTTCGGGCGGAGCGCTCCGTCGGCGTTTGCGAGCTCGATGCGAACGGGGACCGTGTGGCGATCCGGGTCGACGATCGACGCGACCTGCGTGACGGTCGCGGGAATCTGAGTTGCGCCTTCGTCGACGCTTACCTGTGCGGCCGCGCCGGGGACGACGCCGGTCGCGTCGGTCTCGAACAGATCTGCGACGACCCACACGCTCGAGAGGTCCGCGATCGCGACGAGGTCACCCGTGCTCGCATCGACTTGCTGTCCCGGCGCGACATGCTTCTCGACGACAACGCCGTCGCGCGGCGCCATGATCGTGATCGTCGAACCGCCGCTCTGCTTGCCCGCGAGCGAGCTCAGCTTCTGCGCTGCGAGCTGGCCGGCCATCTGCGCCTCGGCGAGCTTCTGCGTCGCGGAGACGAGCTCTTTGGCGGGCAGCGAGCCGACGTCGACGAGCGCTTTGGTGCGGTCGAGCTCGATCTGCGCGGTCTTGAGCTCCAGTGCAGCTTTCGCGGCGTCGGCATGCATCTCGGCGAGGCCAGAGCTGGTGACGGTGAACAGGGGCGTGCCCGCCTTCACGTTCTGACCGCTCTCGACGAGGACGGAGGCGATACGACCCGCGAGCGGCGAACCGACGCGCGACGTACGTGCCTCGTCGAAGGCGACGCGAGCAGGGATGGAGTCCGTCCACAGCGCCTTCGCGGGCTTCGGTGAGCCGATCTCGAGCGCGCTCCACGCAGGGGCGTCGGTCCCGACCGTCACGTTGTCCTTTGCGAACGCAAGCCCGGGCGGAGAGGCCGGAGGTGCCGGCTCCGCACGCGAGTAGTGCGCGGCGAACAGGACAGAGCCGAGTGCGATGCATGCGGCGCCGGCGAGCACGGCGAAGCGCGTGCGGCGAGGAAGTGAGTAGGTGGGCATGGGTGGGGTTTCGGTCACGACGGAGCTCCTCCGGTGCGGGCGAGTCTCCACGTCCCTCTGTACAAGTGCCGCGCCAGCTCGAAATCGCCTTCGGATCACCTAGATGCGCGAATGACACGGCGAGTCCTTTCGACACGCAGGCCCGTTTGGACACGAACCCACACCCGGTGCCCGACGAGGTCTCGCGCGGTTGCGCGGGCGCGCGGCGTGCTCTGGGCAGCGCCATGCTCGAACGTTACTCGCAACATCTCTGAGGGCTCGGGTCGGAACAGCCCTCGCCGCGATCACGGTTCTCGTGGTCGGCTTCTTCGCGTTTCGCGACCTCACCATTGAAGCGTTTCCGGATCCCACCGACACGCAGGTGCAGGTGATCACCACCGATGGAGGTCAGCCGGCGGAGGAGATCGAGCGTAAGGTCTCGATCCCGATCGAGCGCGCTCTCAATGGAGTGCCGGGCACGATCCGCCAGCGCAGCGTCTCGCTGTTCGGTCTCTCCGACGACGTGACCTTCGAGCCGCAGTGGTCCCTCGGGATCCTTGTCGAGCGACCACTGGATCGGCCCCGCGGGCGCCTGCTCGGCGGGCTTGTCATCCGCTTTCGCGCGCACGGCGACCGCCGCTGACCCCGACCGCGCCGTCGACGCGACCGGCTTCTTCGCGCCACCGCGCCGCAGCAACACGTGAATAGTTGCGACCGCGCTGCGACAGCCGCGGCGACGTTCGATTGGACACGGCCGCGACAGCGAGATCCGCGGATACCCAACGCTTTTGCGACTGACGGCATAGCGGTAACGTCCGGACATCCACCGATGCCGATGACATACGAGACCGATCGTGGGGTGTGGTTCAATCCCAGCGAGATCCGGCTCGCGAAGTGCCTCAAGTGCGCGACGCCGACCAACCGGCTCAGCCCTCGTGAGATCACGGTGGCGGAGCGCGCCGGCTACGGACAGATCCGGCTCGTGAAGACGCGCAACGTGCTCACGCTCTGCGAGAAGTGCGACGCGCGGTGGGAGTTGGCGATGGGGATCGGGATCGCGGGCATCGCGCTGCCCATCACGCTCCCGATGGGACTGCTCTGGCTCGACGTGAAGTTCAATCTGGATGTCTCCGGATCACTGATCGGCTTCTCCTTCCTCGCTGCCTTCGTGCTCGGCATCGTGATGTACATCTACGCGCTGCGCGTCTCGATCCGCGTGCGGTCCATCGACGACGACGGCCTCGTCGGCCTCGATAAGATCCATACCGACGTCCGCCGCGAGATCGTCGAGATGGGCGACGCGTACAAAGCCGATCACGCGTAGTAAGGTCGAGGCGTGGTTCGCTCCTGCCTCGTTGCTCTCGCGCTGCTGAGCGCATGTGATCGCGCTACGCCCGCGAAGACGTCGCCCGCGACAACAGCCAGCGTTGCCGCACCAACTCCGCCGCCACCCGCCAACACGAAGTGCAATCTGGCGGAGATTCCGCTCCGCCGGCCGCAACCCGAGCGCCTCGTCGCGATCGGCGACATCCACGGCGACCTCGCTGCCGCTCGCGCTGCCCTCCGCACCGCCGGCGCCATCGACACGAGCGACAAGTGGATCGGCGGCAAGCTCGTCCTCGTCCAGACGGGCGACATCCTCGATCGCGGTGGCGACGAACAAGCGATCATGGATCTGTTCGAGCAACTCGAGCCCCAGGCCAAGGCCGCAGGCGGCGAGGTGATCGCACTGATCGGCAATCACGAGCTGATGAACGCGGCGGGAGACTTTCGCTACGTCACGCCGATCGGCATGCACGACTTCGACAACGCGCCCGGTGCGGATCCGAGCAAGTGGCCGTCGGTCCCCGAAGAAGCGCGCGGTCGCTTCGCCGCTCTCGCCCCCGGTGGTCCGTACGCGAAGTGGAGCGCGACGCATGACGTCGTCGCGATCGTCGGCGATACGCTGTTCTCGCACGCGGGCGTCACGGCGGAGTTCGTCACGCAGATCGACGAGATCAATCGCAGCTCGCGGTGCTGGCTCGACGGCCTCGAAGGCGGTCCGCAGCAAGCGCCGCTCGCGATGACGTCGGAGGAGAGCCCGGTGTGGACGCGCGTCTACGGCGGTGACTCCGCGGACTGCGCAGCGTTGGGGAAGGTGCTCGCTGATCTGAAGATCAAGCGGATGGTCGTCGGGCACACGGTGCAAAAGGCCGGCGTGAATGCGCTGTGTGATGGCGCGTTGTGGCGAATCGATGTGGGGTTAGCCGCTCTGTACGACGGGCCGATCCAGGTGCTGCAGATGTTCCCCGAGGCGAAGGTTCTGTCGGGTACCCGTCTGTAGCTCCGTCGAAAAGAGGCAGAGAACCGCGAAGACGCGAGGACACGAAGAAGAACGATCAAACCTCGCCGGGCGAGGTACGCGATCGACTCTCCTGGAGGTCCAGGCCAGGCTTTTTTGAGGGCTGGATCGATCCGCGGCGAACCGAGAGCGCGCCGCTCAACGTCCTCCAGCGCGTCGCCGGTTACGCGGCGGCCCGCGTCACTCGCCGGGCGACGTTCCCTTTCCTTCGCGTCTCCGCGTCTTTGCGGTTCTCTCTCGGTGCGGATCGTCGACGACGTGTACGAGAGGACCGCGTTCTTCGCCCGGCGGGGATCCGCTCTTAGAGGTTTTAGAGGTTCTCCCTCTCTCCCGGTGGCTGGGCGGCGTCAGTGGCTTTGTTCTTCTGCTTTCGTGCCCGGCGGAAGACGCAACACGATCAGGTAGTCGTTCACGGGCTTCACCAGCGCCTCGGCAACTTGTCCCTCGGTATCCAGCACAGGGCGCAAGCTGATCACCTCGGGAATCCCGCGGCGCTTGATGCGGCCGACGATCGCCGAGTCGTGACAGTGACCATTGCCAGCGAGGATCACGGCATGACCGTTCGGCGTCGCGGCGAGCCAGCGCGCCGTGCCGTCGGCCATCGACTCGTCCCAGATGACCTGCACGGTATAGATGCGATCGGCGGACGGCATCTCGTGCTCGACGGGCATCGGCGGCGCGCTCTCGGTGCCTTCGTCGCCGGGCTGCGATGACGCGGGGGCCGAGTGCGCTTCGGCGCCGCCCATCGATTCCATCATCGCGTCGAACCACGCGCGGTGCGTGGCGTTGGTCAGCTCGAGCTCGGGGAGCTGCGCGCGCTCGTCGGGCGTGAGGCCCTCGATGCCGTGATGCACGACCTTCTTGGTGAGCTCCTTGGCCGCGTTGAGCGCGAGGAGTTGCGCGCCGGCGGCGACGGCGGTGTCGATGGTGGGACCGTAGAACCCGAAGTCGTAGCCCCAGCGATCTTCCCAGCCCGTACGTGACCTGAGCGCGGCGGCGTCGATGCGCTTGGCCGCGTAGTCGTCGAGGACGCCTTGGAACGGGCGCTGGACCATCTCCATGCCGAGCGCGAGCTTGGTGCCGGCGGGTGCGTCGTGCGCGATCCGCCTCATCACTTCGAGCTGCACCCAGTGGTGATGCGGGTTGGTGTGATCTTCACCGATGCAGACGGCGCGTGACGATTCGACCTTGGTCCAGAACGCGGCTGGGTCGACCTGGCGACCGGTGCGTGCGTCGACGATGTCGTAGGGGAGGGCCGCGCCTTCGATGCCAGCAGCCGGTGCTTTGGTCGCGTGCGCGGGTTCGTGAGGACCTCCGCCGTACGAACCGCCGCAGGCGCCAAGCAATGCGAGCAGCGCGACCCGACGAAGCATGTTGCGATGGTAGCGCACTGATAGAGTACCCGGTGTGAACGCGCTGCCGTACCTGACTGAAACGTTGCCGGGCACCAGTGGTGTGTTGCGTGCGACCGACGCCGACTTCGTTGTCGACGAGGAGCTGCCGTACGCGGCGAGTGGGAATGGAAGCCACGTGTTCGTGCGGTTCGAGAAGCGCGGCATGAACACTCGCTATGCGGTGCAAGCGATCGCGCGCGCGCTCAACGTGAACGATCGCGATATCGGCGTTGCCGGGATGAAGGATCGCCACGCGGTGACGCGGCAGTGGATCAGCCTGCCGCCACCGATCGCGCCCGAGGCGGTGCAGGCGCTCGCGATCGCGGACGTGACGATCCTCGAGGTGATCCGGCACGAGCAGAAGCTACGGACGGGTCACGTGCGCGCGAATCGCTTCGTGCTGCGCGTGCGCGATGCGGTGCCCGATGCGGTCGCGCGGGCAACGGCGATCGTCGAGCGGCTCGCGGAACCACCCGGCGCGCCGAACTGGTACGGCGAGCAGCGCTTTGGGCGCGAGGGGAACAATGCGGAGCGCGGTCGCGCGATGCTGGCGGGCGAGAGAATCCGCGACAAGAAGCTCGCGCGGCTGTTCGTCTCGGCGCTGCAGGCGGAGCTGTTCAACGCGTGGGTGACGGCGCGCATGGCGGATGGCCTGTATCGCGACGTGCTCGCGGGCGACGTGCTGCACAAGACGACGGGCGGCATGTTCGTCAGTGACGATCCAGCGACGGATACGGCGCGGTTGCGCGCGGGCGAGCTCGTGCTCACGGGGCCGATGTTTGGTCAGGAGATGCGACGGGGCCCGGATGGCTCGCCCGCCGTGGAGCGCGAGCTAGCGATCCTCGCCGCGGCCGGGTTGGCGCCCGATGCGTTCGCTCCGGTCCGCAACCTCGCCGAGGGCACGCGCCGCGACGCGACCATCCAGCTCCGCGACGCGCGTGTTAGTGCGCCGATCGAACAGGATCCGTCACAGGAGGCGCCTGGGACCTATCAAATCGAATTTGCGTTGCCCGGTGGGGCCTATGCGACAGCCGTCATGCGCGAGGTGATGAAGACGGCGCCCGCATCCGTCGACGACGCCCCCGATCCTGCGTAACCTCGGGCCCGGATGAACCTCGCCAAAGCGTTTGTCGAATTCGCGCAGCTCGGTGCGAACTGGGTGCTTTGGGTGCTGATCGTTCTGTCGATCCTCTCGGTCGGCGTGATGATCGATCGGTGGATGTGGTTGCGGCAGCGCGACATCGACACGGAGAGCTTCCTCCGCGAGCTCAGGGGCGCGTGGGACCGCGACGAGGTCGAGCGCTTCGAGACCAAGTACAAAGACGATCCGTCGATCCCCGCCCACGTCGCATTGCGCGGTCTCGCGCAGCGCAATCGTGGACCGGAGGCGGTCGCGGAAGCGATGCATGCCGAGCGTGCGCGGTGGCGGCGCGGTGCGGATCGCAACCTCATGTTGCTCGGAACGCTCGGCAACAACGTGCCGTTCGTGGGCCTGTTCGGCACCGTGCTCGGCGTCATCAACGCGTTCCAGAATCTGACGGTGAAGTCGCTCGACGCGGAGACCGCGACGCTCGGTGCGATCGCCGAAGCACTCGTCGCGACGGCCGTCGGCCTCATGGTCGCGATTCCCGCCGTCATCGCGTTCAACACGTTCACGCGCAAGATCAAGCTGATCATGGGCTCGACCGACGAGGTCGCGCACTCGGTGCTCTCGATCGTGCACGGCGCGGAGCACGGCGATCTCGCCCCGGAGAAGCCGGTCAAGAAGTCGCCCGAGAAGAAGAGCGAGAAGGAGAAGGACTAGTGGCGGG
Organism: Kofleriaceae bacterium; assembly: GCA_036499725.1. Taxonomy (GTDB): domain Bacteria; phylum Myxococcota_A; class Polyangia; order Haliangiales; family Haliangiaceae; genus JABFXX01. The sequence goes on from DASYDE010000023.1 coordinate 12,379, forward strand.
CGGGAGCCTCTATCAGGACGACGACGAAGGGATCACCGGTATCAACGTGACGCCGTTCGTCGACGTCGTGCTCGTGATCCTCGTCGTGTTCATCGTGACCGCGAAGTTGATCGTCGCGCGCGGCGTCGAAGTCGACAAGCCCAAGGCGGCGACCGGCGGCGATATCCCCGCGATCAGCGTGCAGCTCGCCGTGAAGGAAAACGGCGACGTGTACGTCAATGGCACTCACTACGCGACGGATGCCGAGGCGATCGCGCGGATCAAGCAGATCGCCGTCGGCATTTCCAAGCCCAAGGCGTCGATCGCCGGGAGTCGCGCGGGCGCGTACGGCAACGTGATGCACGCCATCGATCTCATCCAGGCCGCTGGCATTAGCGGCATCGCGCTCGAGAACGTTCCACTGAGCTCGAAGTGAGCTGCTAGGCTAATCGGCGGTGGTGCGCTGGGATTCGCCGTTCGTGCTGTCGACTGCCGGCACGGTCGCCGTTCACATCATCCTGCTCGTGAGCGGTGATGTGCTGCGGCAGTTCAAGCCGGATCCGCCGAAGCCCGCACCGCACATCGAGCTGATCAACGTCGAGGTGCCGCCTCCTCCGCCCGAGCTCCCGCCCCCGCCACCGCCGCCTGTGCCCGAGGCGAAGCAGCCGGAGCCGAAGCCAGAACCCAAGCCGGAGCCCAAGCCCGAGCCGAAGCCTCAGAAGATTGCTGTCAGAGAGCAGCCCAAGACCGAGGAGCCGCAGCAGCCCGACGAGCCGATCAAGCCGGATCTGACGCCGGGTCCCGTCGCGGGCGGCGACACGGTGATCAAGATCGACGATCTCGCCGGTCCCGGTGGTACGGGCGTCGCCCACGGAAGCCCGGGCGGGCATGGCCACGGCGGTCGGGGCGGCGGCACGGGCAACGGCACGGGCGTGGGGAAGAGCAGCGGGGAGGGGGAGGCGGGCCCACCGACGCCGGTCTCCGTCGCGACGATCAAGAAGCGCGCGATGCCCAAGGGCGATCAGTCGTATCTCTCCGTCGGAAAAGACTATCCGGCCGAGGCAAAGCAGCTCGGCATCGAGGGCGCGATCCGCGTGAAGCTCGTCGTCGACGCGACGGGCAAGGTCGCATCGGCGACGCTGATCACGAAGCTGGGCCACGGTCTCGACGAGCTCGCCCTCGGGCGCGCGAAGCAACTCGAGTTCGAGCCAGCGATCGCCACCGACGGGACGGCCGTCACCTCGGTCGTCGTGTGGACGTTCAACATGGCCCTGCCGAAGTGACTTAGCTAAGTAACCGGCGACTACCCCACGGACATGTCGGCGATCGCCGAGCGGATCACCTCACCGGCTACCAGTCGTCGACGGAACCGGTTTATGATGGCGCAAATGTCCGCGCTTCATCCTCGGGGGATCAGCGCCGCATTTGCTATCGCGCTCGTGGGCTCGATGGCAGGTGTGGCTTCCGCGCAGAGTGCGCCGTTCGATCCTGCGATCGACGTTCAAACGTTCGAATACGCGATCGGACCGAAGACATTCTTCACCGTCTCCAACGCAGACGTCGCTGATAAGAACCAGCTCGCCGTCGATGCGACGGTGAACTACCTGACGGATCCATTCACGATCTACAACGTCGACCCCGCGGATCCGAACGCGGTCGGCAGCGAGCGCACCAAGGTCGTCGACTACGTCGCGGCGATGCAGATCACGGCGGCGTACGGCGTCACCGACAAGCTGCAGCTCGGCGTGAATCTGCCGATCATCTTCTCGCTCCACGGCGAGGGCCTGATGGCCTCGACGGGCAACAGCGATCCGAACGGCCTCAACGTCACGGGCCTCGGCGACATGTTGCTCGAGGGTAAGTACCGCCTCTACCGCAAGGGCTCGCTCAAGCTCGGCGGCATCGCAGGAGTCTCCATACCGACCTCGTTCGGTAGCGACGGCAGCAAGTTCATCGGCGACAACCTCCCGACGGGTCGCCTGAAGCTCGCGTTCCAGTACGACATCGGCAAGGTCTCGCTCGGTCTCAACGGCGGCGCGATCTTCCGCAAGCCGCGCACGGTCTACGACTCCACCGTCGGTCAGCAGCTCGCGTGGGGCGCCGCTGCAGCGGTGCGCATCACGGATCGCTTCAGCATCGTCGGTGAAGCGTACGGTCGTGCGGGCCTCCCGGACTTCTCGCTCGACTCGAGCCCGCTCTCTGCCGAGGGTGGTCTTCGCGTGTACGCGACGCAGTCTGTCGCCGTCGTGATCGGCGGTGGCGCCGGTCTCGTCAAGGGCATCGGCTCGCCCGCATCGCAGTTCTTCCTCTCCGTTGGTTACTCGCCTGACGTGCGCGACAGCGACGGCGACGGCGTGCCCAACGCGGTCGACAAGTGCCCGCTCATTCCCGAGGACCGCGATGGATTCCAGGACGACGACGGTTGCCCGGATGACGACTCCGACGGCGATCGCCGCGCGGACTCCGAGGACAAGTGCCCGACGCAGCCCGAGGATCTCGACGGCTTCGACGACGAGGACGGCTGCCCGGATCCCGACAACGACGGTGATCACATCCTCGACGGCGTGGACAAGTGCCCGAACGACGCCGAGGACGGCAAGATGCCGTACCCGAACGACGGTTGCCCCGCGGCAAAGCGCGACTCCGACGGTGATGGCGTCAACGACGCGGCCGACGCGTGCCCGACCGAAGAAGAGGACATGGACGGCTTCGAGGACGCCGATGGTTGCCCGGAGCTGGACAACGATCAGGACGGCGTGCCCGATGCGCAGGACAAGTGCCCGCTGTGCCCCGAGGACAAGGACGGGTTCGAGGACGGCGACGGCTGCCCGGATCTCGACAACGATCACGACGGCGTGCCCGACGCGCAGGACAAGTGCCCGACCGAGCCCGAGACCATCAACGGCGTCAAGGACGATGACGGCTGCCCCGATACTGGCGGCAAGAACGTCGCGCGCCTCGACGGTGATCGCCTCGAGATCGACGTCCTGCCGACGCTGTCTGGCAACGCGCTCTCGCCCGCTGGCACCGTGATCGTCGACCAGGTCGCGCTCGTGATGCTCTCGCACCCCGAGGTCACGAAGTGGCTCGTCGCGGTCGGTCTGCCCAAGCAAGCCGACGCGCAGAAGCTCGGCGACGCGGTGAAGAAGCGCCTCGCAGCCAAGGGCGTCGTCGAGTCGACGCTCAACGTGCTCGGCGCGGCCGGTCCGCAGAAGATCGGCGGCGTCGTGCAGGAGCGCGCGGAAGCGGATGCAGTGCCCGCGTGCCCGGCGGGCAAGGAAGTGAAGCAGCGCCCCGAGGCTGCCGCGGTGAACCCGCAGAAGCAGAACGCTCCTGCGAACGCCCCGACGCCTGCGCCCACCAAGCCGGCTCAGCCCGACAAGCCTGCCGAGCCCGAGATCGACATGGACAACTGAGCTGAGCGCTCGGTGAACCAGAGGGCGTCCTTCGGGGCGCCTTCGGTGTTTTCGGTGCGGTGCGTCGAGGCTGTGCTGCTCAGACCAGGCGGCACTGGTGAGTCCACGCCCGGGCTAACCCGGTAGCCGCTGTCAGGCGGATCCAGTGGCCGCATCTACGGCGGTTTGTCCTCAGTAGTTCGCGATCTCTGCGCTAACTGCGCGGTTTTGTTCAGAGCCTCGGTGACATCCCGGCATCAGGGGTTGGCAGGGAGCGTGCGTAGAGAGACTGCGTGCGCGCCATCAAACTCCTCGCCGTCGCCGTCCTGGTCGCCGCTTGTGATCAGGGGGCGTTCACGCCGCCCGATATCGGCGAGGACCCGCCGCCCGGTCCGGGCAGCCCGACCTGGGACGATACGAACCTGAGCTGCACGAGCAGCAGCCAGTGCTCCCCCGGTGAGACCTGCGATGCGGACGAGCACATCTGTCGCCCGCGCCAGTGCGAGGACGGCCCGTACGAGTCGAGCGTTCCGCTCGGCGCCAGCAAGATCTTCTTCCGCGAGCAGGAGCTCGCCATCGTGGACGGTACGGCGAACCAGGGCAGCTACTGGGTCGATGGCTATGACGCGGCGACCGCCGTCTCGTACACGACCGGTGGCGGCGGCTCGTACAACATGTCGACGACCGCGCTCACGGACGTCGCGGCGATCCACGCATCGACCGGCAACGGCATGATCGCCTCGAAGGCGAGCTCGACGAAGGTCACGATGTACGGCCGTACCATCGCGAAGCACGACATCGACGTCGGCATCGTCCCGGTCGCGATCGCCGGCGGTGACGTCGACGGTGACAACGAGGACGACATCGTCGCGCTCGCCGCGAACGGCAACATCCGCATCTGCAAGCAGAACGGCAACTGCCGCGGTTACTCGTTCAGCGGCACGGGCATCGTCGGTGTCGACGTCGCGACCGCCGACACGAACGGCGACGGCAAGGACGAGGTCATCTTCCTGCTCCGCAACGGCGACACCACGAACGTCTCGGTGTGGCAGCCCGACGTCGCGGGTGGCTACATCGCGGCCGCGTTCAATACGCGCTTCAAGTCGGTGACGGCCGGCGACATCGATCACGACGGCAAGGCCGAGGTCGCGCTCCTCGAGGATCGCGGTTGGTTCGGCTTCGCGAGCGACCGCGTGCACTTCTATCGCATCGGCGCGGGCTTCACCGGTATCCTCGCCGCGGACACCACGGGCGCAGCGGTGGATCTCGCAGCGGGCGACATCGACGGTGGAGACCGTGGCGACGCGGTCGTCGTCCTCGGTAGCAACAAGACCGTCGACGTCCTGCGCTGGACGAACAACACGATCGCGAAGGCGTTCTCGGGCGACGTCAGCACGACGGCCGCGCCCAAGCGCATCGCGCTCTCTGACCTCGACGACGACTCCGCGAGCGCGCACCTCGTGTCGGGCCCCGAGCTCATCCCCGGTCGCCTCGTTCCGACGATGGTCGTGACGTTCCCGCCGTTCCGCTCGGAGCTGTCGGACTCCGGCAAGGCGGGCGTCAGCGTCGGTAACCGCACCGACGAGTCGCAGAGCGAGACCGACACCGTGTCGCTCAACGCGGGCGTCGAGGTCGGCGTCGATGCGGACTTCGCGGGCATCTTCAAGGCGAAGCTCTCCACCAAGCTCTCTGCCGAGGTCAGCCAGAGCCAGACGCTCAGCAAGTACAACAGCGTCGGAACGCGCTTCTCGCTGCGTCCGCAGACCGACCTCTACGGCAACGAGTACGCGGCCGTCGTCGTCAGCTGCACCTGCGTTCACTCGTACGTCTACGAGCTGACCGACCCGGCGAACCGCGCAGGCGGCACGGGCAAGCAGTTCACGATGCTCCTGCCTGTCGGTGGTCAGTCCACGGTGCTCTCGACGTCGCGCTACAACGCGCTCGCCGAGCACCTCGGTCTCCAGAAGATCACGACGAACACGCGCATCGGCGACATCGACAGCTACGCGAAGTCGCCGACCAAGCTCGACGGTACGCCGGTGCAGGCCGACGAGCAGGTGTTCAAGACCCGCCCCACGCTGCGCGCGAGCGACGTGTCGACGGTCGGCTTCTCGCTCAGCGTCGGCTCGAGCGAGACGAACACGCAAGCGATGCACACGAGCGTGTCGGTGTCGGGCTCGGTGAGCGCCGTCGGTCTCTCGTTCGGCGCGAGCGTCGGCGCGGGCTGGGGCACGAGCTACGGCATCACCATCGGTAGCAGCGCAGACTTCTCGGGCGAGATTCCGCCGCTGCCCGACAAGCCGTCCACGCCCGAGGACGAGTACGCGACCTACGGCTACTCGTTCTCGCCGTACGTGTACCGCCAGCCGTACACGGATCCCGTCTCCGGCGAAGCGACCGGTTACTACGTCCTCGACTACGCCGTCGGTGCCCAGTGAAGAAGTTTCTCTTCATCGCCATCGCGCTCGCGGGTTGCGTCGATGGTCTGCAGCCCGCGGAAGTCGGTATGGGCCGCCGCGTCGGTACGGGTGACGTGCAGGGCGATGTCTCTGCGGTGCTCCCGCCGATGACGGATCGCAGCGGCAACATCTACGTCGTCTCGGGAGAGCCTGACTCGACGGGCATTCCGCAGCCCGGCACGTTCTGGGTCGGCGACTCGCAGGGCGAGTGGACGCAAGGCTGCCTCACCGGCGAGGGCATCCGCGGTGGCGCGCTCGGCTGGATCGGCGCGACGTCGGACCGCGGATGGCTGTGGACCGGTACGCAGATTGTCGAGGTCATTCCCGACTACGCGAACTGGAGCGAGGTCGGCGAGATCAGCCTCTGCCGTAGCAAGCTCGACGTCGACACCGTCAGCCAGGCCGACATCTTCTACAAGGCCGTCGCACCGTTCGTCGACGAGACGGTCTCGGGCGACTTCGCGGTCGGCGCCATCACGCTCGGCGCGACGCCCACCGTCTATCTCTCGACGTTCCAGCTCGACATCGGAGATTTCGGCGTCGTCACCAACTCGCTCGCGCTCGGCGACGTAGACGTCCTCGCCACCGGCGCGAACCCCTCCACGCGCGAGGCCGCCTTCCTCGTTCGCGACGCGGCTGGTCCGCGCATCGTCATCGCCAAGCCGAACGCGAAGTCGCTCACGACGATCCTCGTGAACGGCACGCTTCCCACGACGACGCTCATCTCGCAGCTCACGTTCGCGAGCGACGGTTCGATCGCGGCTGTCCTCGACGATCACACGGTCCTCGTCGGAAACCGCTCTGGCGTGACGGTCTCGCCGGCTCCGTTCACGGCGCGCGGCATCGAGACCGATGACGATGGCAACGCGCACCTCATCGGCGTCGCGAGCGACGTCGCGCAGGTCGCGACGATCCACGAGGGCTTGCTCGGAGTCGGGCAGGAGTGGTCGGTCGCGATGAGCGTCGAGGCGCAGCTCGCGGCGGGTGTTGTCGTCGTCGATTACCTCAGCGGCTCGCGCGATGCGCACCGCTGGCAGACGCACGCGGCGGCGGGCGGCATCTCGCTCGTCCAGCGCTACCACGCACCCGCGTACGCTGTCGGTGCACGCGCAGTTCTCGTCGCGAACCCGGCCGTCGATCGCGGCGGCGTGAAGTACAGCCAGCTGGCCGTCGTGCCGGTCGGCGTGGAGCTGCCATGAACAAGCTCGGCACCATCGTCGCCATCGTGTGCGCGCTCGCTAGCGTCGCCGAAGCCGGCAAGAAGAAGCATCACAAGGTCCCCGCGAAGGACGACGCACTCATCGTCTCGCCGTCGCAGGTCGAAGAGCCCGCGCCCGCACCGGCGCCTGTCGAGCCGACGCCCGCGCCCGTGGTCGTCGCGACGGCGGAAGAGATTTCCGCGACCGATGCGGCTGCCGCGACCAAGGTGGAAGCGACCGCCGCCGCGAAGCCCGCTGACGAGAATGTGATCCCGGAGCTCAAGGCCGGACCCGCGTCGGTGAAGCTGTTCGGCTCGCTGCGCCCGTCCGTCGGTGCCGCATATCGCTCCGAGGCCGTCGAGCGCGACCGGCTCGCGTACGGTGTCTCCGGGAGCCGCATCGATCTCGGTGGCGACATCACCGTCGGCGGCGGCGTGTCCGCGACGCTCTACACCATCATCGGGACCGAGACGAACAGCGAAGGCTCGACCGTCGGCAAGATCTCTCTCGAGCGCGCGCTCGTGAACTATTCGCCGATCAAGCAGCTGCGCTTCTCCATCGGTCGCGACGCGGTGCCGCTCTCCGCGCAGTCTGCGACGCCGACCGTCGCGCGCGTGTTCCCGTACCGCATCGGTCTCGACACCACGTTCGTCCTGCCCGCCGACGTGGGCCTCCAGGCGGCCGTCTCGACGAAGTACGTCACGGCGCTCGCCGGCGTGTGGAACGGCATCGCGTCCGACGTGAAGCTCTCGCCCGGCAACACCGAGCGTGGCCTCCTGTACTCGGGCCGCGTCGAGCTCACGCCGCTCGGCCCACTCGGGTTCGACGAGCGCGCGCGCCCGACCGACCTGCGCATCGGCATCGGCGCCGCGACCACGTACCGCGCAGCCCAGGACTTCACGCTCACCGGCGAGACGTCCATGCGCACGCGCGACCTTCGCGCGAGCCTCTCTGCCCGCGCCGCGTGGCAGGGCCTGTTCGTTCAGGCCGAGCTGCTGCGCCGCCAGATCACCGACGACCTCACGATGCGCCCCGACGTCGCGACGGCGGGCTACGTCCAGGCGAGCTGGCGCTTCCGGGCCGGCAGCGTGGACATCGCGCCGCTCGGTCGCGTCGGCATCGAGCACCAGCGCCAGCTGTCCGCGCCCGCCGACGGCAGCTCCGCCGAAATCGGCGCCGCCATCTTCCCGCTCGCGCGCGGCACGGATCGCCTCCAGATCTCGACGCTGGTCGCGCGCTACGTCGACCCCATCCTCGGCTCGACGATGCAGGTTTTCGCTCAGGCACGCCTGGGCTTCTAACTCCAGTACGCACCTCTCCCACCTGCGACGACGAACGGCATCGGATCTCACGCTGAGCTATCGTCGAATCGTGTGACGTTTCGCGGGGTGATCGCGCTCATAGCGTGTTCGCGCGACAGGCCTGCAGGATGGTCGGATGCGCGCCTATCCTGCCATCCCCTTCCTTCTGCTCTTGACCGCTTCTCTCGTCGCGTGCGGCGATGACGGAGGTCAGTCCCCGTCGAACGACGCTGCGCCGGACGTAGACGCGCCCGATGGAACGCCTGACGCTGTGCCCGATGCGCCGGCTGGATCGCTCTCGTTAACCATCTCCGGCGTCGCCTCCGAGATCAGCACGAGTGGCACCAGCCCGCTCGCGGGTGTCGTCGTCACCGCGTACGCATCCGCTGGCGACGTGGCGCTCGGCATGGCTACGAGCGGTGCCGACGGGTCGTTCTCGATCGCGGTCTCCACCAACGCCGCCAGCGTCGACGGCTATCTCAAGGCGACGTTCGGAACCACGTACAAGGACACGTACCTGTACCCACCGCATCCGTTGACGGCCGACTACCCGGACGTCCCTGTCTTCGTGCTGTCCGCAAACACGTACTCGTTGGCGAACGCGTTGTTGCAGGACGGCCAACAAGCAACGAACGGGTGGATCGCGATGGTGATCGAGGACGCGGCCGGCGTGCCTGTCGCTGGTGCGACGACGACCAGCTCGCCGATGGGCACGGTCAACTATAACGGCTCCAGCGGGCTCCCGTCGAAGAGCGCAGCGTCGACGGCCAGCGATGGCATCGCGTACGACACGAACATCGCGGCTGGTGACGTGAGCGTCATGGCGGCCAAGACGGGGGCTACGTTCTTGTCGCATACGATCAAGGTCCGCCCCGACGTGGTCACCATGACGCTCGTCACCGAGTGATGCCTGTCCCGGCCCCCAGTTTTGGCGCGAGCGCGGCTCGGCTTTAGGCTAGCCTCCGGGGCATGAACCGGCGCGCCGCGACCGCCCTCCGCTTTCTCGCCGTCGTCTCTGTCCTCTCGACAGTGAAGTCACTCGTCGTCGGCCTCCTGCGCGACGCGACGGTCGCCAAGCTCAACGATCCAGGCTGGGAGACCTACGGCGACAAGCCGATCGATACGCACGCGATCATCGCGCACCTGCACGCGATCAACTCCGTGTCGACGTGGGCGATGGCCGGCATCCTCGCGTTAACGCTCGTCGGCTTCGTGATGCTCGCGGCATCGCTCGAGCGCACGCGCGGGTTGGTGACGGCCGCGATCGTGGGCCTGCTCGCCTACGCCGGCTACATGCTCTTCAAGCAGCTCCACCCGGCGACGTCGGAGCCGACGCTCGCGACGATGTTCATCTGGGTCGCGACGACCGGCATCTACTCGTTCTCCGGCATGGCGCCCCTGATCGCGGCATCGCGCGAGACCACGACGTGGCGCCACGCAGGCACCGCGGTCGGCGGCGCGATCGTGTTTGCCGTTCTCCCCGTCGCGCTCGATGCGTTTGGCATCTTCACGCACAAGTACTCGCCGGCGTGGCAGTGGGCGTTCCGCGTCGTCGACGTCGCCTACGCGGCCTGGTTCGTCGTGTACGCGCTCAAGGCGGCTCGCGTGCTCGAAGAAGGTGCACCCGCGCAGGTCGAGACCGCACCCGGCACGCTCGATCCGGGCCCGCTGCGCTCGATCGGCTGGGCGATCCTCGTTCGCGTCGGTGTCGGCTTTGCCGTCGCGGTAGGCAGCATCATCGCGACGATGCATGGCTCGTTCGAGTCCATGTCGTCCGCCGCCATCGGCTCGACGGTGATCGGCGTGCTGACGACGCTGTTCCTGATCGGGGGGCTCGTCGGTTACGCCCGCTATCCTGCCCATCAGCGCAACGACGGTCTCTACATCGCCGTTGGCCTCATGATCATCGCGGTCATCCTCGACATCGTCAGTGCGAAAACGTCAGCGGAGCTCTACGGCCTCGCGGAGAAGGCGCAACAGGCGAGCTCGATGTGGTCGATGCCGAGCATCTCGGACATGGAGTCGATGCAGGTGACGATCTTGTGGACGGGCCGGCTCTCGATGCTGCTCGGGCTCGTCTCGATGCTCGTGCTGCTCGGCTCACTCGCGACAACGGCGCGCTCCATCGGCGCCGAGGATCTCGCGCGCAGGGCAGGCGTGACGATGGCACTCGCGATCATCGCCGTGTTCGGCGCGATCCTCGTGACGACGTGGGTGCAGACAGTGAGGCGCAGTGACGAGTCGCTGCTGCTCGGAACGGGCCTGATCCTCCTCGTTGTCGGAGTCAGCGCGCTCGTGAATCTCTTGCGCGTCGTGTTCGGCGTCGCGAACGCGATCGAGCGACCGACGATTCCGGGCGCGAATCCGCTGCCCGAAGCGCGCGTCGTCGAGCGCTAGGAACGATCCAAGGTCTGCACGTCCTATGAACGAGCGCCACGACTGGTCGTTGATGAACGACTTCCTGGGTGGGTACTTCCACCAGGACTGGGACCTCGATGCCAAGACGTGGCACGACGTCGTTGACCACTACCTAAAGGATGCGCACGCAGAAGCGGCGCAAGCGCTAGCAAACGAGATCCGCAGCTACCTTGGATGGCGGCCTGTCGAGACCAAGTCCGAGCCCTTCCTCGCCCAATTTAGCTGCGACTACCTACCATCGGCAGGTGGCCTGAGTGATCACGATTGGCTGGAGCAGGTTGCTGCGCAGCTCGCCAGAGGTGCCACCCCGTGAAGTCGTCGCAAAAGCTCGACTGCGAGGAAATGCGATGAAGGAAACGGACGCAAACAAAGAGTTGGTTTTGCAGTTCGTCGACGAAGAGTGCATTCCGTATGTCCGGGATCTGCTGCGGGCGGCGCTGAGTGACCACGCTCCGCCTCGCTCGCACTTCGATTTCAATCGATTTTCGATCACGCTGGACAAGATGGCGGGCACGGCGATGGTGATCGATGATCTCGATGTTTCTGAGAACGGATCTCAATCGGTGTCGCTAGAACGCTTCCTCAAATTGCTGGACGGATGAGCTGCGAGGAGCGCTGAGCCCGGCTTGGGCCGTTCTCGTCGCTCGCCATGCGCATGTAGAGCTTCGCGCTCTTGTTGGTCTGATCGAACTTGAGCACGTGCTGCCATTCGACGATCGCTTCGGCCTTCCTGCCGAGTGAGGGTAGAATCTACACAAGACATGAGCTCGGCACTTCGTGATCTCCTGGAGCGTCAAGGCCGATCAGCCGGTGCGATCGACTCCGCTCTCACGTGGCTCTCCGAGCGAGCTACCCCTCGAACGAACGCAGTCCTCTCAAGAGAGGTCGTGCTCAATACCTACACGATCCGAACGCAGAGCCTCGCTGCTAGCAACCCCCTTGCCGCAGTCGCTCTCGGGGCAATGCTGAACCGTTTGAAATCTCTCCCAGAGCTGGAGCAAGTCAGAGTACAACGAATAGAGAATCCCGACGGCACGCTGTGCGTGGTCGTGTTCTCCGACGCACCCGAGAGTGTGTTCTTGGGAGCCATACTGCTTTAGCGACAGCTCACCACTGCGGAACCGAGCGAGTAGTGATCAGCTGCGCGGGAGAGCGGAGCCCGGCTTGGGGCCGTTCTCGTCGTTCGCCATGCGCATGTAGAGCTTCGCGCTCTTGTTGGTCGGATCGACCTTGAGCACGTGCTCCCACTCGACGATCGCTTCGCTCTTCTTGCCGAGCGAGAACAGCGTCACGCCGAGGTGGATGCGCGCGGGGATGAAGTCGGGCTTCAAGCGCTTCGCGTGCTCGAACTCCGCGACAGCCGCGTGCACGACGCCCATGTCGCGATAGACGTTGCCGAGCTTCACGCGCAGATCCGCGAAGTCGGGGCACAGGTCGAGCGCCTTGACGTACTCGCGCACGAAGCGATCGCGTCAGCAAACGCGGCGGCTGGACGGGATGTCAGCTCGCCCTACACGCTCCACGAACGCGTAGAGACCCGAGTGAAGCAAAACGCGTCAACTGATGCTGACGGATCGCTGAAACCGTCAGCTTGTAACCAAGTGCTCGCAGATCCGCGTTGACGAATCGGAGAGCGTTTCGTTAGCGTGAAATTTCCAACCGACTTTGGGAGTCGTCATGCAGGGGCTGGTTCGTCGCGTATGGGTGACGTGTGTCTTGGTGGGCATTCTGGCGTCGTCGAGTTGCCGAATAGGTGACGTCGACGACAACGTGCCTACGTTGGAACGCCTTGTTCCAATTGCCGTCTCCTCGCCGGAGGCGTGGGCCCTCTTTGACAGAAGCTTGTCGACTGGATTCGATCATCCATCGAAGTCCGTCGTCGCGATGTTCGAGGGAACGCGCGAACTGGCTGCGTTCAAGGTGAAGGGAGCGTCACCGTATCGCTTGCAACTCTTTGGTCCTGGTCATCAGCCGCTCTCAGCGGAGTCTGTCGACGTTTCGTCACTCTCGTCGGGCTGGCACACCTTCCCACTGAGCGATGTTTCGACCCTCCCGTTTGTCGAGCTCGAGTTCACGCCAAACGGCGATGGCGGAACCGTTCCAGAGATCGAGCTCTGGGGCCTCTCCGATTCGGATCAGCCCAACGCTGGTCTCGTAACATCGGTCGCGCTCACTTCGTCGGCGGAGATCGAGCCGGCGCATTGCACGTCCTTTCAAGTGGCGCTGACGTATCCGCCGGAGCAGTTCCGGACCGCGCGCCTGGAATACACGGTAGTTGGGGCGCTTCGAGGCTTTGCACTGGACCGCACGATCAATGGTGTCGCAGCGCAAGGTGGCGCGTGGGTTGGGGGCGACGACACGCCACACATCGTCTCGGAGCTGATCGATCCTGCTGTTCTCGCAAAGTCGAAAAACGAAGTCGCGTTCTGCGTCCCCGCGGAAGCCGAGCGCAATGTTGTCGTTAAAGGCGTCGAACTTGTCGCCGAGCTCGATCGAGGAACACACCTTGTTTCTCGAGCGAGTGCCGGGGAGCACGAGTTCGACCTCACCAAGTGGAAAGACAGCGACGCAGCTACGTCCGATGTTGTCCCCGCGCGTTCTGCGCTCTCGGTTGAGTTCGATCGGTTGATCGCGCCCGACGTAGTGGTTCTCGATGCAGTCGCGCCTACTCCTAGCTCGATCGAATGCCGCGACCGCAGCGGCGTCGGCTCGGCGGTCAGCTTTAGCGAACACCGGTCGTCTTCTTCCTTGAACCTGATCCTGAACGAATCGCGGACCTGTGCCACTCTCTCAATGTTCTTCGACGGTGACGCTCGTGTCGCGACGCTGGACGTCGTCGGTTCCGGCGCTGCGGAACGAGTCGATTGGCCGCGTGTGGTTGTCTCGAGTGCACCAGAGCAGTTCGGCGATGTGGCGTACGTTGGCGGTTTTGTCGTTCGTCCTCGACAGATGACGACCGCAATTCGCGTCGCTGTGGCGGATCAGGCGGACGCGTCACGATCGGGCGACTTTGGCCAGCTTCTGCATCGCGCAACAAGTGCGTCGGAGCAGTGGAGCGTTCCGTTAAAGGTTTCGTTTCCCGACGGCACCATCTCGTTGCAGAGCGTCTTGCTTGCTTCCGATCGTTCTGTGGAACGGGCTGGGGTAAGCGGATCGAGTTCCTCCAATACGTCGCTAGCGACGCAAGCTGCGCGCTTTGGGCGCGAGGGGGAAATGAAACTGGTCTCGGCGACGCCTTCCGAGCTCACCAAGATTCGCCTCGGCTCTGCCGTGGGCGTAGACGTGAGTCCAGGCGCCGTTCCAAAGGCCACTGATGTTTCGGTTCGTCAGATGAAGGATCTCGAAGTCCCTGCGCTGGACGACGGAATGATCAACGTCACCGGTCCCAAGGGACACGGTTACGAATTCCTCCCGCATCATCAGAGATTTGCGCGTGATGTCGAGGTTGTACTCCCGTACGAACCGTCCCTCATTCCAGAAGGAATGACGGTCGATGATGTGCACACGTATTTCTTCGATGAGGACGCGGGTAAGTGGGTGCGCCTGCCACGAGCGGCGATTGACGTCGGCCAGCGCACCATGCGCAGCACGACGAATCACTTCACGATCATGATCAACGCGGTGATCGCGGTTCCTAAGAACCCAACACCCCTCTCGTTTGATCCGACCGCACTCGGAGCCATAGCTGCGGCATCGCCGACGGCGAATGTTGCGCTGATCCCCGAGCCAACGGCCAACTCGTCCGGTGACGCGAGGACAGCGTTGCCCCTCAAGCTTCCAGGCGGTCGCGGTGCTTTCAGTCCTTCGCTCGCCATTGGTTACTCGAGCAGCAGTGGCAACGGCTGGCTCGGTGTCGGCTGGGATCTGACTTCGCCCAAGATCGAGGTCGACACTCGTTGGGGCACTCCGCGATTCAGTCCCGACCAGGATCGCTACCTGCTCAACGGCGCAGCGCTCGTTCCTACAACTGACACCGACGGGCCGCGCTGCGAGAACGGCACGCCGGGGCTGCGGTACCACGAACGGATCGAAGGCGCGTTCGACCACATTCTTCGGTGCCTCTCTCCCAATGGCGTTCCGTACTTCGAAGTGCGCGATCGGAACGGAACCCTGTTCGTGTACGGCGATGACGAAACGACGAGCTCGCACGCGAGCTTGGCAAGTCCCCAGGATCCTGCCTTCGTGTACAGGTGGAATCTACAGAGAGTGGTTGATGTCGATGGGAACACAACCGTCTACGGCTATGGCATTGACGAGTTGCCGACCGCGGAGGTGTCTCGCGAGTCCTACCTGACTCGGATCGCGTACACCTCTCATCCGGCAGGACCAGCTGCCGCTTACACCGTGGAGCTTATCCAGGACGCCGGATCACGGCCGGACGTGATTGTCTCGGGCCGCCCAGGCTTCAAGATGGTGACGCGACATCTCTTGCGCCGGGTGCGTGTGAGCTTCGCGGGGAGCGCAATTCGCGAATATGTTCTCTCCTACCGCAAGGGTCAGTTCTCCAAGACCGTACTCACCAGTATTCGCGAGTACGGCGTTGGCGGGTGTAGCGCGAGCCTCGACGCGTTCACGTTGCCTTCGTGCTCGGGCGAGTTCCATGAGCATCGTTTCGACTATCTTCGCGATGAAGAAGGCTTTGGCCCTGTTGAACAGAAGTACATCGATGTTGCCGATGACTTCCAGCGCGACGCTCTGATCCAAAAGCATCTTTTCGAGGGAGTCGGGACGACGACGTCGGCTGGGGTTGGAGTGTCGGCGCTGTCGGGTACCAAGGATGTTGGCAGCGTCGGGGTGGGGGGCAACATGGGCAGTCGTCGCGAGACGGCTGGCACGTACGACCTAAACGGTGATGGCCTGGTCGATCAGGTCTACCTGCAGCCACATCTCGTTCGAGCCCTCTATAACAAGATCCAACCAGGCGACCTTCCGCCGAATGTCTTCGAAGAGAAGAATGATCTGAACATCGGCCTCGACTCGATGGGCCAAGAGTCGCGAGTCGGAGTTCGTGCCCAAGCGCACCTGTCAGGCGGCGGAGCGTCCGTTGGTGTCGCTGGCTCGTTGAACCTGGTGTATTCGCGGAGGCTGCTGCTCGACGCGGACGGAGACGGATATCTCGACCTGTTGAACGGATCGCAGGTGCTCCTTGGTCGACCCAACGGAAACGAGCTTCGCTGGGACCCGGTTCCGTTCCGAGCGGTTGATAGTGTCGATCCGAATCGCGATCCGATCATGTCTGGTCTCTCCGACGCTGCGGGTCGGGAACAGATTATGGGCGACGCGGTGACTTCGTGGACAGCTCCCTACTCAGGACGGGTGACGATTCATGGCTCCGCCCGCAAGCCGTCCGTGAGCCAAGACGGGGTTGAGCTCGAGCTGTTCCATCAGGATTCCCCTCTCCAAGACCTCGTGGTCGACGGTACCAACGTCGCCGATCTTGTTTTTCCAGCGACGCAGACGCTCGACGTCGCAGTTGGCGACATCTTGTCGTTGCGCGTCAAAACTGGGTTCGATGACGGTCTTACGTTCGGGGGCGAGCTCCAAGATCAGGTCGAGGCGCGCTTGTTCGTGGCATACGAAGAAGCGTGCGCGCCGATGTGCTCACCTATTGCGGATCCCACTGCTGTGCGCGATCCGTCGGGGGCGCCTCTCTACTCCTTCGATTCAGCCTCCGATTTCCGTCTCGCAGGCGGCGGAGCCTATGCACTCGCAACCAGTGATGGAACGCTGGCTCTGCACGCGCGGCTCGCTAAAGCAGTTACGACCTCGGATCTGAGGGCTTGCGTTCAACGTTTCCCGGCGGTGACGCCAGGTTTCTCTCCACAGCTCGACGCACCCTGTGATGTTGCCGGAACAGACGCAACCAACGTCTCGGGCACCGCACACCTGGCAGCAGGGGCAGCTACGGCGGTGGACTTCGACCAAGACATCGACGTCTCCGTTGGAGAGATCGTAGTGCTGCGTGTGGAGTCCGACTTCTCCTACGATCCAGCGTCTGTTTCGCTGACGCCCACAGTTGTCGATACCCCGACTCTCGCCTACACGGCTGTCTGCGATCCGGACGACAACGGCTCGACGATTTGCTCTGCAGATCCCACCGATCTGGCGACAGTCTCCCTTCCGCTGACGCACTTCGGTCCATGGATTGCGCTAGCGCCGCCACCGGATTTTCCGGTGGTCGCGGTCGCTGACGAGACGTGGACCTTCGATGCGGTCCCGAATTTGGACGGATTCCTGTTCGCGGTGCGGTCGGATCGACACGGTCTGATCGAGCAGATCGATTGCCGTCAGTCGTCGTGCCCGCTGACGTTCTTGACGCCACTTTCGGTAGTGACTGGCGAGTCCGTCTCTTTCGAAGCAGTGGGCGGCAGCAGCCCCGCCTCCATCAACGTGGTCGCCCATCGCTCGAGTGGAAGCCCAATCACATCGGCGGCGAACGTCTTTGCCGAGGTTCGACCTCCGCAGTCGCCATCGCCGTTTATTGGCGGCTATCGTGGTTGGAAGGCAACGGTCTGGAACGAAGCCGAACCATTCACGCCAAGCCAGCTAACGGCGGAATACGCGAGCATCTCCACATTGGACACGGCTGATCGTGAGCGCGTCGTTCGTTCGGCGATTCGTCCGGTCGCTACGTTCCCGCCGGAGTCGCCGTACCCAACACTCGCGTGGGCGGCACCGAACTCCGCGGCCTTCGTCTCCGCCGGAAGTCTAAATAGCGGCCGCATTGGCGCGATCGCCGAGGGGACCAGTCTCGAGGACGCGGGTGCCGCACTCGATACACATGGGTACGTACGAGCGTCCGGTACGCAGGGGCTCGACTTTAGCCTCTCTGTCGGTTCACAAGGTCTGTTCAATCTCGGGCTGGATCTGAATGTTGGTAAGAGCTGGACCAAGACATCGACCGACGTCGTCGATCTGAATGGCGACGGCGTCGTCGATATCCTCTCCGGCGATCACACGCTGCTCGGCCGGCTCCTCGATTCGGGTGAAGGCTCCACGTCCGTGCCGGGTTTTGGGAGCGTGGACGGCTTTCGCAAGCGGACGAGCTTTAACTACGGGTTAGGGCTGAACGGAGGCGTGAGTTTTCCTCAGACAGATGCGAGTGGAAACGTGCTCGTGCAGCTGCCCGAACACGCCAGTGGCCCTCTCGGGTTCTCACATGGCAGCGGATTCGCGATCGGCCGTAGCGAGGTCACGAACGATCTCTTCGATATCAATGGGGATGGTCTCCCCGACCTAGTTAGCCGCGACGGTCGAGACATCAACGTTCAATACAACCTGGGTAATCGATTCGGAGCGCCCGAGAAGTATGGCGAGCTCGAGATGCTCGATGCCGTAGACGGGTTTCAGGCCCTCGAGGGACAGGAAATCCTGCTGGACAGCACGTCGGATGCACTCGTCCATGACACGACGATCACTCAGCGCACGACGAACTCTACCAACTTCATCGTCTACAGCAGCTCAAAGAGCACGACGCGCAGCTCTACACGCACGACGCGCCAGGTGCTCGACATCAATGGTGATGGGTTGCCTGACCTCGTGCTAAAGCGCGACCAAGATGTGAACATCAAGGTGCAATTTAACCTCGGGAAAGGTTTCTCAGCGCCGGTTGATTGGCCGACTACGTCTTGGGATGGGCTGTCGCTTGGCACAGACTTTAGCGGCGGAAACAATCTTTCTCTTATCCCAAGCGCGCTCGGGGTAACAGGCCGGGACGTCTTAGGGATTGCAACGACACCGTCGATCTCGACGACGTCTCACAGTTTGAAGCTCCCGATCTCTGAAGACCTAGCGATCGATCTCGACTACTCCAAGGCGAGTGATGCGGACGCGGTGAACCTTGCGCTGATCGATCTCAACGGCGACGGGGCCCCCGAACACGTGTTGCGGAGAAGCGGCGAGGAGTCTGGTTCTGCACCAGGTTCTGTCGCTATCTACGTGAAGCCAAACCTGGCGACGGGGCGAGCCAACTTGCTCGCCAGGGTTGAACGTCCGTTAGGTGGTTCGTTTGCGATGACCTACGAACGAACTGCGAATACGGTCGATGATCCCCACAGCCGCTTCAAGCTGACGCGCGTCGAAGACGACGACGGTGTCGACCTAGGTTCTGGCTACGAGAGTCCGAACGGCCTGACGCGGTTCTTCTACGAAGACCCGTTTTTCGATCGCTATGAGAAGGAATTCTACGGTTACGGGACTGTGACGACGAGGCGTTCCGATGGCGTGACCGTCGCCGACATCTTCGAAAACCGAACGTATCCGCTACACGGTCGGCTCCTGAGCGAAACGAGGCGCGACCTCGCCGGGAAATTGTTCCGACAGAGCTCGAGTACATACACGACGCTCGCGGTGCGCGGTCCTGGTGACGTCGTCCTCGCCGCGGATACGACGTGCGTTGGTAACCTCCACACACTCCTCGGCCACGATGCATGTCTCGCGGTTCTGCCTGTTGTCACGGATACGGTCGAAACAGTCGCAGAGGGCGGTATCGAGTCCAAGACGCATCGTGCGCACGACGGTCCGTTCGATCGATTCGGCAATGCGCTCGCGTCCCTCGATGAAGCGGACGATTCGACGACGTCTGATGACCTGTACGCGTCGGTAGAGTTCAAGGACGACCTTGTTCAGTGGATTCTTAGCCGACCTATCTCTATCTCGGTCCGCGCCGGATCCGCTGGCGGACCGCTGCTCCGCTCGCGTTCCGCAACGTACGAGGTTGCAGGTCATATCAGCACTGTGTCGGTCGACACTGGGACCGGGACAGCCACAACGAACCTGGGTTACGACGCCTACGGAAACCTGAACCACGTTGTCACGCCGTCCAACGAGAGCGGGCTTCCGCAAGTCTATGACGTGGTCTTCGAAGACACGACGCACACGTTCCCACAGCGAATCAGTAACGCGTTCGGCCTTGCTTCATCGGCTGCGTACGACCTGAGATTCGGCTTGCCGAGCGTCGAGATTGACGCAAACGGTGTTCAGCGTACTCAGACGTACGACGCATTCGGTCGACTCGCCACCGTGCGCGGTCCTTACGATACGTCGGCGCCGGCAATTGAACTGACCTACTTCCCAAACGGGAGCCCGCCGCGGGCGATCTCGATCAATCGCGCGTCGGCTCCATCGGACTACTCGGGCCCGATCCCGACACCGATCACGACCGTCGCGATCGCAGATGGAGCGGGTCGCGCGATCGAGGTGCGGAAGACGGCGACCGTGAATGGCGTCGTCGGAATGACGACCTCTGGCTTGGCCCGCTACGACGCCCTCGGTCACACGGTGGCTTCGTACTACCCGTTCTTCACTGCAGGTGCGAGCACTGCCTTCGCGACTCCGACCCCCACGTTGGCCACGACGATGGAATACGACGCGATGGATCGCGCGATTCGAGTCCAACATCCTGACGGGGCAGCGGAGCACACCTCGTACGCGGTAGTTTCGCCTCCCGACAACGGCCCCCTCCTCCTACGAAACCAGATCTCGGATGCGAACGGCCACCTGACCGAGTCGTACACCGACGTGGTCGGCCGGATGCGCGCGTACGTCGAGCATCCCTCCGCCTCGACCTCGTCGATCACGACGTACGGCTATTCACCGACCGGGGAGCTCTCGACGATTGTCGATGCGGAAGGATCGACGACACAGCTCGCGTACGACCGCCGCGGGTTGCGCACGTCCTTCACCAACCCAGATACCGGCCTCATCACCGATCGCTACGACTTGATGGGGAACCACGTCGGGCTGACCGAGCCGAACCACCGTGCGGTCGGCGCGGAGGTGACGTTCCGCTACGACCGCGACCGTCTCGTCAAGGTCGACTACCCGTCGAAGCCGGACGTCATGTACAGCTACGGAGCGCCCGGCGCGGCTGACTTCCGCGCGGGTCGAATCACGCAAGTCTCCGACGAGACCGGCTCGCAGCAGCACTATTACGGAGCCCTCGGGGAGGTTCGCCGGACGACACGCACGGTCGTGGATCCGGCGCACCCGAGCCAGGCCGCGAAGTTGTTCGACTTCCGATTCACGGTGGACTCGTTCGGACGTCAGCTACGCATTCAGTACCCCGACGGCGAGCAGGTGACCGACAGCTACGACGCAGGCGGGAGCCTCGTCGCGATCGTCGGCGCAGGGACGAGTTGGACGAAGACGTATGCGGACTCGTTCCGCTACGACGTGTTCGGCAACCAGACGCGTGTCCGATTCGGCAACAACGTCGTGCAGGACTGGACCTACGACCCGACGCGAATCCGTCTCGCGTCGACGGTCACGACGCTGCCGTCGGCGACCAAGGTGCAAGATCTTCACTACGGGTACGATCTCGTCGGTAACCCAACGAGCATCGAGAACACGCTGCCGCCGCCGCCCACCAACGGCAAGCTCCCCGGCACCTCGGGCGGGACGTTCACGTATGACGGCGTCGACCGACTCGTCCACGCGGGAGGCCATGGCCTCATGGCGTCGAACAAGTCGACGACGTACGACCTCTCGTTCGCGTACTCGCCGAGCCACAACATCGTCACCAAGACGCTCGTTCACGACGTCATCACGAGCGGCGGCAACCACACGCAACCGAACGAGACCAACTACGGCGCGGCGTACAGCTACGCGCAGCGTCCGCACCTACCGAGCCGCGTCGGCGACAGCGACTATACGTACGATCCATCCGGCAACCTGACCCGCCGGCAGCAGGTCGGTGCAGGCTCGGCGCAGACGTACACCTGGGACGACGACGGCCGCATGGTCCAGGTGAGCGGCCAAGGCGCGAACCAACGCAACGTGTTCGACGCGGCGGGACTGCGCGTGCTGCGCGACGGGCAGGGCGGGACGAAGATCTTCGCGAGCCCACTCTATGACCTGGAAGGTAGCAACCAGGGCCAGAAGCACATCTTCGCGGGCGCGATGCGCATCGCGAGCGTCTCGAAGAGCTACGTGAGCACGTCGACGCCGTCTCTGCCGACGCAGGCCGGCACCGCGTTCTTCTTCCACGCCGACCACCTCGGCTCGACCGGCGCCGTGACCAAGGACGACGGCACGCTCAACGACGCGCACGACTACTTCCCTGACGGAGAAGCGTGGATCGACTCGGGGCCCAAGGACTCGGTGAACGGCTACTTGTTCAACGGCAAGCCGTTCGATACCGAGACGGGGTTCTACGACTTCGGACAGCGCTTCTACGATCCCAAGACGAGCCTGTGGCTCGGAGAAGATCCAGCCCTCGTCGACTCGACGTCGTCGGTTGTGGGCAGCCCAGTCCGCGGCAGCGGGGCGGCGTTCTCCGGGCACAACCCGCTCCGGTTCAGGGATCCGAACGGACGGGACTTTTTCTGGGAGCACGCTCGCGACGGCAAGCCGGTGGTCGAATTCGTTCCCGAGCGATACGGCCCCAACGCAGGCGGAGGTGTTCCGCTCGTGGTGGAAGGTCGCGCGGGCGCGAAGCGAAAGGAAGCTGAGGATATCGCAGAGCTCGGTACGTGGGACCGACCGACAGCCTTCGGTTACGTCGCCGACAACCTCATCGCTTCTGCACCTAGGATTTTAGAAGGCGCTTTCGCCACCGAGTTTCCATACGTCGCGGGGCTGTTCGCGCTGACCCAGGCGAAGAACCACGACGAAACCGTCATGCCCATCATGATGGTTGCTGGCGGCGCGAGTCCGTTCCCTCGCGCGTCTGCGGTTTCCGCCGAAGGGGCACTGACGAGGGTTTATCGGGTCGAAGGTTCAGTAAACCAGCGCCTGGTCATCGACTCTGCAGGAAACGTATCGGTTCAAGGGCGGAAGATGCTGTTCCTAAACTTTGGAGACGCTGCTCGCGCCGAGCAGTTCCTCGCCACGCGAGTCGCGCAGGGTATGGAGGGAGTGACCGTGAAGTCGTTCCAAGTACCAACATCATTCGTCGACGAACTTGCCGCGAGCGCCGTCCCGGAGTCAATGGCGAGACAGTTTCCGAATTCCCCGCTAGCCGTCGACGTAACCAGGGCCGCAAATCAATTCGGCTTGCGGCCTGCTCAGATCGAGGCGCTTGAACGCGCGATCGTTCCAGGAAGCGCCCGATGAGCACAGTGGAACTCGTGTTGGTGCTTAGCTGTCCAGCCGGGGCGTCGCCCTGTCTTGCGAGGTTGCGCGAGGTTCTGGATTGCGTCGAGCGTGTACGAACCACGTGGCCCGCTTTGGACCGATGGGAGGAAGACCTACCCGGCTGGTTTGTGCGTGCCTGTGCAACTCCCATGTCAGACGAGGAGGCGCAGGCATGGTTGCACCGGTGGCGAGGTATGTCGGAACCCGAACGGTCGCGCGTCGACTACGAGCGGCCTTGGTCTTTGCCCGATTGGCTCTACTGGATGGAGCCGACCCAGTCGGCGTGGAAGTGGGCACGAGCAAGAGAACGAAGCGCCTTTGAGTTGGAGGTAACGTTGGCGGTGGAGGGAATGCCAGCGGCGCTCGGCGCTTTCATGTGGCTCGCACGAACGGCGGGAGCAGAACGCATCGTCTATGCGTCGGACCGCCGGTGATTAACGTGGTCACCCCGTTACGACAGGTGAGAGCAGCTTTCGACGCTCGGACAATTCGAGTTTACCAGGCTTTCCCACCGGAGATTGCCGCGCTGGCCGTTGAGGCCCAGACCTTCAGGCCTCCATTCAAGAGAGACCGGATGACATGGATAAAGCCGTCCTTCACTTGGATGATGTATCGGTCTGATTGGGGCCGGAAGTCAGGACAGGAGCGAATCCTGGGGATCGACATCTTGAGAACCGGTTTTGAATGGGCGTTGGCGCACTCCTCGGCTTCTCAGTTCGCCACAGACATGTACGCAAGCACTGAGGAATGGCGCACGCTTTTCGAACAATCGCCGGTACGAGTGCAATGGGACCCCGAACGAACGCTCACCCTCGAACCGCTGTCCTGGCGAACGATTCAGGTCGGGCTCGGCGGTGAGGCTGTGGAAGCGTATGTCGACAACTGGGTCGCTGGGATTGAGGACATCACTCAAATGGTCGCGAGGATCGAATCGCTGACGGCGGACGGCGACCACGTTAGTGCCGAGAGTCTCCGACCGGTCGAGCAGCCTTACCCGCTGTCGAAAGAGATAGCCCGCCGAGTTGGATGCTCGACGGGGCAATTGATGTGAGCCTCGTGAGCCTCTCGAAACGCGAATAGCTGCGGTGACTGACTGTGAGCAAGGGCTTGCCAGAGACTTTCCTTAGGCATCTCTTCATATCCCGCCGTAGTTGATATGGGTCACGCTGCTGCTTGGATCGATGGCCGCGATTAATATCGGCTCGTGTACGGCGCCTTCGCTAGGGGGACGCTATGCGCGTCAACCCCGGCAGAGCCGCGAGCGACACGGGTCTTGGGTGAGCCAAACGAAGCGCGCGTCGTAGAGCACTAGCTGCGCGGCAGAGCGGAGCCCGGCTTGGGGCCGTTCTCGTCGTTCGCCATGCGCATGTAGAGCTTCGCGCTCTTGTTGGTCGGATCGACCTTGAGCACGTGCTCCCACTCGACGATCGCTTCGCTCCTCTTGCCGAGCGAGAACAGCGTGACGCCGAGGTGGATGCGCGCGGGGATGAAGTCCGGCTTCAAGCGCTTCGCGTGCTCGAACTCCGCGACGGCCGCGTGGACGACGCCCATGTCGCGATAGACGTTGCCGAGCTTCACGCGCAGATCGGCGAAGTCGGGGCAGAGGTCGAGCGCCTTGGAGTACTCGCGCACGCTCTCGTCGAACATCGCGAGGCCGGAGTACGCGGCGCCGAGGTCGGCGTGCATGTTGGCGAGCTTGCCGCGCGCGAAGCGATCGAGCGCGTTGGGCGCGCCGACGGACGCGGAGACGGCCTTGGTGTAGACCTCGCGCGCGCGCTCGTACTTGCCGCGATCGTTGTAGGTGACGGAGAGGTTGAGCGCGGCCTCGGTGTAGCGAGGGTTCAGGCGCAGCGCGTTCTCGAACGCTTCTTCGGCGTCCTGGAACCTGCCCTGCGCGTGATAGACGACGCCGAGCATGTTGTAGAGGTCGGGAAACTGCGGGCGGGCAGAGGCAGCCTCGGCCAGGAACGGCTCGGCCTTGTCGTACTCACCGGCGTTGTAGTGCTCGCGGCCCAGCGCGATCAGCTGCTCGACGCGGTCGGCGGTCATCTAGGTCAACGTACTACGACTTACCGGCGCGAGGCAGGCTTGCGAGCGCGTCGCGTGCATCGCCGGCGTGGGAGGAGCGGGGATGTTTCTCCACCAGCTCCTGCCAGACGTTGCGCGCGCGGTCGGGCATGGAGACGGCGACGTAGGCGCGACCCAGGAGCCAGAGCGCGTCCTCGTCGTAGCCGACACCCCGGTAGCGCTCGAGCAGGCGGCGCAGGCGGATCACGGTGCCCATGGGCTTGCCGCGGTCCCAGTAGTACTGGGCGACGTACCACTCGTGGTCGGCCAGGCGCTTGCCGACCTTGACGAGGATCTCCTTGGCCTTTGCGCGGTAGGGCGAGTCCGGATACTTGTCGAGGAACGACTTGAGCTCGGTGACTGCGTCTTCGGTCGAGGACTGGTCCTTCTCGTAGGACGGCGGGAACAGCCAGAAGTCACCCGGCAGCTGGGTGAAGTACGACTCGCCGATGCGGAACGTCGCGTAGCCGTTCGCGACCATCTCGTGGGTCGGGTGAAACTTGATGAACAGGCGGTAGGAGTCGATCGCCTCGAGGTACTGCTCCGCACCGAACTCGGCGTCCGCGAGGCGGAGCTCGGCGAGCACGGCGTACTTGGAGTAGGGGAAGCGCGACTTGATGAAGCCGAAGTACTTCGCGGCCGCGATCCAGTCCTTGTTATCGAGCTCCTTGAGCCCCTTCTCGTAGTTCTTTTGCGCCGAGACGGAGTACTCGACCGACGCCGCGCCGTTCTTGCCGCCACAGGCCGCGGCGCCGCTTACAGCGAGGGCCATGGCGAGGGTCAATGCAAGAGCGCGCATAGGAGGTGGATATCACTCCTGTGACTCGCAGGGGAGGTGGAGAGTTGCCTACTATACGACCCATGCAGCGCATCTCTTTGGCCTTCCTGGTGTTGGCGGCATGTGGTGGTGGCAAGACGCAGATCCAGATCGGCCCCACGCCGCCCCCGCAGACGGTCGGGACGCTCGTCGGGCCCCTGTGCGCGAACAACAAGTGCACGTGTAGCCAGACGGGCGAGGACGCCGGGCTCCCCGAGGGATCGCGCAAGCGGTTCGAGGTCCGCCTCAAGAGCGCGCAGCAACTGTGGGCGACGCTGCCGGGCGACATCGTCCTCTACAAGGACAAGGAGCAGCCGGAGTCCTGCTACTACGTCGACCTCCCGAGCGGTCAGCACCAGCTGCAGCTGCGCGCGTCGGACCCCAATGCGGTGAGCGCGGAGATCTACGTGCGCGAGCTCGGGACGAACACGAAGACCTGGTACGACACGTTCCACTTCGAGTGCGGCAACCCCGGTGCTTGCTCCTACGAGGAGCTCGACGCGATGAAGGCCGACTACAACAACAAGACGCACAACATCTTCGACAAGTGCGGCTCGACGCAGGTCAAGCACATCCAGTGGGACCACGGGCACGCGCCCGACGGCCAGCACCCGAGCGAGCTGCTCGTGCAGGCGACGCTCGACGTGTACCGCTTCGCGCCGAAGAAGCCGCACGGCGACTCGTCCTGCGGCCCGGGCGATAGCAAGGAGTCGCCCGAGCAGCCGATCGACGACGCGAACGCTCCGTAGTCGCGCGTTGCGCTAGAACGCGTCCCATAACCTGATGGTGCAAGTGCCCGTTCCGAAACGGGTCTTCAACGAGGGGATCGACGCCGGATTCAATTTCTGATCTAAGGCTGAGGGTGGACCTCACCGACGAGCAGTGGGAAGCGATCAAGGGCA
>DASYDE010000024.1:0-45778 GCA_036499725.1 Kofleriaceae bacterium
CTAGTGCCCCGGATCAGAAGTTCGCAAGCGCCCCCTGCGAACTGAGCGTCCGCCCGCAAAAGCGGCTCAAGCTGTCGAGAATGTCATCAGCAGACTTGGTCCAAAGATACGGCCGCGGTTCCTCGTTGCTCACCTCGATGAACTCGTAGATCGCCTTCTCGAGCTCGAGCGTGGAGCGATGGACGCCGCGCTTGAGCGCCTTCTGCTCAAGTAACGCGAACCACCGTTCGACCTGGTTCAGCCACGAGCTGTAGGTTGGCGTGAAGTGCACGTGGAATCGCGGGTGTCGCAAGAACCACCGGTGAGCTGCCGGTGTCTTGTGGGTTTGGAGATTGTCGAGGACGACGTGAACGTCGAGGTGTGCGGGCACGCTCTCATCGAGCTGCTGCAGGAACTTGATGAACTCCGTCGAGCGATGCCTCCGACGACATTGTCCAATCACTCGCCCGGTCGCGATATCCAGTGCGGCAAACAGCGAGGTGGTGCCGTTGCGGACATACGTGTGAGTTTGCTTCTCTCTGCTCGCGGTCATCATCGGCAGCACCGGTTGCATCCGGTTAAGGGCTTGTACCTGAGACTTCTCGTCGACGCAGAGGACCACGGCGCTCTCGGGCGGATCGAGATACAGGCCGACGATGTCGCGAACTTTCTCGATGAACAGCGGGTCGTTCGAGAGCTGGAACGCGTCTGATCGGTGCGGTTGAAGTCCAAACGCCCGCCAGATTCTCCCGATAGATGAATGACTCAAGCCGGAATGCTTGGCCATGTCTCGTGTGCTCCAGTGCGTCGCGCCCTTGGGTTTTGACTCGAGGGTCGCAACAACAACACGTTCGACTTTCTCGTCGGTGATCTGGCGCGGCGCCCCGGGGCGAGGCTCGTCCAGCAATCCATTCAGCCGAGCCTCGTGAAATCGCTGCCGCCATCGGCCTACCGTGTTCCGGTTGATCTTTAGCTCGACGGAAATCTCGGTGTTCTCGCCGCCTTCTGCGCAGCGAAGAATGATGCGGGCGCGGAGCGCGAGGGCCTGCGCTGTCGTACGGCGGCGAGTGTAGTTCTCGAGGATTTCACGCTCTTCTTCGGTCAGAACGATCCGAACGGCGCGTTTGCTGGCTCCCATGCCGCGATCAGATCACAGGCCTCTGACGCTTCCGGACTTCTGGTCCAGGGCACTAGTCGCTGAAGAACGCGACGGCGCTCGTGCAGAACATCGACACGGTGCTCGTCCACCGCGATTGATAGGTGCCAGCGGGTGCGGTGTTCGCGGCCAGGTGCGCGTAGCCATCGAAGAAGATCGTGGCGTCGGCGGCGAACTCCGGCGACGTCAGACTCTCGATGGTCTCTGTCTTGACGATCGACACGACGAAGTCACCAGGCTTACTCGTCGTGATCGCCACCGATGCCGGCGTCGTGGTTGTGGGCTGATCCGACAGCGCGGCCACCTCATCGATCGCACCGGTCAAGCCGCTCACTTCCCACGCGACCTGCGCGTTCGGCATCGGTCCCGTGAAGTCGATCTGAATGTCGCCCGAAGCGTCGTCCGTGTTCACCGCGGACCAGATCTGGAGCGGGCCCTGAAAGTCGGTCGAGGTGGCGGCCTCGACCCGGGTGAACGCGTTGCCGACCGCATCGGTCAGCGCCGTTACATCGCCGCCCGGCGGAAGGTTGAACGCCACGATCAGGACGGTGCCGGCCGCCGTATCCTGCGACCACGAGATCGTCGTGTCGGCCTGGTTCTCGACCTCCTGGGCGAGGCTCCATTTCCCGACGAACGCATCCGCGGGCGCCCCACCATCCACGCTCGTGCTCCCGTCGAAACCAATGCGGCCGCAGCCAACGAGCGCGAGAAGCGCCGCTCCCCAGCGGTACATCAGCGAACATCCTAGCCGGTCGGCAGCTATCCCCGCGCGCTGGAAGGGATCTTGGCGTCCGGAGCGTCGACGTCTGCTGCCGGAGTTGTACACGCGAGACCCGTCGGGGCTTGACAGGTCGTGTCTCCACCGGTACTTAACCGCCCACCTACGGGGTCATAGCTCAGCTGGGAGAGCGCGTGAATGGCATTCACGAGGTCAGGGGTTCGATCCCCCTTGGCTCCACGAAGGAAACGAAGTCGGTCCGCAGCGATGCGGGCCGGTTTTCGTTTCGGCAAGTGGATCCGCGACGCTCGCGCGGTGGTCTATCGTTCAGCGATGAAGCGTCTAGTCGTTCTCGCGCTGCTCCTCTCGGCGTGTAGCGCGAAGAAGGCCCCGCCGGCAAAAGTTGACGTCGCAGAGAACACACCCGCTGCACCGACGGCGAATGAACCGAAGGTCGCGGACCCGAAGGTCGCGACGTTCTGGAAGTGGTTTGCCGACAACGCAAAGGCGTTGCACGACGATCAGAACCTCCAGGGCGTGATGGAGAAGATCAGCGCCGAGCTCGACAAGGTGGAGACCGGCGTGTTTGGCGAGATCGGTGTCGACAAAGACACGCGGATGCTCGTGATCAGCGCCGATGGCAACAAGGCGCTGTTCCCCGCCGTGCAGAAGATCTTCGACGGCCACCCGACGATCGCGGGCTGGAAGATCGTCGCGTTTCGTCCTCGCTCGCAGCCTGGTGATGGCTTCTCGATCGAGATGAACGGCAAGAAGCTCGCGCCCGCGGACGTGAAGTTCGTCAGCGAAGTCGCGAGCCCCAAGCTCGACGTGACGATCTACTTGCCGGGCTTTGACGATTCGGATGCGGTGAAGCAGGTCGCGTTTCTGCTGCTGGATCACACCGTCGGCGAATACGACATGGAAACCAAGATCGGCGGCATCGACTTCGCCGCGATCGAGAAAGCCCCGGCGGGCGCTAAACCGCTACCGGAGCTCGCTGCTGCCGTCGACGCGCTTCACTGATTCTTCGCGACTAGAGCGCGCCGAGCATCAGCCACAGCGTGATCATGCGGCCCTTCTGCGCGGCGGTGCCGCCGTCGAACGACGAGTAACGGATCGCGGCGGATTTCACGATCGTCTCCTCGCCGTCCTGCATGTCAGGCTGCACGAGGTTCACGCGCAGCTCGTAGCGGTCCTCGCTCGTGATCGCCATCGTCTCGTCGCTGATGAACACGGTGCTGCGCGCGGTCGTCAGGTACGACGCGGCGACATCGATGATCGACGTGGTCTGGACCGAGAGCCCCGCGCCGTAGCCGAGATAGAGCGCGGAGTTCACCCACAGCGGCGATTCGCCCTCGGAGCCGAACTTGTTGAGGCCCACCTCGCCGAGCGCCGCGAGACCAATGCCGTGCGAGCGATATCCGAGCCACAGCGGGATCCCTGTCTCGATCGCGATGCCGTTGGAGTAGCCGAGACGAAGCATCCAGCCGATGCCCGCGATCGCGCCGGACTCGACGGGGCCGGGGTCGACACGTCCGTTCACCTGGAAGCCGACGATGAGGCCGAGCTGGGAGTCACCGCCATCGACCGCCGTTTGATTCGGAGCGACGTCGAAGTCGCCGTTGACGTTGGAACCGGGGCGACGCGCATCGATGAACGGCTTGATGCGCTCGCTACCCGCGACAGCATCCGCGTCGGCGTGTGGGGCCGGAATTTCGAGCGCCGTGCTGTCGACGCTAGGTGTCGATCCGCGGAACGAGAGGTCCTCGTATGCGACGAGCGCGGTGATGTCGCTCGCGGGCTCGTGGAACTTCGCCGTCAGCTCGGCCCCCGCGGCAGCGGGTAGTGCACCAGCGCGCGCAGCGACGAGCAGTGCTTCGATGTGCGCATCTGGATCCGTGATCGAAGCAGCCTTCTCCGCGAGCTCCGCCGCGAGCGAGTCACCAGCGTGACGAACCGCGGCCTCGATGTCGTGCAAGGCCGCCGCACGCTCCTTGTCCGGTTCGGAGGCCTCGCGGTAGTTGCCACCGTCGAGAAATTTCACCTGCCCGAGAGAGACTTCTTCCTTGCTCGTGATCGAATCGGAGAAGTCGAGCGGGGACGTCGTAGGTGCCGCGCCTTCGATGGTCGTGGTGATGGCGCCGTGGATCTCGTACGTCTGCGTTCGCTCGTGCGTCGAGACATCGTAGGACTCCGTGTGCGTCGGCGCGATACCGATGATGGTGTGCTTGCTGTCCGGCCCTTCCACGTCGTGCTGCTTGCCATGGTCGTCGACGTAGACGTCCTGCGTGGTGATGTCGTGACGAGGACCGTCGCCGACTTCCATCTTCTCCTTGTGCGAGTCGGTGACCTTGTCTTCGTGGCCGCCGCCGCACGTCCCGATGGTCGCGTGAACGACACCCTTGCGGCCGCCACCCGAGCGGACAGACTTCGCAAAGTCCGAGAGCGCATTATCGACTTCGCTACAACTCGTCCACGTGCCGTCGAATCTCCACTCCGTACCGGAGATCTTGTCGACGGCAGCGCGCTCCTCGGCGGTGGCGGTGTCCGTCCCGAGCGCGTACGCATCGGCGTGCTTGCGGTGAAAGAACGCCGTCGCCACCCGGCCCGCCTTCGCGGCGTCGGTCGCAGCGACGGTCTCCTTGGCGGCCAGCTCGGCGAAGATCTTGTTGTAGGTGTCGCGCGCTGGTGCGGCGAGATCCGTATCGAGCGAAGAGATCAGCGAGAGCGAGCGATCGCGTGCGGCGATCGGGTCCGATGCGAGGAGCTCCGGCGTTGCGATGGTCGGAATCATGCGCGCGACGGTCTTCGCGATCGCCGTATCGATTTCGTGATCTAGGTCGACGCCGAGGATCCACTCGTTCGCCTGGGTCTCGAGTCGCTGCGCCTTGGAGTACGCCACGCTGGGCTCGACGGTCTCGAGCTTGGCGAGCTCGGCGCGGATCCACTTGGTCTCGACGCGATTCGCGTCGTCGCGCGTCCGGTCGTACTGCGACATCGTCGAGTTCTTGGCCTCGTAGAGGAAGCCCTGGGTCGCGGCATAGTAGTCCCCGCGATCCTCCGCCTCGTGCGCACGCTGGCGCACCGTTGCGCCGCCCGCAGCGCAACCGACCAACAACATGCCTATCCACAGACACCCCATCCGATGCATCCGGCCATCATACGTGAGCGAGGATCGCCCCCGCTACCCATGGACAAGGGGACTGCACGAGGCTTACCCGAACGAGCGCAGTGCGTTCTAATAGCGCGATGCCCGACGAGCTACCTCCTGCGGAGCCGCGACTCTCCGACGATGTTCTCGCGCGCTGCGCGTCGCTGCCCAAGAAGCCCGCAGCGCACGTGCTGCGCGACGATCGTGTCGTGCTCGAGGCGCTCGATCTCGATCGAGACGTGCGCGCGCTGTACGACGTCTCCAACGGTGAAGCGTTCACGCTCGGCGAACGTCGGCTCCCGGCCTACGACCCCGAGGCGCGGATCTGGCGCTACATGAATGCGGGGCCGTTCGGATCCACCGACGAGCTGCGCGCGTGGCTCGTCCCGCAGATGAACGCCGAGGATGGGCGCCCATGGGTCGTGCGGCATCCGTCGGGCGTCGCCGTCGGAGTGCTGAATCTGATCGCGAACCACCCCGCCCATCTCAAGGTCGAGCTGGGCTCGATCTGGTACGGGCCGATCGCCCAGGGCACCGGCATCTCGCGCGCGGCGACGCTGCTGATGCTCGCGCACGTGTTCTCACTCGGCTATCGACGCGCGGAGTGGAAGTGCGATGCGCGCAACGAGGCCTCGCGGCGCGCGGCGCTGAGCTACGGCTTCACGTTCGAGGGCGTCCAGGATGCGCACTACATCATCAAGGGCCGGAATCGCGACACCGCGTGGTTCCGGATGCTCGATCGCGAGTGGACCGCTCCCTGAACGAACACTCGGCGCGCCGCGAGAACCGTTGCTCGCCGCGTCGCCCGGACGCACACTATGACCGTGCATGCTCGAAGCGTTCTGGCGTTGATCTTCGTGCTGTCCGGTACGAGAGCGGTGAGC
The DNA here is from genome assembly GCA_036499725.1 of Kofleriaceae bacterium. Lineage (GTDB taxonomy): Bacteria > Myxococcota_A > Polyangia > Haliangiales > Haliangiaceae > JABFXX01. The sequence continues at coordinate 5,889 of DASYDE010000024.1, forward strand.
GCCGCTCCACGCGTGAGAGCCACCATGCCCCCGGCGCGCACTCCGCTCGCGCCCCCCAAGGTGGAGATAGGAGGGCGATGCGTGGGGACCTATGCGGAGGATCTGTCGTTTCTATCTCCGACTGCCCGCGACATCGAGTCTCGAACTCCGCCGTTCGTTTTTGCGGTCAGAACCACCGCGACCTACGAGTGTCTTGCCTACGGATCTGACGCGAACGTCAAGCACGCACGCAAGAGCGTCGTCGCCTACGGGACGGCATTCGGCTATCGGCATGACGGCAAGGACACGTTGCTCCTGACAAACCAGCACGTGGCGGAGTGGCCAGCGGTCACCGACGAGGATCACCCGGTCGCCGGCGTGGGCTCCGGCTGCAAACGCGTGTCGGACGCGTTGTGGATCGTCGACAACGATCAGGACCACTACGCTGCTGACGACATCTCGCTTACCCGCGTCGTGACCGATCCGCAGCTGGATGTCGCTGTCCTGCGAGCTCACACGAGCCTCCAGATCTTGCCGTGGAAGGTCGGCAAGAGCGCCGAACTTCGCGCGCGCGCCATCGTCGAGGTTCGTGGTTTTCCACTCGGTGCGTTCCGTGCGACGAGCACGGGAAAGGTCATCAACGCGTACGACCACGATGACTATCGTGATTGGAATCACGACGACTTCGTTATCGACGCGGCCTTATCCGAGGGCAACTCGGGTTCGCCGGTCCTCGCGGTCTCGTGCGCGACGGGCGAGTTCGAGCTCGTCGGGATCTTTCACGCCGACTACTCTGCGGGCAACGCGCTGAACGTCGCCGTCGCCGTCGATCAGGTTCACGACCTGATGACCACACTGGAGCGGACCCATCGGCCAGCGACGAGCGCGGCGGAGTTCGATGCTGCGGCGAGAGCTCAGGTCATCGATGTCGCCCGCGGAATCTCGGACCCGCCGTTCTTTCGCGCAGGTGCGTTGACCGCGTCCGTTCACGCGCGTAGTGACGGAACCCTCGTGTTCGCGATCTACCCGGCGGACTTCCCCAAGCAGACGCGCCCGCTGATTGTCTTCGAGGACCTTCCGCCACAGGGCGGTTCATCTCCTGCCAGCGCGAGTACGGCGGCGGGACGACTCGGCCGCGTGTTTCTCGGGACGCCGACGGGGCTGGATCTGTTCACGCCTGCCGACGCGGCCAGAGCGAGCGAGCAGCATCTGCTCGAGGTACTTCGTCACGATGCCGTGACGACCTTCGGCCTCCGCGCCGCGCACGACAGCTCCAGCGTGAGCCGGATCTCGTTCGAACACTATCAACGACGCGTGAAGGACCTCGAGCACGAGCTAGGACTACAAGAGGATCTCGCGCAGACGGTCGCAGACCTGCCGAGCCATGGGGTGCTCGCAGAGACAGCAACGCTCGCGGAGCTAGAGCGCGACGTTCCGGTCGCGCCTGCGCAACCGGCGCCGATTCCTGTGGTGACCGTCCCTGGTGCAGGACCGACACCGGCGTCGGTCGCTCCTCCCAGTGCGACGCGTTGATCAGAACTCGGCGTGACCGCGTACGCCGTAGACGTTTAGCGGTCCGCGATCCTTGTTGAAGCCGGGGTTCCACAGACGCTGGTAGTCGCCGCCGAGCCAGAGCGGTCCCCACACGTGTGCGCTGTAGAACACCTCGAAGTTGCCCTCCGTACCCTTCGTGAGACGGCCATCGCCGACGAACGCGTCGATGCCGCCGAGCTCGAGGTACTGCGCGTGGACATCCGAGATCCAGCTGAAGCCGAGACCAACGCCGGCCGTGTCGTTCGGGCGGTGCCATAGCAGACCACGCGCGACGGAGCCGATGCTGACGTCGCGATCCGCAGAGTTGTACGCGTCGACCTCGGTGCGTCCCTCGGAGTACATCGCGCGCGCGAAGATGCCGACGCCGGGCGCGACGAACTGCTCGATCGCGACGCCCGCGCCGTGCTTGAGGTTCGGCTTGCGCACCCAGCAGAGATCCGGCGCGCTCGCGTTCGTCGAGCCGTACGTGACCGAGCCTTCCGGGCAATTGGCCGCGGTGTGGTTATTGCCGAGCTCGTCGATCGCATCGGCGAAGTTGCCGACAAATTCGTGGTTGCGATAGCCAACCACTTTGATCGAGCCGACCTTGCCGTTGATCTTGTGGTCGTGCTCGATCTCCATCGAGTCGTTGTAGTAGCGCCAGAAGTGAAAATCGATCGGTAGGCCGTTCGGGTCCTTCGGCGGCTGCATGCGAGCGACGCGCACCGCCCAGTCGTCCCAGTACAGCTCCGCGACGCCACCCCACGAATAGCCGCGCGCATCGGCCGCGAAGTCCCACGACGCGTGCGTCATGAACGCCATGTTCATGATCGAGCTGCGCATGTCGCCGATGACCGCGCTCTTATCGAGCACGTCGAGAACGGTGAAGTTGCCGAGCGTGAATACGAGGCGGCGACTATCGACGCTACCGCCGAGCTGCTGCTGGCCGGAGTCTTTGTGAATGCGCTCGCCGCCGAGATCGATCGTGTCACGCAGGTACAGGCGCGACCGGTAGAGCTTGGGCGTCGTCGAGCCCGACTTCTGCAGTTCGAAGTTCGGGATCGATCCACCGAGGCCGTGGAGGTTCGTCAGCGCGCGCTCGGAAACGACCTCGGGTACCACGTAGGCCTCGAGGTGCTTCCAGATCCGCACGCCGAGGAACACGGTGAAGGTCGCGGTGAAGCTGCGCTCGTTGCTGGGCAGCAGCGAGTTCACGGCGCCGTCGACGTCCGTGTACTGCGCATCGAACGCGCGCTTCCACAGCGAGATATAGGTCATCTGCGCGTAGACGTTCCACGCTTCGTCTTCGAGGTCGTGGTTGCCCTTGGCGGCGAGCATGCCCATCGCCGTCGGCGGATCGTCATCAGCGAACGCTGGCGTTGCGCTCAGCGCGATCGCGGCGAGCGCGAGGGAAGCCCCCCGGTACATCTCGATCACGATACACGCGTTCGATCTCGCAGCCGATATCGCCGGCGCGAGAGCTCCGCGCTTTCTTGCACGAGGCGAATTGCCCCAGGCGGTTTGCCCAGATCACGACGCGCTAGGTCGCACGCCGCGGCCCGCCTTCAGGTACGCGGAGAGGCCGGCGACGAGCGCATCGAACACGACGCGGCACCGCGGCGATGCGCGCAGGTTCTCGTGCATCGCGACGTACGTTTCGAGCGAGACGTCAAACGCGCGAGGGAGGACGCGCACGATCTCCGGCTCGTCCGCGACGACGCCGACCTGACAGAACCCGATGCCAACGCCGGAGCGAATCGCGGCGAGTTGCGCGAGGTTGCTATCCGCGCGGAACGATGGCGTCAGCTTCGCGAGCGCCGGATAGCGCTTGAACATCAGACGCACGTACGCGCTCTGCCGGTCGTATCCGATGACGCGATGCTCGGTGAGGTCACCGGGGCTGCGCGGCGTGCCGTGGCGATCCAAGTAGCGGCGATGCGCGAACAGGCCGACAGGGACACCACCGATGCGCTTCACGACGAGAGCTTCCTGCGAAGGCTCCGTCATGCGCACGGCGACGTCAGCTGCGCGGTGTAGAAGATCCTCGACCTGATCTGACGCGGAGAGCTCGATGTGGAGCGCGGGATGGTCGTCTTGAAGCGCGGCGATCAGAGCGGGCAGAACCTCCACGGCCATGACCTCGCTCGCACTCACGCGCACGGTACCGGCGATCTGGTCGCGCTTGGCGGACGCCGTGCGAAGCAATGACGCAGAGGTGGCGGCAAGCGACGACGCGTACGGTTGCAGCTCCCGCGCGAGCTCGGTCGGCTGGAGGCCGCTCTGCGAACGGGTGAACAGCTCCGCACCGAGTGACCTTTCGAGCGCGTCGACGTGGCGCCCGACCGTGGGTTGGGTCAGGCCGAGGTCGCGCGCCGCACCGGAGAGCGTGCCCCGCTCGAGGACGCTGAGGAACGTGCGGTAGAGGTCCCACGGTGGATCGCCCATGCATTTTTGTATATCAGATGCACATTCTTCGACAATTCCGTTTATCGGCAAGAACGCCCAGAGTAAGGGCATGCAGAACACGGAAACGAAGCTGGCGCTGGTGCTGGGAGCCACGGGCGGAATCGGTGGCGCGGTCGCAAAGACCCTGCTGGCGCGCGGTTGGCGCGTGCGGGCGATGGGTCGCGATGTAGCTGCCGGTGCGAAGAAGCTGCCCGCATACGAGTGGGTGCAGGGCGACGCGATGAACGCAGCGGACGTGCTCGCGGCGGCACGGGACGCGGAGGTCATCGTTCACGCGGTCAATCCGCCGGGCTATCGCGACTGGGAGAAGCTCGTTCTGCCGATGCTCGACAACACGATCGCAGCGGCAAAGGCGACGCGGGCGCGGATCGTGTTCCCGGGCACCGTCTACAACTTCGGTCCCGACGCATTTCCCACGCTGCGCGAGAACAGCCCGCAGCATCCGCAGAGCAAGAAGGGCGCGTTGCGCGTGGAGATGGAGCGCCGGCTGGAAGCGGCGAGCACGGATGTGCAAGTGATCATCGTGCGGGCCGGCGACTACTTCGGTCCCAACGCGGCGAACAATTGGTTCAGCGGCGCGCTCGTGAAGCCGGGCGAGAAGGTCGGGACGATTCGCAATCCCGCGCACCGCGGCGTCGGACATCAATGGGCATACCTGCCTGACGTCGCGGAGACGATGGTGCGACTCGTCGAGCGAGCCGCGTCGCTCCCGGCGTTCGCCGTCTATCACATGGACGGCTTCTTCGACGAGGACGGAACGGAGATGGCAACCGCGATCGCGCGCGTCGCTGGTCACGGCGCAAAGGTGAAGTCGTTCCCGTGGTGGATCGTTCCGCTCGCGGCACCGTTCGTGACGTTCATGCGCGAGGTGAAGGAGATGCGCTACCTGTGGCGCGAGTCGCTGCGGATGAGTAACGAGCGTCTCGTCGCGATTCTCGGAGAAGAGCCTCACACCGGGCTCGACGAGGCCGTCCGCACGACCCTCGATTCGCTTGGATGCCTTGCCTAGCGCTATGCTCGGCGGATGCGGATGTGGATCACCATCGTTGCTGTTGTTGCGCTCGCCACCGGTTGCAAGAAGACGGACGCGGCGTCGAATGCATACGTGAACGAGAAGATGCCGGTGGCGATGGCGCGCATGCAGGACGGCGAGCAGATCCTGAAGGCGACGAGCGGCGCCCTCGCCAATCAGCCTGCGGCACCGCCGGAGCTGCTCCATGCGGCGAAGACGCTGCACACGGCGAGCACGCTGATGGCGAACATCACGCCTCCGACCGCGTTCAAGACCGCGCACGAGAGCTATCGCGAGCTCTGCGAGCAACTCGCAGGGAACATCGACGGAATGGTCGCTGCGGCGAATGCTCACGACGATCCACGATTCACCAATAGCTACTCCGCCGGCCTGACGACGCTGCAGACACTCATCAGCACCGACACGCTATGGGAGCAACTCGTGAGGGAAGCCCACGTCACGCAAAACAAGCTCCCTGCGCCGCCTGCCGACTAACGCGCATGTGGCGTGAGCGCACGTTCGACGCGGCGCATCTACGCGAGCCTCCGTCGACGATCTTGGCCGCGTCATTGCTCCTACATCGAGCATGAACGACAACCTCAAAGACAAGATCGACAACGCGGCGGACAAGGCAAAGGACGTGGCTGACAAGGCAGGTCAGAAGATCAAGAACGGCTCGGAGACCGTGGCCGACAAGGTCAAACAGGGCGCGGACAAGCTCGAGGACAAGGGCCGCGATCTCGGTAAGAAAGTTGGCGGCTGATCATCCCTACGCACGCATCAGGCCGAGAGGCTTGTGCGCGTGATCGGGAAACAGCGCGGCCAGCGTGGGCGAATCGACGGCGAGCGTGCCGGCGAGGACGTCTCCGAGCAAGTCGCGCGAATCCGTCGTGATCGCGAGATCGCGACCTTCGAATAACTTATCGGTGGTGAGGCCCGGCCACGCCCCGACGATGCGCTTGCCGTGGACGGCTCCGCCGAGCACGAGAGACATCGTCGCGGTGCCGTGGTCGGTGCCCCCGGTGCCGTTCTCGCGAACAGTGCGGCCGAACTCGGAGATCGTGACGAGCGTGACGTCGGCGAGCTGATCGCCGAGCTCCGTCGCGAACGCAGCGATCGCATCGCCTAGCATGTGGAATTGTCGATCGAGGCGCTGGGATTCTGCCGTGTGCGTGTCCCAGCCGCCGGTATCGACGACGATGAGCTCGGCGCCGAGCCGAGCGCGGATGAGCCGCGCGGCCGTGACCAGCGCTTGTCCGATCGGGCCCTGCGGCTTGGTCGCTGCCGGCTGCGCTGCAAGGGCCGCTTCGATGCGCTGCGCTGATGCGAGGGCGCGACGCGCGGTGCTCGTGAACGGGTCGTCACCCTGCGCGTACAGATCCGTGAGGGCAGCGATGATCGCGTCCCGCTTCTTCGGCTGGGTCTTGCGCGCGACGCCGATCTCGCCGCTCTGCTCGACGACGAGTGCCGGTTGGTCGCCCGCGAGCGCGCGAGGGAGCGAATTGCCGACGGCGATCGCGGTCGTGTCGGTGTGAGCGCGATGAGCGATGGCGCGATTGGCCCATCCCGTATCGGACGGGGCGCCGCCCTGCTCCAGGAGATCTTGCGCCTCGAAGTGCGAGCGCGAGGCGCCGGTCAGACCGACAGCGGGAACGATCGCGAGGCGGCCCGCGGTCCAATGATCGAGCAACGGAGCGAGTCCCGCGTGGAGGCCGAACTGACCGTCGAGATCGACGAGGTTCGCGCCGAGCGCAGTAGCCAGCGACGGGCGGGCGCGGCCGAGCTCTGGATCCCCATGCGGTGGGATCATCGCGAGACCGTCGCACGCACCGCGCTGCATGAGCACGACGACCGTCTTGGTCGACGCGTCGGGAGCCGCGAACGCGCGCAGCGCTCCCCGGGCAAACAGCGTCGCGAGACCAGCACCCGCACCAGCGAAGAAGCCGCGTCGAGACCAGGTCATTGGCGTTGAAACTCCGGGCTCGCAAACGCGAGAGCGACCGCGAGGGTGCGAGCCTGTTCGGGTTGCTTGGGACGCGCCATCCAGTCAGAGATCGTGGCGCGCGTGTGATCGCCGAGACCACCGGGGATCATCGCGTCCAGTGTGGCGAGCGTCGCGTCGCGCCACACGGTGAGCGAGCGGCCATCGGGTAGCGGCAGCACATGGTCGAGATCGACAGTGACACCAGGCAGCTTTCCACTCGCGAGGCCGAGCGCGACGTCCATTCGCTCGAGCGTGCTCGCCGTGGAGAGCCATGCGGCAGCGGAGTCGGCATAGCCAGTCGGTGCCGGCGCGACGAGGGGCGCTTGCCCGAGCTTGTTCAGCACCTTCGCGAGACCGACATCGTCGACGTGTCCACCGACCGCGCGCACCGCGCTCGCGACGAGCTCGAGCGGCGATTTCACCTTGGTGTTGCGGACGCTGTTGTCCCAGAACGCGGGCGAGCGAACGATGGCGCGAATGACTTGCGCGATGTTGCCGCTCGTCGCTGTCCACACCGCGACTGCGTCCGTCACCACTCCGGGTGGCGGCGAATCTGCGACGAGCCGCATGCACAAGCGCGTACACACGTGGTGAGCGGTTGCGGGATGCGTCGCGAGAAGCTCGAGCAACCGAACGCCTTCACGCTCGTCGCCACCGGCCGGGAAATGCGTACCGAGAACTGTCTTCTCGCCGTCGTCGTGCAGGCGCGAGCGGAACATGTACTCGCCGTCTTGCACGCTCCAGCCGGTGAGCACGCGGGCGACCTCGACGACGTCCTGCTGCGTATACCCACCGTCGACGCCGAGCGTGTGCAGCTCCATCAGCTCGCGCGCGTAGTTCTCGTTGAGACCGCGGCCCTTCTGCGCCTGCTTGGAGCCAGGCTTGGGCGCGACGCTCTCGGCGTTGTCGAGATACAGCAGCATCGCGGGGTGGCGCGCAGTCGCTTTGAGCAGATCGACAAAGCTGCCGAGCGCATTGGGCCGGATCGTCCTCTCGACGAAGTCAGCAGCGAGGAAGCGAACCTTTCCCTTCTGCAGCGACACGCTGAAGTGATTGGTCCAGAAGTCGGTCATCACCTCGAACAGCTGACGCTCGCTCGCGATGTGACGCGCGACGGCCGTCATCTGCGTATCGAGAAGGAGATCGCGGCGCTCCTGCTGTTTCCCGCGCTTGCCATCCTCCGCCGCTGCTTCCGCGACAGCCTCCTCGAGCTGATCGGACGGTGCGAGCGCGTCCTCGAACGGCACGAGTGCGGCCGCACCGCGCGGATCGTGAATTGTCTGGGGCGCGAGTTGCTCCTCGAGCCACCCGCTCATGTTGTGGGAGACGACATCCGCTTCGCCGGGGCGCGGCCCGAACGATAGTCGCGAGAGCATGTGGACCGCATCGCGCGGGGTCGCACCGCCTTCGAGCGGAGTCCGCGGGACCGGCGCGCTCGCAGTGGGCGTGGCGACTGGCTTTGCCGGCTTGCTGCACGCTGCGAGCGCAGCGGCGGCGAGGCCCGCGAGGAGTTCTGGCTGCTCCATGGGTCGATAGACGCTACCGCAATACAAAGGTTAAGGACCCGTGGCGATGAAACTGCCTCGGACCTACAGTGGAGCCATGCAGGCCGGCGAGGTCGCAACACGCGCTCGTCTCGCTGTCCTCGCGCCCGAGCTCGCAAACGGCGTTCGTGCCGCGCTCGTCACCATCGTCCCGTTCTTCCTGGCGGGCGAGCTGCACCGGCCCGAGCTCGCATGGGTCGCGCTAGGTGGTTGGCTCGGAGCACTCGCCGATCCGGGTGGAGCGCGCACTCCCCGCATTCGCGCGGTGATGTCGTTTCTGGTCTGCAGCACCATCGCGCTGACGCTCGTCAGTCTCTCGGCGACGACGACTGTTGCGGCGGCGGTCGTGCTCGCTGCGGTCGTCTTCACGGGCTCGTTCGCTGCCTCGCTCGGGGCGACGGCGCAGAGCGTAGGGACCATCGTGTCGATCACCGCCACGATCGCAGCCGCTCATCGCCCTCCCCTCCTCTACGTGCCGATGTTTGCAGCGGGCGTCGCGCTCGCGATGATCACGTCTGCGATCGCGTGGCCGATCTGGCGTCACCGGCCGGTTCGCGTCGCGGTCGCGCGAGTGTTCGATCGCCTCGCGGAATACGCCGACGCGATCGCGATCGCCGCGCCCGACGACTGGCCGGACCTCGCTCGCCGCCACCAACGCGCGGTCCGCACCGCTCTCGAGCAAGCGCGCGCGACGACGCTCGCAGTTCGCGCACGACACGCGGGCGAGACTCCCGCCGGAGCCAACCTCCGCGCGCTCGTCGGTGCCGCGGAAGACGTGTTCTTTCGCCTCATCGCCGCCGCGGAACAGGTCGAGCGCGGCGCGCCCGCACCAAGGGATCTCGGCGCTGCCTATCGCTCCATCGCTCGCGACCTCTATCTGCGCAGTGCCGGTGAGCGCGTCACGCTCGAAGGCGACAGCGCGATCGTGCGCGAGACCCTCGCGATCGCTGCGATCGCCGGCGATCTGGATCACGGCGGCCAACCGGTAGCGGCGAGCGGCGCTCCGGTCCATGCGCCGTGGAGGAGACGGCTGCGCGATGCCCTCTCGACGCGCGGTCCGATCCTCCATCACGCATTGCGGATCAGCCTCCTCGCCGCGGTCGCGCTCACTGTTGGACACACGTACACGCCCGCGCATCCAACCTGGGTGCCGGTGACGGCGGTCGCCGTGCTCCAGCCGTACCTCGGTCCGACCCTCGTGCGCGCGGCCGAGCGCGTCCTCGGAACGATCCTCGGCGCCACCATGACGTTCGCGTTGATCACCGTGGTGCATGACCCGCTCGTGCTGACGATGATCTTGTTCCCCCTCGCGGTGCTCGCCGTCGTGTTGCGCTCGCGCAGCTACCGGCTGTTCGTGCTGTTTCTGACGCCCGTGTTCGTTCTGATCACGGACCTGTCGCATGCCGATTGGCACACCGGCGCCGCCCGCGTCATCGATGTCGCCCTCGGGGGAGCTCTCGCGCTCGTCGCCGCGTTGATCATTCCGTCGCGCGAACGCCTGCGCCTCGGTCCTGCTCTCGATGGCGTTCTCGATGCGCTCGCCCGCTACGTGCGACTGTGCACCGCCGGCCACCCTCGGGAGAGCGTCGTCGTCGCGCGCCGCGAGGTCGGTCTTGCTCTCGAAGCCGCCGAGGTGTCACTCGAACGCATGCTCGCGGAGCCAGCGCGCCTGCGCGAAGGTGAGGAGCGCGCGATGTATATCGTCACCTACGCGCGCCGCTTGAGCGCGAGCCTCACGGAGCTGCTCGAAGGAGGAGACGTGGTTCCGACGGAGATCGCGGGCTACCTCGAGATCGCGATCGAGCGCGCGCGCACGTCCGGACAAGCACCGCCCGAGCCGACCGGCATCGACTCCCCCGCCCTGCAGCAACTCGTGCAGCGCGGCGGATTGTTGGCGCGCGTCGCGCAGCCTACTGAGGACAATGATCGATGACGAAGTCTCCGCTCGCGGAGTACGTCTCGTTGTCGCTGTTCGTCGTCGTAAACATCACGGATCCCGCGATCGTCGTGTCGTTGATATCGGTGAGCGTGAGCGTACCGGTCGATCCATACGAGCTGTAGTTCCCGCCCGCGTTCTCGAAGATCTGGACGGTCGCACTGGCGAACGAGGACGCCGTGTACGTGAAGCCCGAGATGATGATCCCGTGCCCGCCGGGCGGGCTGCTCATGTTTTCGCTGCCGCATCCGACGCCGCTCGTCGCCAAGCCCAACAGGGGCGTGCCCTGGTAGACGGTCGCAAAGCCAAACTTCGGCGTGAACGCGGTGCCTTTGTACGAGCCGCTGACGCTGCCCGATTCGATCGGCGCACCGCTATCGCCACCACACGCTGCCAACACCACCAGGAGCAGAGCAAACGTTCGCATCGGATCATCGTACCTCACGGGCAGCGCGTCAGGATGAAGTCGCCGTGCGCGGAGTAACTATCGCCGCCGCTGCCAGCGGCGTAGTCGAAGTCCACCGTGCCGGCGACGGTGTCGGGGGTGACCTCGGTCAGCGTCAACACGCCGTCAGAACCGCCGAGCGAGTACTGCGTGCCCTGATAGCGGAACACCTCGACGAATGCGTCCGGCTGCGCGACCGTCATGTCGTAGCTGAAGTTCGTGACCATGGCTCCGATTCCGTGGACCTCGCTGTGGGCCGGGTCGGCGCCACAATCGAGGTTCGCCTCGCCGATCGCGATGATCGGCTTCCCGTCATGCGTTCCGGCGAAGCCGAACTTGCCGCTGAACGTGCTCCCGTTGGCCTCTCCCGTGAGAGAGCCACCGAGGACCATTTCGCCGCTGCCATCACTGCTACCGCACGCCGCCACCAGAACGAGAAGCATTGGAATGGTTCGCATCGTTCCATGGTAAGCGCGAACGGCGCGCGCGACCGTCAGGTCGAGGTGAGCCGGGGCGCGATGTACGCAGATGGGCGCGCTTATCAGACGGGCGTCGCGCCGACCTTACGAGCGAGCGCTCGAGCCTCGCGACTCGCCGATTTCTCGACGAGATCCGGCCGCAGCTTCATGATCTTCGCGCCGATCTCACTCACGACGTGCGCGCGGTTCTTGACGAGATCCACGAGCGCGGTCGCGCGCGGCACGAAATCGCCGTCTTTTGCCAACGCCTCGATCCGCTCGACGAGGGCCGGCAAAAGATCCTCGGAGCGCAGATCCTCGAATACGGTCGTGGCGGTCGAGCGCTTCAGCAGCGCGGGATCCAGCTCGATCACTTCGAGCAACAACGGGATCGCAGCGGGACCGATCGCAGCGAGTGACTCCGCGACGGTGCCCGTCAGCCAGCTCGCGCGGTACGCGTCGACGAGAGCCGCGAGACCGCGCACATCCCCGAGCGAGCCGAGCGCGTACGCCGACGTCTTTGCGCGCTCGTGGTCTACGTCGCGTTGCGCGAGGGCGACGCAGAACGTATCGACACTCTCGGCATCGCCGAGTCGGCCGAGCGCGCGACCCGCGGCATCGCGCACGTCGCCCGAGATGTCTCCCGAGAAGCTCGTGCGCAGATAGGGAATGGCTCCAACGTCGCCCGCATCGGCAAGGCGCTCCGCAGATCGCGCGCGCTCGTCCTTGGTACTCGCGTTGAACAGCGCCGTACGCGTCGCGAGCAGCTTGGGATCGAGGTCGGTCGAGAGTCCCGCGAGCCGGCCTATCGCGTTGCGCGCCATGCTGCGCAGCGTGGAGTCCGCGTGTCGTGTCTCCACCGCATGGAGCCCACGCTTTGCCTCGTCACTGCCGAGCGCCTCGAGAACGCGAAGCGCGGTGATGGATGCCATGCGTGGGTATCGCCCGCCGACGACGCGACGCGCCGATGCGATGGCGGCCTCGGGACGAGCACGTGCCGCGAGCGCGATGTACGGCGACGCGGAGCCGTCGGCCCATGCGGGGAAGACTTGCTCGACGAGCGAGTCTGGCGACAGCGTCTCGTAGTAGCGGCCCGTCAGCGCCGCCGCCTCGAAGCGATTCACCTCGCCGCGCGCGAGCTTGATGCGGATCTCCGCGGGGGCGAGCAGCTCCGTCGCTTTGCGCACGAACACGCTCGCGAACATCGGCGACGCGGCGAGTGCGTCGCGCTCGACATGCGCTGCCCCCGCGAGCCGCGCGAGCGCGATCCCGAGCACTTGATGCAAGCGAATGATGTCATCGAGACGGTCAGACGCGTCCGCGCGTGCAGCGGTAGCGCGCAACAGGTCCGCTTGCTTCGCCAGGCTGAGCTCGCCGAGGCGCGTCGCCATCGCTTCCACGCGGCGCGGAGTCACCGACGAGAGGCCGGTGTAGACGAGGTCCGCGAGCTCCTCGCGAATCTCACCAAGGGCGATGGCAGCAGTGGAGAGATCCAGCGCGCGCGCCGTGTACGCCCAGTTGGATTTGCGAGCGCCCGCCCGCGCCTCGACGCGAACCTTGCGGGACTGAGGCTTCGCCATGCCCGTCGCGATCGACCGCAGCTCGCGCGGTCCTTTGCCACCCTTGCCGCGCACGACCACGGCGAGCGGCGACAGTGTCGGCAGCGCTCCATCGAGCGTCAGGTCGCCGATGACCGCGTCGAGCGAGACACCCGCGAGAGCGGATGCGAGACGATCAGCGGCCTCGTCGTCGTCGGGCAAGAACACCGCCGAGCCATCTGCACCCGCGAGCTGCAGGCGGCCGCGATCCGCGATCACCATGTCGCACGCGATCACGACAGGCAGCGTCTCCGGCGCGAACACGTCCTTCTTGTGATCCGCGAGCGCGGCGATCGCCGCCTTCACGCTCGGGACGGCTTTCTCGACGAGCGCGTCGAGCGCCTCTGCCTTCAGTGCTTCGGCCGTGCCCGGGGACTCGAGGTCGGTGCGCCGCGGCGAGAAGCCCGGATACAAGCCACCGCCGGCGCCCCGCAGCAACTTGCCGGCGTAGCTCAGCTTTGGCGGCGTGCGCTTCACGAGGAAGCCGGGAAGGATCTGCTTCTCGCTGTAGTGCTCGCCGGTCTTGGCGTCTACGAAGCGGCTCTCGCGAATGACAAAGTTGTCGGGCGTCTCGCGCTGCAGGAACGCGACCTCGACGAGATCGAGACCATCGATCGCGCCGCGATCCTTCTTGGTCCACGTCTTTCCGATGAGCTCCTCGACGTGGCGATCCTCGAGAGCCTCGCCCGCGATGTGCTTCTCGAGCTTGCGCGCGGTGAGCAACAGATCACCGAGCAGCTCCGCGTACGCGAGGTGATCGAAGTCGTCGCCCTTGGAGCGAGCGGTATCGACGAGATCGGCGAGCGCGATCGTCTTGGCAGATAGGCGCCGCAACTTGTGCTCGCGCAGGTTCTCGCCGAGCGCGCGAACTTGATCTCCGCGGTCGTCGGCGAGGGACGCAGCACCTGTCACGGCGAGCTCGCGCACGAGCGTCGCGACTTGCTCCACGCCCTTCGCCATCAGCGCTTTGACGTCGACCTTCCCCGACTTGACGGCCTTCTTCTTGGCATCACCCGAGCCGGGCGGCGGCGCATCGGAGACGGCAAACGCGTCAGGAGAGCGCTGCCACGCGACGAGCAGCGCGGCGCCGTGTTTGCAGAACGGACGCGAGCGCGCGGCCATGCACGAGCACCGAGCGCGCCATCCCTTGTCCTCGTGGATCGCTTGCACCTTGTACGTCGTGCTACCGGCCGCATCGGCGAACAGCTTGTGCTCGTGGCGCGACAGGTTGGAGAGGCCCTTGTCGTCGACGATCTTTGCGCCCTTCGCGAGCTCGCCAGCATCCGTGACGATCGCGCGGAGCTCGGCGACGGTGATCTTGGGTGCATCAGCCACGCTTTGCTCCGGCCTCTGCGATCACGATCGCGGGGTCTTGGTGCTTCATGATCTTCTCGACGACCTTCACGAGCAGCTTGGGCGTGCAGCCAAAACAGTATGCGCCGAGCGCCGTGAGCTGAGCGGCCAGCTCGTGATCGTAGCTCGGCGTCCCCGCGTCGGAGAGCGCGAGCAGGACGAGCACCTTGGTCTTGCTCTCGCACAGCGTTCGCACGCGCGCGACGAGCTGCGACGCGTCACCGCCCTCGTAGAGATCGGTGATCAAGAGGAAGATCGTCTTCTCGGGGTTCTCGATGAAGTGCTCTTGCGCGTAGGCGACCGCGCGATTGATGTCCGTGCCACCACCGAGCTGCGATGCGAACAGCACCTCGACCGGATCCGTGAGCAGCGGCGTGACGTCGACGATCTCCGTGTCGAAGAACAGCAGGCGCGTTCGCACGACGTCGAGCGACGCGAAGATCGCCGCCATCACCGAGCTGTAGACCACGCTCTGCGCCATCGATCCGGACTGGTCGACGCAGATCGCGATGTCCCACTCGTGGCGACGCCGCTGATTTGCCCAGAAGTAGATGCGATCGGGCACGAGGCGTTGCCGCGCGCTGTCCCAGCCGCGCAGGTTGCGGTGAATGGTCTTTCGCCAGTCGATGTTGCGCGCGAGCTTCAGCGGGCTCTCGGTGTTACGGCGAACGGCCCCGAGCAGTGCGGTGCGCACTTCGCTCTCGAGCTGCTTGCGCAGATCGTCGACGACCTCTTTCACGATCTGGCGCGCGACATCCTTGGCCTTGTCGGGCACCAAGCCGCGCGCCGACATCAGCGTCGCGACGAGATCCACGTTCTTGTCGAGCAGCGGAAGCGTCTCGGGCTCGAACAGCAGCTCCGTGAGGTTCTTGCGCTCGATCGCATCCTTCTGCACGAGCGCGATCACGTCACGCGTGAAGAACTCGCGCAGCAGGCCGAGCCACTTCGGTAAATACGGCCGCGAGCTGCCGCTGCCACCCTTCTTGGTGCCCTCGTCGTACGCAAAGCCGAGCGCGTCGTCAAAGTCTTGCAGCCGAACACCGTCGATACCGTCGAGGCCACCGCCCTCCTTGCGCAGCGCAGAGAGCCCAAATTCACTCGACGTCTTCTCGGCCTCCGGCCCCAGGGCCAGGCGCCACCGCAACAGTGCTCGCGCGTCGTCGGGCTTCATAGGAGGTCGTCCAGGTCATCCATCGCCGCCGCGATGTCCGCGCTCATCTCCTTGAGCTTCTCGATGTCCTTGCTCGCGAGCACCTGCTTCGCCGCATTCGCGTGCGGACCGATCGTGCGGGCGGACAACAGATTCTCGAGCAGGTAGCGACGCTCCGTCGCGCCGAGGCCGGAGAACGCGCGCCGCAACATCGGCAGGACGTCGCGGAACCGATCATCGGGCACGCCTTGGAGGAACTGATCGAGCGCGGTCACGACGGCGCGATTCTTCACGAGCACGAGCGAGTTCACCGACAGAAATCCCTCGAGGAACGCGGCGCCCGCGCTCGGATCGATGGCTGTCAAACGCAGACCGACGAGCGTTTCGAGCAGGGACTCGTCGATCCTCTCGGCGAGATACAGCAGCCCCGCGAGCATGCCCGCGACAGCGCCGTGGATGGTTCCGCTGTGAACGAGTGACTCCGCGGTCTGGAACCACAGCGTCGTGTCGAAGCCCTTTTGGCTCACCGCGATCTCGTGAAGGATGCGGATCGCTTCGCGCGTGGGCGCCACCGCTTCGTCGGAGCCGGTCGCCGCCCCTTCGATGCGAAGAACGGCACGCACGAATGTCCGCCCCGCGAGGTCCAGGACGACCGCTTCCGCCCCGGCGATCGACGCGCGCGACGTTCCGTAGCTCACGAGCCCCGAGAGCGATCGCGTCGCACGTGCGAGCGATGCGACGTCGTCATCCACCGCCGCGAGCCGCTCTGTCGCTGCGAGTGCCTCGGGAACGACACGCCCCGCGCCGGTAACGACCGCCTCCATCAGCACGTGCGCCGCGAGCGATGCCTGTGTGACCGCCGCGAGCGCTTCACTCAACCGTCGCTCGACGACCTGCGTGAGCGTGTCGCCGTAGATGATGCGTTCGACGAGCGCGACATCCGTCGACGGTGTCCACTGCGCATTCCAGTGCTCGCGCACGCGCGACAGAGCTTCGATGCCACCCGCGTCCTCGCCCGAAGGTGTGCCCTGCCGCGAGATCGTCTGCGAGCCCATGTACGCCGCGTACGGCACGTCTGCGACGCGCAACCGATGCAGGAACACGCTCGTCTGCGCCTGCACCGCATCCGCGAGCTTCAGCGTGAACTGCTCGGGCTCGTCGGAGCGCGGCAACCCGCGCGCCTCTACTTCGCGCCAGAACTCCGTCTGCAGCGAGTTCTTGCCGATGCGCTGCCCGACCCTGCCGACGGTCTTACCGACGACGGTGGTCCACAAAAAGTCATCGATATACGACGCATCGCCGCGGCACAGCGTCGCGATCGTCGCGTCGCGTACTTCATCGAGACCGGGTGCGTGCTTGTCGCGGATCTTCGCGAGCGTGACGGCCAAGCGATACGCCTCGATCGTGTCGGCGAGCGACGCGGAGAAGCCACGCACGCGCAGATGCTCGGTGAATTCGACGAGCACCTCGAGCGTCGCGCGCGTGTAGTCGCAGCCGGCGTCGTGCGCCTTCTGGTAATAGCGCGGTGCACGGTTGCCAGCGCCGTAACCCACCTGCCCTGCGAGGCGGGTGAAGCTGTACGGGATCAGCGTCACTTCCGTCGGCACACTCGCGACGAAGCGCTTGTCCGCATCGGGCTCGAAGTCGTCGACGACAAGCGCAGCGACGTGCGCCGCGCCGAGCACGACTGCGATCTTGTCCGCCGGCACGCCGCGCGCGATCGCGTCGTTGATGTGGCGCGCCATGCGCGAATCGCGAGCGCGGTGATAGCTGCTCGGGTGCTGCGCGCGCATGACATCCGCCCACGCGATCATCGCGGAGACAAACTGATCGGGATCGTGATCCGGCGCTTCGAACCACGCTTCCCACAGCTCCTCGAACGAGCGAAAGCCGTGCTGCTTCGCGAGCTCCGCCTCGCTCATGAGCGGCGCATCCTCCGACGGCGGCGTGTCATCGTCAGTCGTCTCCGGGGTCTCGTCGAACGTCTTCGCCGCGAGCGCTTCACCTGTCGTGATGTCGATCAGCTCGACAGCAACCCCGTGCTCTTGCGCCCACGCCATCGCCACGTACTCCGGCGAGTACGTCGCAAACGGATACAGCAAGCTGTTCGCCGGACCGTCGGTGCGATAGCCGAGGATCGCGACGGGGGGCTCCGTATCCGCATCGAACAAGTAGGAGATCAACTTCATCGCGTCGCGCGGTCCTTCGACGAGCACGAGCGTCGGCTTCACGCGGTCGAGAAAGCTCGACAGCGCTGCACTCGCACGCGGCGAGTGATGGCGAACCGGGAAAAACGCGGCCTTCACAACTACGGCTCGGATCGCTCCGACTTCACGTGCTGCTTGGCCGAGCTGTACAGCTCCTTCCACGGCGCCGGACGGCCCTTCGCGACCGTCTCGAGGTACTCGCGGAGGATCTTCACATCGTCGGGATTTTCCTTGGCGATCGCACCGACCAGCGAGCGCGTGACGTCACCCGGCGTCACTTTCCCCGCACCAAAGCTCTGCGCGAGGATGCCGCTGTTGAACAGCACGCTGATCGCCTCCGCCGTCGACAGCACCGAGTTCGGCGTGCGCACCTTGGTCTTGCCGTCCTTGGTGAGGCCAGCGCGCATCTCCTGGAACAGCGTGACGAGCATCTTCGCGATCTCCGCGGGCGGCTCGACGCCGACCTGATAGTCACCGCGCAGCTCCGCCTCGCGCTTGGTCACGATCTTGATCTCCTGCTCGAGATCCTCGACGACAGGCACCGTCACGAAGTTGAAGCGGCGCTTCAAGGCAGCGGACATCTCGTTCACACCGCGGTCGCGCGTGTTCGCCGTCGCGATGATGTTGAAGCCGCGCTGCGCGGTCACCACTTCGTGCAGCTCGGGAATGCTGGTCTGCTTCTCCGACAGGATCGAGATCAGCGAGTCCTGGATCTCCGAGCTCGTGCGGGTGATCTCTTCGAGCCGCGCGATCTTGCCGTCGCGCATCGCACGGAGGACCGGCGACGCGACGAGCGCCTTCTGGCTCGGGCCCTCGGCGAGCAGCAGCGCGTAGTTCCAGCCGTACTTGATGTGCTCTTCGCTCGTGCCCGCGGTGCCCTGCACGACGAGCGCGCTCGTGCCGCTGATCGCCGCCGAGAGATGCTCCGACAACCAGCTCTTCGCCGTACCGGGCTCACCAGCGAGCATCAGCGCGCGATCCGAAGCGAGCGTCGCGATCGCGACCTGCACCATCGAGCGATCACCGACGTACTTGGGCGTGATCTCGACGCCGCCGACCGCCTTGTCGCTGCCGAGGATGTACGTCTCCACCGCGCGCGGCGAGAGCGCCCAGCCTGGCGGTTTGCTGGCCTTGTCATTCGCCGCGAGCGCTTTCAGCTCTGCCTCGTATTTGCGCTCTGCTGGCAGTCGAATCTCGGCCATGCGGCGGAAGATAGCGCTTATCTTTCGGCAATGAAGCAGTTGGTGGTGGTCGCGTTCGCGTTCAGTGCGGTCGCGGGATGCAAGAAGACCGAGGCGCCCGCGGCGAGCGGTTCCGGCTCCGCGACGGTCGGTTCTGGCTCTGGCTCTAGCTCCGGTGCGCCGGCGACGGACGATCGCGACGAGATGATCCAGAAGATGACGGAGTTCACCGATCGCGTCTGCGCGTGTGCGGACGCTGCCTGCGCCGCGAAGGTGAACGACGAGCTCACGAAGTGGACGGTCGCCTTCGCGAACAAGACGATGGAGTCGAAGGCGGTACCCACGGCCGATCAGATGAAGCAGATCGAGGCGCTCCAGGGCCGCTTTGTCGGCTGCATCCAAAAGCTCACACCCGTGGAAGCAGCGGCGGGATCGGGTTCCGCCAAATCCCAAGATTCACCGGCGTGTCAGCGCTTCGCAAATGCCGCGACGGGTGAGCTCAACTGCTTGGCGCTCGACGACAAGCAGATGGAAGAGATGCGCGCGATCGTCCACACCGTCCTCGCAACTCCTACCGACGCCGCGTGCGATGACGGTTACGCGAAAGTGAAAGCCCAGGCGAAGGCCTCGGGCTGCCCTGCGCCGGACTAGGGGCCAACCATCGCCGCGCGCAGCGTCGCGAGTCCCGGTTCATCGTCGCTGCTCTCGGCCGCGCGCAGGCCGCGGCACGCCATGACCAAGCCGCGCGCCACGCACACCGCCGCGGGCCAGCTCTCGTAGCCTGCTTCGCGGTCTGCGGCATCGAAGTCCTCGACGGTGGGCGGCTCGACCTCGCCGGCATCGTCCATGCTGTCCATATCCTCGGTCGGCGACGTCGCATCGCCCTTCCTGATCGCGCACGCGAGACACTGACCGACGTCGAGGTACCAGTACCACGGCTGCATGTCGGCGCCCGGCATGAGGTCCTCGCCCCACGCGTACAGCTGGCGCGTTGGATCGAAGCCGTCGTTCACATCCTTGAGCGTCGCATTCGTCGGCGCATCCAAGAACGCGAGTCCACGCGCGATCTGCGTCTCGACAGGGACGCCATCTTCGTGCGGCTCGCTCGCGTGAAAGCCCATCGACTCCGCTTCGTCGCCGGCACTGGCCATCGCGACTGCGAGGCCCTTCCCTGCCGCAGCGGCGAGCACTGCGATGCCCAGCCGCGGATTGCGCGTCGCGAGCTCGCGTGCCCATGCTTCGAGGCCCGCGAGCATCGGCGTATCCGCCGCGATCCACAGGCTTGGCTCGCGCGCGCCGCGCTCTCGGCAGTACTCGCCGAAGTCAGGGTGGTTCTCGATCTCTTTGCGCAGGTCTGCCCGCCACTCGCTCATCGAGCGAGGAGTCTACGTCACTGGCACTTGGGAATGTTCACGGCGAAGAACTCCGTGCCGTCGCCCTCCTCACCGCCGTCGCTCATCATCAGGTAGTTCGTCGACGACGTGGAGAAGTGCTCCCACACGTCGCATTGCGCGTCAGCGCCGTTCTCTTCGCGCTGCATCTTGATCCACGCGGCCTCGCCACCGTCGGCGTAGACCTTCTTGAACGTGCCATAGCGCTCCGCTTGAATCCCCATGTAGACGGAGAACAGCGAGTAGCGCAGGTCGTCGATCGTCTGCGGTAGCTGCTTGATGTCGCCCGTGTAGCAGAGGCCGATGTACTGGCTCGGATCCCACGTCTGCTCGATATCCAGGTCGCGGTGGAGCTTGTCGTTCGCCGTCTTGATGTCCTGCAGGACCTTCAAGAACTTGCGGCCATCGTGCTGCCCTAGCTCGAGCGTCTTGCCGAACGTGACACCCGTGCCGGCGAGCTGAGCATTCAGCGACTCCAGCGCGACCGTCGCGTCACCGTCGGTGACCTCGAGATCGATGCGGAGCTTCGCGGTACTCGCGCTCTTCTTCGCGTACTTGCCGATCGTCGTCATCACCGTGGGGCCGACGTACGGAATCGCATCGAGCTGGGCGAGCGTGGCGAACTGCTTGTCGTCGGCCGTGCCCGGCTCTTGATCTGCACCGTCGCGGTACTTCGTGATCGCGTCGGAGACCTTCGTCGACAACCCGACAACATTGTCGAGCTTCGCGCTGTCGACACCCGTGTCGTTCACGACCGCAAGGATCGCGGCGGCCGCTGCCGACCCTTCGGTGGGCGAGTCGGTCTTGCCGCCGATCGAATCGTTTGCGCCGTCCTCCACGTCACCAGCATCGGGAGCAGCTGCGTCCGTGGCACAGGCAGGGATCGCGGCGAGGGCGGAGACGAGAACGAAGGCGAAGCGAGTGCGCATGATGGTCGCCCGACGAGCAAGCTGCGGGCCGCTTCTGGTCCGCGCGGACATCGTCACATCTCGCGAGGTTGCGGATTCAGGGCGCTGGCTAGTGATCTCGCAGCGGCGGGTGCCTCAGCCGGCCATCACGTTGGTGGCGCGAGACTGCAGCAGGTCTGTCACCTTGCGCGCGCTTGACGGCGGCCAACGTCACTGGTCGTGGCGCGGCAGAAGCGAACCTAGGCGACGGCGCGCAGCGACCAGACGTCGTCGAGAAACTGGATCAACGCGCGCGTCAGCCGCTTGGGCGTGATGCGCCACTCCGCGATCGAGTGAGCGCTCAATAGCTGCGCGTTCGGCAACTCGTGCGCGAGGCGATCGGCGTCGCTGAACGGATGGATCGGATCCTTCGGGTGACCGATCACGAGCGCCGGCTGATGGAGCTGCCTGCGCATCTCCGGCGGCGGAGCAACGCGGCCAAAGATCAGCCCCTCGAGCACCGCCTGCGAAGCGGCGGGATCACGGCGCACGAAGTCGAGAAAGATATCGACCGCGAACACCGAGCGCGGAATCCGCCGTGTGATCGCCGACAGGCCGCGCATCACCGGCTGCATCGCGCGCAGAGCGAGCGCGAGCGGCACGAACGCACCCGCCGCCGCAGGCAGCGCCGCTTCGAGCACGGGCATCTCGAGCACGAGTGCGCGCACGCGAGACGGCGACGCGCACGCTGCTTCGAGCGCGACGTTTGCCCCGAGCGAGGTGCCACCGATCACCGCTTGCGGAACATCGAGGTGATCGAGCAGCGCGATGACGTCGCTGCCGAACTGCGTCATCGAGTACGTCGTCATGTCGTACGGCTGCTCCGACGCGCCGTGCCCGAGCATGTCGACGGTGATCACGCGATGTCCTGCCTCCGCGAGCTTGGGCGCGAGCTTCACGTACATGCGGCCATCCATCAGGAGGCCATGCGTCAGGACGATGACGCGCGGGCCGTCGCCGTACGTCTCGTACGAGATGCGGCGGCCACGAACGATGCAGGATTTAGTCGTCAATTTGGATCGATCTTCAGCACGTCATCCACGTGCATCGGCTTGTTCAACCACACCACCGGGGGACCACCCGCTGACCTCCGCTGTGCGAGAAAGTCGGTTCCTTCGGAGAGAAGTTGGCCCTGCAACTCGAGCTGAGGCACGTCGTCCCGTGAATCGAACACGAACGCGGTGCCAGCGGGCAGCTCGGCCAGCGATGAAACCTGGGCGGCGTTCGTATGATACGCGTCGTCGTCTTCCCACAGCGCACCGGTGATCGTCGGGGGCACCTGATAGCTCTCGAGTTGGTTACCGACATCCGTACAGACGCCCGGTCGGAGCGCCATCTCCGTCACGACGGGAATCGTGCCAGCCGCGAGCGGCGTCCCCTCGGAGATGACGTACCCGAACGTGATGCCGCCCTCGGCTTGGCGAAGCAACTCGACTTCCTTGTAGAGGCTCGTGTCGTCGGGAAATCGCCAGGTATAGCCAAGCGAGCCGTGGCTGTCCTGCAGGCAGATCCAGCCGTCAGCGCTCATCGCGAGCGGCTCGACAGAGCCCGTCGGCAGATCGTTCGGCTGCATGTTCGTTTCCGTGGCGCCGTCTCGCTTGTAGACGAGCGTCTTGTGTCCGGCGAACGTGTTGAACGCGTTGATCGTCGGCTGGCAACCACCGGGCGCGTCGGGACCATTGAGCGCATCCGTGCGCAGCAGACGTCCGTCGGGATACACGGTGAACGTCATCGTGTTGCCGAGCAACGGATCGGCATCGTTGGTACACGGAGACCGCCCGCTCCAGGTCACCTGAACCTTTGCGCGCGCAGGCCCCATCTCCAGAACCTGGAACGACGACTCGTCCGGGGGCGTCGACAGCACTGTCCCGTTGTAGTCGACGATATAGAGCGCGTTGTTCTGCGGGTTGTCGAACAGCGACATACCGATCGCATCCTCGCGATACTTCGTGTCGAACTCGAACAGCTCGTCGTCGGGCGCCGATACCCACCGGAGCGCTTTCGGCGTCATCCAGTGAGCGGCGTCGAACACCATGTCGAAGTAGGTCGAGAACAACCGGTGCGTCGACATGTCGTACCCGACGCCGAGGGCGCGACCGCCAGATCCACCGCCATCACCAACGGAACCGTCGCGCGCTCCTTCAAAGGCAGGCGTGCTGAAGCAGCCAGCTCCGAGGAGCAGCGCGGCGGCGAGCGTGAGTCTCACGCCCCGATCTTAGCGCATCAGTGCGCGAGCTGAGCGCCCGCGGCCACTTCCGGCGCCACGTACATCAACCGACCATCCCGCATGGTGGTGTCGCGGAGTGTGATCGAAAGCGCTTCGCCGAGCGTGTCCACTGGGTGCACCGTCAGCTTCTCGCGCACGTCGGCCGGCAGGTCATCGAGGTCGTACTCGTTGTCGCGCGGGATCACGATGGTCGTGATACCTGCCCGAACGGCGCCGAGCACCTTCTCCTTGAGCCCACCGATCGGCAGCACGCGGCCGCTGAGTGTGATCTCACCGGTCATCGCGACGTCATGGCGTGCGGGTCGCCCCGACAGCGCCGAGATCATCGCGGTGGCCATCGCGATACCCGCGGACGGACCATCCTTGGGAATCGCTCCCGCCGGCACGTGCACGTGCACGTCGCGCTCGAACACGCGGTCATCGATCGAGAGCCAGTCGCTGTGCGACCGCGCGAACGTCCACGCAGCGCGCGCTGACTCCTTCATCACGTCGCCGAGCTGACCGGTGAGGACGAGGTCGCCCTTGCCGCGCATCGGCGCCGCTTCGATGAACATGATGTCGCCGCCCGACGGCGTGTAGTACATGCCGGTCGCCTGCCCGACCAGATCCTCGCGGGACGCCTTCTCGGGATGCACGCGAGGGCGACCGAGCAGCGGCCGTACGTCGGCGCGATCGAGCGTCAGTGTCTCGACCTCCTTCGCCGCGATGCGACGCGCGACCTTGCGAGCGAGCCGCCCGAGCTCGCGCTCGAGTTGTCGCACGCCGGCTTCACGCGTGTAGCCCGTGATGACCTCGCGGATCGCGTCGTCGGTGAGCGTCAGCTGCTCCGCCGTCACACCGTTGTCGGCGAGCGCACGACGCACGAGGTAGTCCCTCGCGATCGAGAGCTTTTCGGCCTCGGTGTAACCGGAAAAGTCGACGACCTCCATGCGATCGAGGAGCGGGCCCGGGATGTTGTGCACGTAGTTCGCCGTCGCGATGAACATCACCTCGGAGAGATCGAACGGGACGCCGAGGTAGTGATCGGTGAACGAGTCGTTCTGAGCGGGGTCGAGCACCTCGAGGAGTGCCGCGGCTGGATCGCCCTGATGACCCGCACCGAGCTTGTCGATCTCGTCGAGCAGGAACACCGGGTTCTTGCTACCCGCCTGCTTCATGCCCTTGATGATGCGACCTGCCATCGCACCGATATAGGTGCGGCGGTGGCCACGGATGTCAGCCTCGTCGCGCGCTCCACCGAGCGAGATACGGACGTACTCACGCCCCATCGCACGAGCGATCGACTTGGCGATCGAGGTCTTACCGACACCCGGCGGTCCACCGAACAGGAGGATGCGGCCTTTGCGTGCCTTGCCAGCACTCGCCCCATCCTCCTTGGCATCCTTCTTATCGGCAGACAGCTGGTGCACGGCGAGGAACTCGAGCACGCGATCCTTCACGTCCTTGAGGCCGTGGTGATCCTCGTCGAGGATGCGCGCGGCTTCGGAGACATCGAGCTTCACCTCGTTGCTCTTGCCCCACGGCAGCTCGGAGATGGTCTCGAGATACGTGCGGATGACCTGCGACTCCATCGACTCGCGGCCGATGCGCACCAGCCGCGACATCTCGCGATCGACTTCCTTGCGGGCCTCGTCGGGGAGCGGCAACGCGGCGAGCTTTGCCTTGAGCTCGTCGAGCGAGTCGTCAGCAGAGCCGTCGGTATCACCGAGCTCCTTCTGGATCGCCTTCATTTGCTCGCGCAGGTAGTGCTCGCGCTGACGACCGCCGAGCTCCTCTTTGACCTTTGACTGAATTTCTTCCTGGACGCTGAGCACGTCGATCTGACGCTGCACATGGATCAGCACTTTGCGGAGACGGTCCTCGACCTCGAGCGTCTCCAGGATCACCTGGCGCTCCGCGAGGGGCACGTCGAGGTAGTGCGCGACGAGGTCAGCGAGCCGCCCCGGATCACGCAACTGCGCGAGCATCTGCTCGACAGCATCGTCAGACACGCCGCGCTTCTTGGCCAGCTCGGCACTCCGCTCGCGCAGCTCGCGCGCCAGTGCCGTGAACGTTGGATCTTTCGGGTCCCGCGGCGGCAGCTCGACCGCTTCGGCGAGTTGTGCGACGAGGTAGCCGTCCTTGGCAGTCACACGCACCGTGACGGCGCGCTCGAGACCTTCCAGAACGACGCGCACGCCGCCGAGACCGCGCTGCACGCTCGAGAGCGTGGCGATCACACCGACGGTGTGGAGCTTCTCCGGGGAGACCTCTTCTCCGTCATCGCGTTGCGCGACAACAAAGACGCGGTGGTCGGGATCCCGTAGCGCGGCCTCGATGGCCTTGAGCGTCTGCGGTCGCGCGGCAGTGGCGGGCATGCTGCTCCCCGGGAACAGCACGCCGCTGCGCATAGGAACGATGGGGAGGGTTTGCATCCTTACGAAATGCGCACCGTCCGCAAGGGTCGCAACCTGGCCAAATCTCTCGGGCGGGCTCCGACACCTCCCTATTTGGGGAACGCGATCACTTGAGCGCGGAGTCGACGTCCGACTCGAGCTGCTTCCAGGTGTTCTCCGTATCGTTCTTGAACGAATCCCACTTATCCGACGCCGTGTCGTTAATCTGCGCGAGGCGGTTCATCGCGTCGTCGCGGCGCGCGCGGAACGAGGCCGCCGCGTCCTTGGACTTCTGATCGGCCCTCGCCGCGAGCTGGTCGATCTTCGCGTCGAGCGTCTTGATGCGCGCGTCGACCGCAGCCTTGAAGTCGGTGCGTGCCGCAGCGAGGTCGGCCTGGGCCTTCGCCACATCGCCCTGCTCCTTGGTCACGTCCTTCTCTTCCTTGTTCACGTCCTTCTGCTCTTTGGCGACATCCTTCTGCTCGTCGACGACCTTCTGTTGGGCCTTCTCGACCTTGTCGCGCGCCTCCTCCGTCTCGGACTTCTTGCAGGCGGAGCCCGTGATCAGCGCAGCGCCGAGGATCGAGGACCAGAACATGGTGCGAATGGTGGTGTTCTTCATAGCGGACCCTCATGCAGCACGCCGCGTGCCCAGTCGCTGTCGCGCCACGAGCGCTTTTTTTGGGGCGGGCGCCGTGCGTAAGCGCCCGCCGCGACAGGAGAGACCATGCGCGAAACGTCCGCGACCAGAGACATTTGTCTCTGCGACGTCGCATGGTTGTCCCTGCAACCGGCCATCGCGATACATGTCCAGGGAGCCAGGAGGACATCAATGGGTGAATCATTTCGTCTCGGCGGTTGGGGCATGTACCCGACCACTATTCTCGGTCTCGTACTCATCATCACTGCGATCAGGTTCGCGATCGATCCGTCGGCGCGCGCGCGCGGGGTCATCAGGGCGATGACGGTCGTCGTCGCGTTCTCGGGACTACTCGGGTTCGTGACTGGATCGATCAAGACGCTGATCGCGGCCGGTGAAGCAGGTCGGTTCGACCTCGCTCTCATCGGCCTCGGTGAATCGCTGCACAACGTGAGCCTCGCTCTCGTCATCCTCGTGCTGGCGTGGATCGGCGTGGCGATCGGCTCCGCGCGCAGGTCAGGCGAGGCCAGCGCATCGGATACGCACGCGCCGTAGTTATCTTGATATCGAGACATATGCCTTGACATCAAGACATCCGGGCGTATGGTGGTGGCATGTCCAAGCCGACCAAGATCCTCGTCGTAGGCGCCACCGGTAAGCAGGGCGGCGCCGTCATCAATGCGCTTCTCGCGAAGGGCTTCCAGGCCAAGGCGCTGACGCGCAAGCCGGACTCGCCAGCGGCCAAGGCCCTCGCAGGGCGCGGTGTCGAGCTCGCGACGGGTGATCTGACCGATCGCGCGTCTGTAGATGGAGCGTTGCGCGGAACGCAAGCCGTGTTCGCGGCGATCACGCCGTACGAAGCGGGCGTGGATGCGGAGACCCAGCAGGGCATCCTCGTCGCGGACGCGGCGAAGGCGGCCGGCGCGTTCCTTCTCTACAGCTCCGTCGCTAATGCGGACAAGAACACTGGCATCCCGCACTTCGACAGCAAGTTCGTCGTCGAGAAGCACATCACACAGCTCGGCGTACCCCATACGATCCTCGCGCCGACGGCGTTCTACGACAACGCGTACTTCGGCGTCGCGCAGCTCAAGCAGGGCATCTACGCGAACGCGCTGCCGGCCAATCGCAAGCTCGCTCAGATCGCGGTCAGTGACATCGCGGCCGCCGCCGCCGCCGTGTTCGAGAACGTCGAGAAGTACACGAACAAGCGCTACGACATCTCGGGCGAGGAGCTCACCGGTGAGGAGGAGACGGCGCTGCTCTCCGAGGCGATCGGCAAGCCGCTGACGTACGCACAGACGCCGATCGAAGTGATTCGCCAGTACATGGGCGACGACGGCGTGGCGATGTACGAGTGGTTCGAACGCACGGGCTACTCCGTCGATCGCGCCCTGCTCGCTCGCGACTTCCCGACGGTGAAGTGGCAGTCCTTCGCGCAGTGGGCCAGGAGCGTGGACTGGAAGGCGCTCCTTGGCTGAGTCCGACGATCAGGATCTATCGGGCACGCACGTCTACCTCGTGCTGATGATGGCCCATCGCGCCGTCTCGGGGCACGCGAAGGCGAGCTTTGCCGCGATGGACCTCGGCCGCTCCGACTTCCTCATTCTCGAGATGCTGCTCCACAAGGGACCGCAGCTCGTGAATGACATCGGTCGCCGCATCGATCTTACCAGCGGGTCGATGACGACCGCGATCGACCGCCTGGAGGAGCGCGGGCTCGTCGAGCGCGTCGCGGACGAGAAGGACAAACGCGCCCGCCGCGTCACGCTCACGCGCGAGGGAAAAACGCTGATCACCAAGGCGTTCACGGCCCACAAGAAGCGCATCGACCGCAGTGCCCATGCGTTGTCCAAGCCCGAGCGCGCGCAGCTGATCTCCCTGCTCAAGAAGCTAGGTCGCGGCGCTGAGGCCGACAAACCGGGCGACGACGAGTAACATCGGCGCGTGGAGTCCGATCGTCTCTCGGCCGATCTCGAAGCTGCACTGCTGCGCGAGCTGATGGCCCGCTTCGAGAACGAGAATTACCTGCGGTTTCGCGAACGGCTCACGCCACCGGTGATCGCGCTCGTCGACAGCTCGCAGCACCTCGGGCGCTGGGTGCCAGCCGGTCGCCGCATCGAGATCGCACGCTCGTTCGTGCTCGCACGCTCGTGGCAAGAGGTCCTAGCTGTCCTCCAGCACGAGATGGCGCACCAGTATGTCGACGAGGTGCTCGGCGTGCGGGACGAAACTCCGCATGGCGAGACGTTCCGTACCGTGTGTGCGGAGCGCGGGATCGATGGACGCGCCGGCGGGGCACCGATCGCGGCGGATGGTCAGGCAGATCGCGTGCTCGACCGGATCCGCAAGCTGCTCGCGCTCGCCGGCAGCGACAACATGCACGAGGCAGAGGGCGCGATGCAGCGCGCGCACGAGCTCATGCTTCGCTACAACGTCGATGCCGCCACGACGCAACGCTCGTACACGGTGCGCCACCTCGGCGATCCCGCGAAGCGCAGGTCGCGCGTCGAGTCATCGATCCTCGCTCTGCTCGCCGAGCTGTTCTTCGTCAAAGCGATCATCGTGCCGGCGTACGTCCCGCGGCTCGGCAAGCGCGGCAACGTCTACGAGATCAGCGGAACGCCCGCGAACGTAGACATGGCCGAACACGTGTTCGGGTTTCTACTTGCGACCGCAGATCGGCTATGGCGCGAGAATCGCGGAGATGCTCGCGTGCGCAATGGTCGCGATCGTCTCGCGTACCAGGACGGCGTCATTCGCGGCTTCCGCGAGAAGCTCCTGGCGGATCGCAAAGCGTTCAAGGGCACCGGCCTCGTGTGGATCGGTGATGCGGACCTCGACCGCTACTACGCCGCACGCCACCCGCGGATCGTCACGCGGCGGACGATGGCCACGTACAACGGCGCCCACGCCGCCGGTCGGGAAGCCGGACGAACGGTCGTGCTGCACAAGCCAGTGACCTCCGCTACCGCGGCCGGGCGTTTACTGCGGTAGCGGACTGTAGCAACCCGCATCATATTCCATGGGGACACACGCGTTGCGGTGGGACGGTATGCCGTTCCACCCGGCGCGGAGTTTTCCACCTGCTACTTCGGGGACAAAAACAGGCTACCGTCCTCGCGGCGCGTGCTCGGATCTCTCTCGCAATTCATGAGCCTCGAGGCGAGCCTGGAGCTCGCCACGGCAATTCTTCGGGCGAATCGCTTGGAGGACATAGCGTCTCCGCTCGCGCATTCGATGGAGACGGCGTTCGACTGGAACCACGTGCGCGTGTGGACCGTGTTGCAAGTGGAGTCGACGCGCGTCGGCGGCGAACGAGTGCTCGACGAGGTGTGCCGCACCGGTGATCCGCGCTGGGTCTCCAAGCTCAGCGGCACGCGTTACGAAGAGCTGGGTGCGCGATCGGGCGCTTTCATTCCGATCGCGTCGGATGACGGCGTCATGGGCGTGTTGGAGTTGCTCTCCGCCACGCCGCGCGAGCCCGACGAACGCTTGATGCTCGCGATCACCGAAGCGAACCGCGAGATCGCGAAGTTCCTCGATACGCGCCGCGCCGAACGCCGTGAGCTCGCACAGGAACGCCACGCGCGCGACCTCGCGACCAGAGCAATCTTCACCGCGCAGGAGCGCTTTCGCTCGCTGTTCAACAGTGACGTCATCGGCATCGTGCTCGCAAAGTTCGACGGTACATTCGTCGACGTGAACGAGGCGCTCGCGCGCATGCTTGGCTACTCCCGCGAAGAGATCCTCGCGCTCGGCTGGCAGGCGATCTCGCCTCCCGGGAGCAACGACGCCGACAACAACGCGCTCTACTTGCTCGTGACGCAGGGCGCGATGCCGCCGTTCGAGAAGCAGTACATCCACAAGGATGGACATCTCGTTCCGGTCATCGTTGGTGGCACGCGCCTCGGACACGGCGAGAGCGCAGAGATCGCCGCGTTCGTCATCGACAACACGCGCAGCAAGCGCGCCGAAGCATCCATCGCGCGGCTGAACTCCGAGCTCGAGATCCGCGTCGAAGAAGCGCAGCGCGAGTTGCGGTCGATGGCGGTGCACTTCGAACAGAAGCGCGAGGATCGCCAGACCGAGATCGCACGCGACCTGCACGACGTGCTCGGCGGCGAGCTCACCGGTCTGCGCTACGACACGCACTACGTGATGCGCCGCATGGATTCGTCGCCCGCCGAAGCTCGCCAACGTCTCGACGAGATGCGCACCCGGCTCGACGGCCTCACGCGTACGATCCGCGGCATCGCGATGCGCCTGCGCCCCAAGCTCGTCGACGATCTGGGCCTCGTCGCGGCGATCGAGAGTCAGGCGATCGAGTGGTCGCAGCGCGCCGGCATACCGATCGACGTTGTCGCGCCCGCGAGCGTCGACATCGAGGTCGATCGCGCGACCGCCGTGTACCGCGCGTTCGGCGAGCTGTTGACCAACACGATGCGCCACGCCGCTGCGACGCGCGTGACCGTGACGCTGAGGGCATCGGAAGCGAGGCTCACTCTCGAGATCCTCGACAACGGGGTTGGCTGCCCCCTCGCGACGAGCGAGACGCTCGGCCTCATCGGTGTGCGTGAGCGCATGGCTGCCTTCGGCGGCACGTTCACGCTCGATTCGAATCCGGTCGGGGGAACCCGCGCCGTGATCGAGCTACCAACGGGAAGAAGTGCATGACAGCGATTCGATGTCTGGTTGTCGATGATCATCCGATCGTGCGCCGCGGCCTGCGCGAGCTGCTCACGGACGAGTTTCCTGGTGTGGAGCTCGTCGAGTGCGAGACCGGCGAGGCAGCGGTCTCGCAGGTCGACCATGGAAACTTCGATGTGGCGCTGCTCGATCTGAGCATGCCCGGTCGCGGTGGTCTCGACGCTCTCAAGGAGATCCATGCGCGTCGCCCTCGCCTGCCCGTGCTCGTGCACACGCAGCACGCGGAGCAGCAGTACGCGATCCGCGCCTTGCGCGCAGGTGCTCGTGGCTACATCACCAAGGACACGGCGCCCGACGAGCTCGTGCGTGCCGTCCGCGAGGTCGTCGCAGGCCGGCGCTATGTCACGCCCGCGCTCGCTGCAGAGCTGGCCGCGGTGGTCGCGGCAGATCCCACGCGCGCGCCCCACGACACGCTGTCCGATCGCGAGCTGCAGGTCCTGCAGATGATCGGCGTCGGCAAGACGGTCTCCGAAATTGCCGCAGAGCTCGGGCTCTCCGACAAGACGATCAGCACCTACCGGAGCCGTGTGCTCGAAAAATTGCAGCTACGCACGACGGCGGACCTGATGCGCTACGCGCTGAAGTCCTCTCTTGTCGACTGACTCAGGCATTTTCGCGCACGGCAGTAGCGAGCGTGCTCCTGTAGGGCCAACTCCGACGCACAATGCAGAGACAACTGGCTTGAGGACGGCGCCAGGACAGGTCAGATAAGCTGGTGCCTCACGCGCCCGCATCCGATCAGCTTGTCGATGCATCTCCTGGTGCGTTGATCGCGGTCGCGCTCGATGGAGAGGTGCTCACCTGGCCAGGTAGCGCGGAGCGACTGTTCGGCGTTCCCACGGCGGATGCGCTCGGCAAACAGCTCATCGACGTCAGCGGAATCGCGACGCCGACTGCAGACGGCACGCACGAGGTCCATGCCCGTCACGCGTCGGGAACAAAGGTTCCGGTGATCGTCGCGGCGCGCAAGCTGGACCTCGGCACGTGGGTCGTCGCCGTCACCGACTTCGAACCCGCCGTCGACGCGCGCATGGGGAAGATCGCGCACGATCTCCGCACGCCGCTCAACGCGATCCTCGGCTTCGCCGAGCTCCTCCAGCGTGGGCGCGCCGGGAAGCTCGCGGCGGATCAGCAGGACTACGTCGACGAGATCGTCGAGAGCGCGCGGAAGCTCAACGAGATCATCGATGCAGGGCTCGGCCAGAGCTAAGCACTCACGCAGCGACGCGCGGCAAGTAAACCTCGAACGCGCTGCCGCGACCGAGCTCGCTCGAGACGTGAATATGTCCGCCGCAGCGCTCGACGATTCCAGCGCAGATCGCGAGACCCAGGCCCGTACCGCGACCTCGTTCCTTCGTCGTGAACAGCGGCTCGAAGACGCGGCGCATGGTCTCGCTCGACATCCCGGTACCAGTGTCGCGCACGACGACACGCACGTATGGCCCCGCCGGCGTCGTCTCGATCGTCAGGCGACCACCCGCAGGCATCGCGTCACGCGCGTTGACCACCAGGTTCAGAATCACTTGCTCGAGCTGGCCGGCATCACCGCGCACGGGACCGACGTCATCGGCGCGCGTGACCACCAGCTCGATGTTCTCGCCGACGAGCCGGCGCATCAGGCGATCCAGCTCCGCGACGAGACCGACGACGTCCACTTCCGTCGGCGTCACCATGCGGCGATTGCTGAACGCGAGCAGTTGCCGCGACAGCGACACGGCGCGCTGCGCAGCATCCGCGATCTCTTGCGCTCCACCGCGTTGCACATCGTTGCCCTGAAGGTCATCGACGAGGAACGACGCGTTCGCGAGGATGATCGCGAGCAGGTTGTTGAAGTCGTGCGCGATGCAGCCACCGAGCAGCTCTGCCGCCTCGAGCTGGGATTTCAGTTGCCGCTGCTCCCGCTCTCCAAGACATGCCTTCACGGCCGCGAGCTCTGCTTCGAACGTCGTCGACCGTTTCAACAGCGTCTCTGCGCCAACACTGCGCGCTCGCGCGACGTCCACGGAGTTCCCGTACTTCGCGCTCACCAACACGATGGGGATGTCCGCGAGCTCTGCGTCCTGGGTCAGAGCACAGCACAGCGCGAAGCCATCCGCTTCGCCCATTACGACGTCGCTCATGATCAGATCAGGCGCACACGCCCGCGCCCGGATCAGCGCTTCGCTCGCGTTCGCCGCACTGTCGACGCAGAACCCCGCGTCTTCGAGGCGCAGCCGGTTCAGCTTGCGCTGACTCGCATCGTCATCGACCAGCAGAATTCTCGCCGCCACGTCGCCTCCTCCGTCTTCACCTACACCCGACCACTCGGGCCCGCCGCCGCCGCCAAAAACTGTTCCCCGCCGCCCTACCCATTCCAAGAAGTCGCCCCCACGCCCTTCCCGACCATCACCCCACCGACACCCCGACCACCACCCCACCATCACCGTCCCGACGAGAGACAATGCGAGGCGTGGGCCATCGTGAACGGCGGATGGAAACCTGCGGGCGAGGTCAGCGGCGCGCCAACCCCGCGCGCTCCAGCGTCTCCACCATGGCGGTCGCACCATAAGTATGGCGTCATCACCATAGGGCTCGGGCATGAGTAGGTTGTTGGTGGTGGACGACGATGCGGCGACGCGTCGCTTGCTCGCCGCGATCTTCAAAGAGGATGGGCACAGCGTCATCGAAGCGAGTGACGGCCAAGCCGGTCTCGGGGCCGCCGCGGCGCTGACTCCGGATCTCATCGTCATGGACCTGCAGATGCCGATCATGGATGGGCTGACTGCACTCGACGAGCTACGGACTACATCCGCCGACATTCCCGTCGTGATGCTGACGGCCGAGCGCGACGTGAAGCAGGCAGTTCGTGCGATCCAACTGGGTGCGATCGACTATCTGACCAAGCCGGTGAATCCCGACGAGCTGCGGATCGTGGTGAAACGAGCGCTCGAGAACCGCGCCCTCAGGTCCGAGGTCGAAGCGCTCCGCGCGCAGGTGAACGATGGAGCGTCGCTCGCTCATCAGATGGGACCGAGCGAGAAGATCCGGCGCGTCATCGAACAGGTGAACGTTGTCGCGACCACCGGCTTCTCGGTGCTGATCCTCGGCGAGACCGGCACGGGCAAGGAGGTCGTCGCGCAAGCGATCCACCGCCACAGCGAGCGCCGCGCGCAGCCGTTCATCGCACTCGATTGCGGCGCGATCCCCGAGCCGCTGCTGGAGTCGGAGCTGTTCGGCCACGAGAAGGGCGCGTTCACGGGCGCGGACCGCAAGAAACGCGGCCAGTTCGATCTCGCGAACGGTGGCACCGTATTCCTCGACGAGATCGGCAACCTCCCGATCGCGCTGCAAGCGAAGTTGCTCCGCGTACTCGAGTCGCGTCAGGTGCAGGCGGTCGGCGCGCAGAATAAGACCACGCTCGACGTACGCTTCCTTGCCGCCACCAACGACGATCTCCAGGCGCGCACCACGGACGGTCGGTTCCGCGGTGATCTCTACTTCCGCCTCGCGCAGTACACGATCAAGTTGCCGCCGCTGCGCGAGCGCAGAGACGACATCCCGCACCTCGCGAAGCGCTTTCTCGATGAAGTGCGGATCGAGCTACGGCGACCGGTCACGGACTTCGCGCCGGATGCCATGGCGGCGCTCGAGCGCTACCAGTGGGGCGGCAACGTTCGCGAGCTGCGCAACGTCATCCGTCAGATCGTGCTCGAGTCCGATGGCCACACGACCGTGTCCAAGTCCCTGGTCCAGCGGTTTGTTCGCGACGCAGCGCATAAGCAGTCCACGCGAGTCAGCGTGGTGCCACTCCACCGGTCACTTAAAGAAACGGCCGAGGCAGCCGCGCGAGAGGCGGAGCGAGCACTCATCACCGAGACGCTGAGGCTCACCAAGGGCAATAAGAGCCAGGCAGCGCGTGCTCTGGAAACAGACTACAAAACCCTTCACCTCAAGATGAAGGCTCTGGGCATCCGCGCTCAGGACTTCATGCCGTAATATCATTTGGGAGCCCCATAATGACGGTGCGTCGCATCGGAGAGATCCTGCTGGCCCGTGGCTGGATCGGCGCGGAGCTGCTCGAACGAGCACTCGCGAAGCAACCCGAGAGCGGCATGCGCACGTGCTCGTTTCTGATCGCGTGTGGAGCGATCGATGCGGACACAGCCTCGCGCGCACTCGGCGAACAGCACGGCGTGCTCGCGGTGCTCCAGCGCCATTTCGAACGGCGCGATCGCGCGCTCGCGAAGCTGCTACCCGCGGACACGGCGCAGCTCTACACGGCGCTGCCGATCGGTCGGATGGCGAGCGGCGAGATCATCGTCTGCCTTCGCGATCCCAAGCCCGCACTGCAAGGCGTGCTCGCGCGCGCGATGAAGGACAAGGTCGTGCTCGCGGTGGCCCCCGCGACGCAACTCGCGGCCCTCGTCGCCGAGGAGTATGGCGACGAGGCGTCCGAGTTCGATGTCGACATGGGCACGCAACCAATTCCGGTCTCGATGAATCTCGAGCTCGACGAGGAATCGCCGTTCCAGCTCGCGGATCTCGACGACCAGCGCGTCGTGAAGGATCACTCGCAGGTGACTGGCATCGCGATGGGCCGCGCAAATACGCGCCCGCAGGTCTCGGGGCTCCACGTCATTCCGCGCACGTCGACGCCGGCGACCGGGACGCCTGTGCCCCCGCGTCCCGGCGAACACGACGCACCGACGGTGATGCCGGGTCGCGCCAGCGTGCATGACGTGCCGACCGCGTCTGCCGCAAAGAACCCGCACGACACGCCGACCACGCGCGCCAAGACTCCCAATCCGTACGACGCGCCGACGGTGCGGTCCGACGCGAGCTTGAATCTCGCGCGCACCGTGACCCCAGCAGCGCTCGCGGCGAAAGCGGTGCCTCCATTGAACAACCCGGCCGCGAAGGTGATCGATGCGCTCGCGCGCGGAACCCAACCGCCCGTGCGCGAGCTGTCGTCGACCGCCGTCTCGCTGCAGCACACGCTCGAGACGCTGACTGCTGCGCGTACGCACGACGACATCGCCGACGCTGCGATGCGTTTCATCGCCGGTCGGTGGCGCGCCGCGATGCTGCTCTCGGTGGAGGGCTTCGATGCGGTCGGCCTGCGTGGTCACGGCCCCAAGCTCACGCCCGAGGTCGCGCGCTCGCTTTCGATCTCCCTCGACGGTCCATCGATCCTGCGAAGCGCCACGAAGTCTCCCGGCAAGCTGCTCACGACGCTGCCGCCCGGTGGCGACGATGTCCACGATCAGCTCGAGCTGTTGCTCTCCATGCCGCGCGACCCGTGCGCGATCGCCATGACCGTCGGAAGCGTCGTCGAGTACGTCATTGTGACAGGAGATCCTCAGGGAGCCGATGCACCGTCGGCGCCCGCCGATCTGACGCGACTCGCAAAGGCGATCAGCGACGCCTATACGCGCCTCGAGAAGCGTTGAGCGCGTCGCCCGTAGTACCGTTGCATCATGGGTGACGGACCGCCGATCGC
This sequence comes from Kofleriaceae bacterium, assembly GCA_036499725.1. Classification (GTDB taxonomy): domain Bacteria; phylum Myxococcota_A; class Polyangia; order Haliangiales; family Haliangiaceae; genus JABFXX01. Next base: position 42,504 of record DASYDE010000024.1, read on the forward strand.
AGAGGTGCCGCCGGGACCCGATCCGGTGCCGTCGTATCCGCTCCGCGTCGAACCGCACGGGATGACACGCGAGCACCGCAGCTGGCGCACGAAGGTCTTCGTCGCGACCTGGCTCTCCTACGTCGGCTTCTACTTCGCGCGCAAACCGTTCTCCGCCGCGAAGGCTGCGATCGGTCACGAGATGAACTGGAGCGCGACGACGCTCGCGAACATCTGGGCCGCCTATCTCATCGCGTACTCGCTCGGGCAGTTCATCGCGTCGTACATGGGCACCAAGCTCGGCCCGCGCGTGAACGTTCTCCTGGGAATGTGTGCGTCGCTCACCGTCGGAGTTATCTGCGGCGTTGCCCATGATCCGTGGGTGATGGGCGGGCTCGTCGCCGTGAACGGCCTCGCGCAAGCCACGGGTTGGTCCGGCAATGTCGCCTCGATGGCCGGCTGGTTCACCAAGAACGAGCGCGGTCGCGTGATGGGCGCGTGGTCCACCAACTTCACCGTCGGTTCGCTCGTGTCGACCTGGGTGATGGCGGCCGTCCTCAACGCGCACGATCCAAAGGAGCCCGAGCCGTGGCGCTGGTGCTTCTTCGTCGGGTCGATCGTGCTCGCCGCGATCGCGATCCAGTTCTTCTTCTTCCAGCGCAACAAGCCGGAGGATGTCGGCCTCGCCGCGCTCGATGATCCGACGACGGAGAAGGACGAATCCAAGGTTCCCGAGCAACCGGTCTCGACCGGCCTCGGTGGGCTCAACGGCACGCAGTGGACAAACTTGTTACTGGTCGCGGGCTTCTACTTCTGCGCGAAGTTCGTTCGCTACGCGATCTGGTCGTGGGCGCCGTACTTCTTGCAGATGAACTACAAGATCTCGGGAAGCGGCGCCAACCTGCGCTCGACGCTGTTCGAGCTCTGCGGTCTGCCCGGCGTGTACTTCACGGGATACCTGAGCGACGTGTTCTTCAAGAGCCGCCGCTCCGAGGTCGCGCTGATCATGATGGCCGGAATGACGATCGCGACGGCCGCGCTCGTTCTCCTCGGTTCGACGGTGGGCGCCGGAACGTTCACCGTCATGCTCGGCGCTGTCGGCTTCACGCTCTACGGTCCCGACGCACTCCTGTCTGGCGCAGGCGCGATGGACATCGGTGGGCGCGAGCGAGCTGCATTCGCGACCGCGTTTATCTCCGGCATCGGCTCGACAGGCGCGGTCGTGCAAGAAGTCGTGATTGGTCGCCTCTACGACTCCAAGGGCGGCAACCTGACGCCGGTCTTCGTCATGCTGCTCGGCAGCGCGCTCCTCGGCACGCTGTTCTGCATTGCCCTCGTCATGCGCAATCGCCGGGGCGGCAAGGGCATCTAAGGTACGATAGCGGCAGTGCCGCGCACTCCGTCGATCCTGCTGGTGCACCCGGACCGCAAGACCCAGCGGACGGTTCAACGCATCCTCGGCGTGTCGCACTACGCGATCGATATCGTCGATAACCTCGACCAAGGGCTCGCGCTACTCGCGACCACGACGCCGATTCTGGTCATCGTCGACGCGAACGCTGTCACCGACGCGCGCTGTCCCGAGTTCTTTGCAGCCGCTCGCGCCAATGGCACCGAAGCCTGCATGACGCTGCTCGGCAACGCGGTCGATCGCATCCCCGCGATCCTCGGCCTCGGTGCCGTCTCGAATCTCCTGGTCCATCCGATGCCCGTGCTCGCGGAAGAGCTGACGGTCACCGTCCACAAGTTGATCCGCGGTGACCTGTTCGGCGCCGAGAAGTACCTCCTGTGGGGCACGGACCTCCAGGAGACGATCATCGCGCGCGCCTCTCAACGCGCCGAGCTGGTGGCCGACCTCAGTGCGACGTTGAAACAGCGCGGACAAAGTGCGCGGGTCGCGTCCATGGCGATGTTGGTCGCGGACGAGCTGATCTCCAACGCGGTCCACAACGCGCCTCGCGACGCATCCGGCGTGTTCTATCGGCGCGACCTTGCACGGGATCAGGAGCTGGAGCTCGACGAGCGCCATCGCGTTCGCTACCGCTGGGGCTGCGACGCGCGCTATCTCGCGATCGAAGTGACCGATCCGTTTGGCAGCCTCGATCGCGACACCATCCTCGGCGCACTCGGGAAGAGCGAGGTCCGCGAGACCGGCGAAGGCGCCGGTATGGGTATCGCGCTCGCATATCGCTCCTGCGACCACCTCGTGTTCAACATCGCACCCGGAAAGCGCACGGAGATCATCGCGTTGATCGACGTACGTCAAAGCATGGTCGGCACCGGCACGATGTCGGTCCTAGCGAATCCCGCCGCCGTCGCTACGCCCGTCCCCGTGTCCTCGTATAACGTGTTCGTGGAGCGCGTTTGATGGAGACTCGGGGACGCATGACGATCGATCCGCAGGGCGATGCCCTCGTGATCACCGGTGCGATCGACGAGTCCGCCGCGCTGCACGAGATGACCGCGCGCGCCACGGGCAACCGCCTCGTGCTCGATCTCGCGGGCGTCACGTTCATCAACTCGCTCGGCGTGCGCGACTGGATCCGCATGCAGTCGGCCGCGCAGGCCTCGCGCCTGAACGTCGAGCTGCGCCGCGTGGCCGAGCCGCTCGTGCACCAGCTCAACATGATCATCGCGACGCGCGGGAACGCGGCCGTCACGTCGTTCTTTGCGCCCTACGCATGCGATGCCTGTGGCCGCGAAGAGTCGCTGTTGATCGACGCCGTGGCAAACGCGGCCTCACTTACGCGCCTCGAAGCCCCGCCGATGACGTGCCCCGAGTGCGGCGCGCAGATGGCGTTCAACGATTTTCCCGAGCGGTACTTCTCCTTTCTCACCCCATAGCCCGACGGACTGGGGTAAAGACGCGACGTGCTCCAGCACTTCGCGGAGATCGTCCAGCACGTCGTCGAGAAGCTCGGCTATCCGGGCCTCTTCCTCATGATCGTGCTCGAGAGCACGATGGTCCCGATCCCATCGCTGCTCGTGATGCCGTACGCCGGCTACCTCGCGTCGCAGGGCATCTTCTCGCTGCCGGTGATCCTCGTGATCAACTCCGTGGCCGCACTCACGGGCTCTGGCATTTCGTACTGGGTCGGCGCGGCCGGCGGAAAGCCGCTGCTGCTCAAGTACGGCAAGTACGTCCTGGTCCGTCCCAAGGACGTCGAGAAGACCCACGAGTACTTCGAGCGGAACGGCAAGCTGACGGTCTTCATCGCCCGCTTTTTGCCGGTCGTGCGCCACATGATCTCCATCCCCGCGGGCGTCGCCCGGATGCCGCTCGTGCCCTTCTTCAC
>DASYDE010000025.1:0-167332 GCA_036499725.1 Kofleriaceae bacterium
TCCTCGACGCGCTCCTCGGAGAACTCCGAGACGTGGATGAGCCCCTCGACGCCGCGCTCGATCTCGACGAACGCGCCGAAGTCCAGGACCTTGAGCACCTTGCACTCGACGATGCGGCCGACCGGGTAGTCGTACGGGATGCGGTCCCACGGATCGGGGACCAGCTGCTTGATGCCCAGCGAGACCTTGGGCTTCTCGCCGTCGAAGTCGATGTTGAGCACGACCGACTCGACCTCGTCGCCCTTCTGATAGAGCTCCGACGGGTGCTTGACCCGCTGGGTCCACGACAGATCGGACACGTGGACGAGGCCGTCGATCCCCTCCTCGATCTCGACGAAGATGCCGAAGTCGGCGATGTTGCGCACCACGCCCTTGACCACGGTGCCGGGCGGGTACTTCTCCTTGAGCGAGGCGAACGGATTCGGCTCGAGCTGCTTGATGCCCAGGCTGATTCGATTTTGGCGCGGGTCGATGTCGAGCACGACCGCCTCGACGGTGTCACCGACGGCCACCACCTTGGACGGATGCTTGACCCGACGGGTCCAGGACATCTCGGAGATGTGGACCAGACCTTCGATCCCCTCCTCGAGCTCGATGAACGCGCCGTAGTCCTTGAGCGAGACGACCTTGCCGCGCACCACGGTGCCCGGTGGGTACTTCTCCTGCGCGTGGGTCCAGGGATCCTCGCTGATCTGCTTGAGGCCCAACGACACCCGCTCGGTCTCGACGTTGAACTTGAGCACCTTGACGCGCACGTGGTCGCCTACTTGAAAAAGCTCCGAGGGGTGCGTGACCCGGCCCCAGGACATGTCGGTGATGTGCAAGAGGCCGTCGATGCCGCCGAGGTCGATGAAGGCGCCGTACTCGGTGAGGTTCTTGACGATCCCCTCGACGATCTGGCCTTCCTTCAGCTTCTCCAGCGTCTGGCCCTTGAGCTCGGCGCGCTCCTTCTCGAGCAGCACGCGCCGCGAGAGGACGATGTTGCCGCGCTTCTTGTTGAACTTGATGACCTTGAAGCGGTGGCTCTTGCCGATGAACGCGTCCAGGTTGCGCACCGGGCGGAGGTCGACCTGCGACCCGGGCAGGAACGCCTTCACGCCGCCACGGATGGTGACCGACAGGCCGCCCTTCACGCGCGCGCTGATGACGCCCTCGATGAGCTCGTCGCGCTCGCACGCGCCCGAGATCTCGTCCCACACCTTGAGGCGATCCGCCTTCTCCTTCGACAGCACGCACAGGCCGTTCTCGTCCTCGCGGCTCTCGAGGAGCACGTCGACGACATCGCCCGGCTTCACCGTGATCGAACCGTCCGCACCGCGGAACTCCTCGATCGGGACCTGGCCCTCGGACTTGTAACCGACATCGACGATCGCGAAGTCCTTGTTGACTCCGATCACGGTGCCGCGGAGGATTTCACCCTCCTTCACACTGTCCTGGCCGAATGATTCAGCGAGGAGCGCGGCGAAGTCTTCTTCGCCTTCGTTGTTGTCTTGCGTAGCGTTGTTCAAGAGATCTCCAGAGAACGCCGAGGTTGGATTTACTGCCGGAGCAGCGCCTCGACGCAGGGGCGTTTAGGTACCCCCCACCACCGAATTAGTCAAGGGTAGCGGTGAGATGGCCGACCTCTATGTAGAGGCGGCGCGACCCTCGACGGTGGTGGCGATAGATTCCACAACCTGTTCGAGGGTTTGCACGGAGCTGTCGACCATGATGGCGTCGCCCGCAGGGACCATCGGGGCGACGTCGCGGGTGGCATCTCGGTGGTCGCGCTCTCGGATCTCCTTCAGCGTGCCGTCGAAATCGACCGTCTGGCCCGATGCGGTCAGCTCGGCGACTCGGCGGCGGGCACGCTCCTCATCGGTCGCGGTCAGGAAGAACTTCGCATGCGCATTCGGGAACACGACGGTGCCCGTGTCGCGGCCTTCGACGACGATACCGCCGCCCTGCCCCAGGCGCCGCTGGAGGTCGAGCAAGCCGGCGCGCACCTCGGGGTGAGCCGAGACCTGCGAGGCGCCCTGACTGACCTCGGGCGTGCGGATCTGCGTCGTGACGTCAGCGCCTGCGAGATAGACGTGGTTGGTCTCGCCGATGAACTCGAAGCGGATGTCGAGGTCGCGCGCGATCTGGCCGAGCGCTGCTGCGTCACTCCACGCGATACCGCGCTCGCGTGCCGTGAGCGCTACGGAGCGATAGATGGCGCCCGTGTCGAGCAGGCCGTAGCGGAGGCGGCGCGCGAGCAGCTTTGCGACGCTGGATTTACCCGCACCAGCGGGACCGTCGATCGTGACAACGAGGCGGCGCATCAGCGGCCTTATACACGATGTGTTACGCGGCGCAGCGCGGATCGCACATCGGACCGTCGCCGGTCATCACCGTGCGGTTCGCGGGAACATCGCGCTTGCAGCGGGTGCACCGCACGCTCGAAGTGGTGCCCGTGATGGCGGACAAGTCTGGCGCTGGTGGAGGCGGCACCGCGCGCACGCGATCGAGCTCGGCCTCCACGCGCGCCTCGACGACATTGAGGTCGAGCTGACCGGCCGCGGCGAGCATCTGCTGCTGCACGATCACGGTCGCCTGCAAGTGCTCCATCGCCTGCTCGAGGTGACCGAATCTCTCGATGATCTGCCGCAGAATATCTTCCGCGGCGTTGGCCCGATCGAATAGCGCATCGGCGTCCTGGCGAAGCGCAGACCTGTTCCATGACCATTCGTAACGGGAGAACGACGGCATGCACCTACTATGTCATGGCGCGCAGCTCGGATCCCGCAACGACCCGCGCTCGGTCATGACCGTGGACTCAGACGCAAGCGTCGCACAGGACGCCGCCCTCCGTGATGTTGGTCTGGGTCGACGGGACCTTGCGATGGCACTTCGCACACTCGACGAGGCCGGAGCGCGGATCATCCGCCTTGCGCGCGGCTCGCTCGGCATCGACGCGTGCGCGGAGGACCGCGGGATCGAGACCCGCTTCGACGGCGGCATTCGCGAGCACCGACGCGAGGAGTGACACCTCGAACAGCTGGATGCGCATCGAGTTGATCTGCCGCACGAGCACCCCGATCGCATCGCCCGTGGCGATCTGCCCGTCGGTTAGCATCGCGATATCGGCTTGCTGGGTCTCGTCGTTGAACCCGATGCCGGCGTAGCGGTAGCTGGAGCTGCTCATGCGCGGATGGTAGTGCAGTGGCGGGCATCGGGGCTGTCCCTGCGTTACATTCGAGGCGTTGGCGGACGAGCCCAAGACCGAGCGGCGATGGAAGACGTTCGCCGACGTGGTGGCGTTCTCGCTCGGCACGAACGTCTGGATCTCGATCGTCATCCTGCCCGCGATCTTCGTGCATGCACTGAACACGCCCGTTCGCGTCGCCGCTGCGTGCATTCCGTTTGGGGCGCTCGTCGTCGGATTGTTCCGCCGCAGCGAGCTCGTCTTGATGGCGCTGTTCCCGTCGACGCTACTGCTGCCCATCGCGCTCGTGCCCGCGATGGCGACGTCGTACGTCTATGGACCGATCCGGTTCGCGCTGTGCGCCGTCGGTCTCGTCGCCTATCTCTTCTCGGTCGCGTTCTTCACGACGTTCCACGAGCCGCCGCAGCCGCGCAGCGTGCGAGGACTCTCGTCGGCAGCATCGGGCCCCGCCGAGCGCTGGCAGCGCCGCGAGCGCGTGTACTGGATGTTGACGGGCATGTCGCTCGTCATCCCGACGGTGCTGATCGCGTGGGTGAACTTCGACTCGTCGATCACCGACTACCTGGGGGAGATGTACCCGGGCAAGGTCGCGCTGATGACGACGGCGCTGACCGTCGGCGCGATCGCGCTGTGGCTCGGCATCTTCCACTACGCGTTTCTCGGCGTGCTGCGTCCGCATCGCACCGGCGACCGCGACCTCGTCGTCACGCTCGCGCAGACCAAGGCCGACTCCAAGACGGGCAAGCCCCGCGCGCGCTTCTATCTCGCTGTCGCGATCGCGCTTGCCGCGATGGCGTCGCTCATCCTCGTCCGTCACGCGAAGGGTTAATCGATGCGCCGCTATTTCTTCGAGATCCTCGCGACCGCCCTCATCGCTGGCAGCCTGTTCTTCTTCAAAGAGACGCTCGACTACCTCGCGCGTCGCGATTACGTCGCTGCGCTACTGGTGATGGTCATCGGCGTCGCCGTGATCTCCGTCGGCAAAGAGATGGCGCGCCTCGCGCTGGTGCAGCGCGACTGAACATGCGCGCGGCGCTGTTCCTCCTTCTCGCCGCGTGCGGGTCGTCGACTCCGACGGGCCCCTCCGCTGGCGCCGTCGCCGCATCGATGATCGCAGCGCCTGCCGATCCGGGAGACGCGATCGTCGCTCACGTGAACGGGCGCCCGATCTACGCGTCGTGCGTGCAGGAGCAAGCCAAGGCGTCGTCGGTGAACGCGAGGTCCGCACTCGATCAGTGCGTCGCGTTCGAGTTGCTCGCGCAACAAGCGGAGAAGCAGCAACTCGCGACGGCACCCGAGGTCATCGAGGCGACGCGCGCCGCGCTCGTGAATCGGCTCGTCGAGAAGGGCTTCGAGGCGAGGTACCAGAAGCCGGCAGACTTTGGCGCGCAGCTCGACAAGTGGGTGACCGACAACGCGTGGCGGATGGACCGGCCCGAGCTCCGCGCGTCCACCTATCTCCGCGTGCAAATGGGCCCCAAGGTCGCGCCCGAGATGGACGCGCAGGGCAAGGCGCTCGCCGAGCAGCTCTACGCGCAGCTGAAGGACCAAACGGGTCTGATGCCGGCGGATCTGACGGACGTCGCCAGCGCCGCGGGCAAGACGACGACGCTGCAAGTCGTCGGTGCGAGTCCACCGATGCAGCCCGCGTCGACGCTCGACAAGGTGTACGCGGATGCTCTGTTCGCGATTCCCGAGGTCGGCCGGATCTCCCCGCCCGTGCGGACCAAGTGGGGCTGGGACGTGATCCTCTATAGCGACGGACTGCCGCCCCTCAAGCAGACGCGCGAGGAGCTCGTCCAGAGCGCGTTCTCGGACCTGCGCCGCGGGTTGTTCCCGCTGTGGGTGAACGGCATCAAGAAGGAGCTGGGCGCGAACATCCAGATCGAGCAGGACGCCGTCGCCAAGCTCGCGGGCGGAAGCGCCCCATGACGCCCACGACCGCGAGCCGTCCACCGCCGCAGGTTCCGCTCGCCACGCCGTTCGGCGAGATCATGCGTCGCGCGGTCGAGAGCACGCCGGGCGCGATCGGCGGCGCGTTCGCCGACGCAGAAGGCGAGATGGTCGACGGCTACACGACCATCGATCGCGACGAGTGGGCGATCATCACGGCCCACTACGGCGTCGTGCTCGTCAATCTCCACTCCGCGTTCAACACGATGCACTTCGGCAGCCCGAAGTACTTCATCGCGCAGTACGAGCGCATGGACGTGATCGTCCAGTCGGTCGCGATGGGCTACTTCGCGCTCCTCGCCGTGCGAGACAGCAACGGCGCCTCGCCGCTCGGAGCTGCGCTCGCGAGCCTCGAGATCGCAGCCGCTGCGCTCGCGAAAGAGATCACGTGAAGCGCGCGCTCGTGATCGCGATGTTCGTCGTCGGCGCGCTGCTCGTGCGCAACGTCGCACACGCGGCTCCGCAGCCCGCGGATCCAGAGACCGACTACGACCCGTACTCGCAGGCGTGGAACGGCATGGCGAGCTTCGTCGGTCTCGCCGAAGGCATGGGGTTCACCGTCGACCCGATGACATCTGTCGACTGGAGCGAGCTGACGAGCGAGGACATCCTGTTCCTCGTCTGGCCGCTCAAGACCGTCGACGCGACCAAGCTCGGCGCGTTCGTGACCGCAGGCGGCAATGTCGTGATCGCCGATGACTTCGGCACCGCGCACGCCGCGATGCAGGCGATGGGCCTCTTGCGCGCAGAGGTCGCGCAGGCACGCGCCACGCGCTTCTACCAGGGCTTGCCCTACGCGCCGATCGCGAACAGCCGCGGCACGCACGAGATCGCGCAGGAGGTCGGCGACGTCGTCACGAATCACCCCGCCGTGATGACGCGCGTCGAGGGCGCCGAGGTCGTGGTCGCGTTGGATCAGGGCGCGATCGTCGCTGCCGGCGAGCGCGGCAGCGGCCGGTTTGTCGCTGTCAGCGATCCGAGCATCTTCATCAACCGAATGCTGCAGTTTCCCGGCAACGTCCGTCTCACCGCGAACATCCTCAACTGGCTCGATCGCGGCAATCGGCGCGCGCGGCACATCAAGCTGCTCCGCGGGGACGTACTGATGAGCGGCGATCCGCTGCCGTTCATCGACGATCCCAACGCATCGCAAGTCGCGCGCACCATCGCGTCGCTCAACTTCTGGCTCAGCGAAGCGAGCGTGTGGCTGCTCACCGAGACCGCGATGAAGATCCTCGCGTACGTGCTCGCCGCCGCGCTGCTCGGCCTCGCGATCCTCGCCCTCCCCGTCCGGCGCGGCCCGCGGATCGACGGCGCGTGGTTGCGGTTCCACCGGCCGGTCCGCCGCGACGAGCCGAGCGCGCTCGTCACCTCCGCCGATGGCTCTCATTCCGGCGCGACCAACCTCGTCCTCGCGTGCATCCTGCGCGACCACGTGCAGCGCCTGCTCGGCGATCTGACTCACAAGGCCGAGCCGCTCTACACGGTCCCCGAGGCCCAGCTCGTCGCCGAGCTCGGGAAGGTGAAGGGACCATCGGCTGGCACCGCGCTCGCTCGCGTCTACAAGCGCCTGCGGGCACTACCGAGCCGCGGTCAGGCCGCCGCGCCGTGGAGCGCTGGGCACCTCGCGCGGCGCGAATTCGACGCGCTGTACAAGGACGTGAGCGAGCTGTGTCGTACTCTCGGTGCTGACTTGCTCGCAGTGGAACCCGCCTGATGCCGTCGCCTTCGCTATCTCCTGACAAGCTCGCTCGCGTTAACCAGCTCGCCGCTGCGATCACCAACGAGGTCGGTCGCGTCTTCATTGGCGCACCAGCGATCACCGAGGCGCTCCTCGTCGCGCTCCTCGCACGCGGTCACGTGCTCATCGAGGGGTATCCGGGCGTCGCCAAGACCACGCTCGTCAAGGCGTTCTCGGGCACGCTCGGCTGCAACTTCCGCCGCGTGCAGTTCACGCCCGACCTGCTGCCCTCCGACATCACCGGCACGTACATCCTGGACATGCGCACGAACACGTTCGTGCTGCGCGAGGGTCCGGTATTCACGAACGTCCTCCTCGGCGACGAGATCAACCGCGCCCCCGCCAAGACGCAGTCCGCGCTGCTCGAAGCGATGCAGGAGCACCAGGTCACCATCGAGGGTGAGACGCGCTCGCTCTCCGAGCCGTTCATCGTGCTCGCGACGCAGAACCCGATCGAGCAGGAGGGCACGTACCCGCTCCCTGAAGCGCAGGTCGATCGCTTCCTCATCAAGCTGCGTATGGGCTATCCCGCCGCCACCGACGAGAAGCGGATGCTCGCGACGTACGACAAACCGCCGCCGCCCGTGAAGGCCGTCGTCGGTCCGTCCGACGTTCTCGAGATGCAGGCGCTCGCGCAGGAAGTGTTCGTCGCCGAGGAGCTCCTCGACTACGTGCTGGGCCTCGTCGCGTTCACGCGCAGCCACGCAAAGGTCTACCTCGGCGCATCACCGCGCGCGGGTCTCGCACTCGTGCACGCCTCCAAGGCGAGCGCGCTGCTCAAGGGCCGCGACTACATTCTCCCCGACGACGTGCGCAACCTCGCGCCGCTCGTGCTCGGCCACCGCATTCTGATGACGCCCGAGGCTGAGCTCGAAGGCAACATCGGTACGCAGGTCGTCGCCGAGGCGGTCGACAAGGTCGCGTACCGCATGCCCAAGCGCTGAGCTCGCCGCCACGGAGCCGGCCGCCAAGGGGCCAGCGAAGCAGCAGAGGCTTGGCCGCCAAGGGCGCCAGGATCGCCAAGGAGATCAAACCTCGCCGGGCGAGCGACGCGGGCGTCCCGATCCGATCATCCGATCGGTCATCCGATCCGATCATCCGATCCGGTCATCCGATCCGCTCATCCGTTCCCCGCCACTCGCCCGGCGAGGTCCACGACGCCTTGGCGATCTTGGCGACCTTGGCGGCTAATTCTCTTCCTCCGGCCCGCGCGCATTCCTCCGAGCGCACCATCCTTGGCGGCGGATGGGTGGCGCCGTCGGTGGCGGCCGCGCTAGCGTTGGGCCGTGATTCCTCGGCTGGCGACGCGTGGCAAGCTCATCCTGGGCACCGCGCTGTTGTTCCTGCTGGTCGGCGCGCTGCACGGTGCGCCACCGATCGTCGGACTCGCCGGCGCGATCCTGACGCTGCTGCTCTCGCTGTACCTGGGCTTCTATCCGACGGCGATCCTGTTGCGCCGCAAGAAGATCGAGCTGTCGTGGTGGGTGCCCCCCGGTGATCAGCCTGGCGGTGCGCTTGGTGCGGATCGCCCGTTCCAGCTCCACCTCGCGTTCCGCAACCACGGCTCGCGCAAGCTGCGCATCCTGTCGACTAACATTCTTGGCGCGTCTGGCCTCGCGATCGACGAGAAGCCGAGTGCGACCGTGAAGCGCGGCCGACAGGTCGAGGTCACGACAACGATCAAGCCGCTCGCAGCCGGGTATCACGTGCTTCACGGCGCGGCGCTGACGTTCGGTGATGCGCTGGGGTTGTTCGACATCGAAGCGTTCTTTCCAAACCCGATCGCGATCAAGGTGTTCCCTCGCGTGGTCCCGATGCGCGGACAGGCCGTGCGCTCCGTCAGTGGTGCGCTCCACGAACAGGTCGGTCTGCACCACGTGCGTCGCCGTGGTCTCTCGGGCGAGCTGCGCGAGATCCGCGAGCACAGCCACGGGGATCCGTTCAAGTTCATCGCGTGGAAGGCGACCGCGCGCCGCGGCCGACTCATGGTGCGCGACCTCGAGAACGAGATCGTGACGACGCACATGGTGTTGCTCGACGTCGGTGCGGGCATGCGCTCTGGCGTGCTCGGTCGGGCGCCGCTCGACTGGGCAGCGGATGCAACGGCAGCGCTCGCGAAGGCCTCGGTCGCGAACGCGGACCGGATCGGTCTCGTGGCGTTCGACACGCGCCCGGTCGCAGAGCTCGCGCCCGACACCGGTCACCACCACTATTTGCAGATGGTCGATCGCATGCTCGACACGCGCTCGCCCGTGGATGAGGACCTCACCGATGTCACGGCGGGCGAGCTGGTCGCTCTCGTCGCGCGGTACCTCGCTCACCAAGAAGCGATCGACGTACGCATCAAGGCGCCGCCGCCGCTCGACGATGGCCGCTGGCAGTCGATCCAGGCCGGTCCCGATGGTCAGCTCTACGATGTCGCCGCAACGGGGCGGCTCTGCCGCCGCCTGATCGATCTGATGCTCGGCGCGCAGGACAAAGCGAAGGACAAGCGGCCCAAGCTCGCACCGGTCGTGGAGCCGGATGCGCAACTCGCGCCGTTGCGATTGTTCTGCAGGCTGCGCGGCATCGAGCTCCCCTATCGCGCGAGCTGGGAGCACGGTCGGCGCGCTGCGGGTCTGTCGCGCGCTGTCGAGCGCGCCGTCTCGTTTGGTCGGCCCGACGTCGTCGTCCTCATCTCGGACCTCGCGGGTTTCGCGGAGGACGAAGCCCGCAGCATCAAGGCGCTCGCGCGTCTGCGCAAAGCGGCCGGCAGCGTGATCGCGCTCGTGCCGTCGCCCGCCGCGTTCTTACCGATCGCGACGACGGAGCATGGCGCACGCACGCGCGACCTGTTGATTCGTGATCAACGCGCGACGCTCGATCCCGGCCGCCGGCTGTTGGTGCGGCACGGCATCACGGTAGCCGAGGCATCTCCGATGGAGAGCCTCGACCGCCTGTTGGCGGGTGGTCGCATGAAGCGACGCGCTGGTTAGTGCTTCGAGACTAGCGAACGACTTCGGGTGCGCTCTCGACTACGGAGAGTGACCACTTGTGCTCGTTGGATCCGGCGGCCTTCGACGTCACCGATCCGATCGAGAGCGCCGTCAGTACGACGGCGGCCACGATAAACAGAACGTCCTTGACCCGATCACGCCCGTGTCGAACTTCAATTTGCTTCAGGGTGCTCATATCAGCCTCCTCCTGGTCGACGAATCGCCCACTCTAAAACTACCGATCGAGATCAGTCATGTCGACAAAAACGCCCTCTAATCACGGGAGCAGCGACGATTTTCAGTGATCGCCCGTGCGTAGTTCGCACACGGCGCAACGCAGCACCCATCGAGACCTACACGTCGCAGATGTCTCATCGAGACTCACTCTGCAACGCCGAATACAGAACGTCAGGAGTCGCTGCCAGGACGGTGCTCGAGGCGCTCTTCAGCTTCGAGTCGCTCCGCGAGGCTCGCGATGTCGCCGCGCAGTGCAGCTCGGCAATGCGGACACGTCGTCGAGTCGGGATCGACCACCGACGCGCATCCACTGCACCGAGGGACGCGAACGCGGCGACCAGCGACGTGACCAGAGCTCGCAGCGCCGAGCACGATCCACACGGTCGCCTCGGGCGCAGCAACGGCCGCCGAGATGCCGAGCCCTAACACCGCGCCCGCGATCAACCCGACGCCACCGCGATGAGTACGCCAGCGAAACGCGTTTCGCCGCGGCGGCGCATCTTCTTCCAGATCGAGATCGGTGAACGCGTCTGGCTTCACGCGCGCGTCCACCTTCTCGCGTGCTGCATCGATCTCGTGCTGTGAGATCCCGAGTTGCTCGGACAATCCTCGCGCGTCGAGCTTCGCCATCCACGCACGCACTTCATCGCGCTGCGGAGGCAAGAGCCCGGGCGGGATGTCTGCTCCACGCACGACGGCTTGCGCAGCGAGCAAGTAGGCGAGGTCCGCCATCGGTACGTGTCCGGCGGTCAGCTGATCGTATTCGTGCGGTTCGTATGCGCCGTTAAACCGACCCGGGCGCGTGTACTGCTGGTACGCGGCGTTTGCCGCGAGTACACCGAGCCCGAGGTACACGGTCGCGATCGATCCGCGCTCGAGATCGCGATCGGCGTCGATCTCGATCTGCTTCTGTTCGGCGGCGCGATACGGATCCGCCGCGTCTGCGCGGTTTACCGCCGCGTGTGCCACACCGAGCTCGTGCGCGAGCGTGCCCGCCACATCGTCGGTGCCGATGAACTCGATGCGGAACGTGAGCGCATCCTTCTCGACGAGCTGTAGACCGACGCGCGTCTCCGGCTTGCGTTCGGTCGGCGGCGCGCCCACACGCTCGTCGAGCACGCGCACTGCGCGCTCGTTCCCCGCGTGCCACGCCAGCCGGCGCAGCAGCGTGTGAACGCCAGCGCGCGTTGCACGCCACGGCTCGGGAAACGCCGCGGCCCCCGGGATCACCGGCGGCGCGAGCAACGGCCCTGCTCCGCCCCGCGCGACGAAGTCCGCGAGCATCGCGCGCAGTTCTTCGCGGCGCTGGCGCGACGGTTCGCCTGACATCACTCCATCATGCCGCGCATCGGGGCTCTTCGCACGCGTGGGGCACGCTGCTTGCGTCAGTCGTAGCTAAGGAGAAACACCTATGAAGATCTTTAGCTTCAAGCGTCTTATCGGAGCAGCTGCCCTCGGTGGCATCGCGTACTACGTCAAGCAGAACGGCGGCCCCAAGGCCGTGTTCGACAACCTTGCCGGAAAGATGAAAGACCTCTCGGCGAAGGCGGGGGACATGATCTCGATGTCGGGCGGCGAGAAGAGCGAGTCTGACCGCGCCCCGTCGAAGTTCGGCGCCAGTGACGTCGACCGCAATGTCGATCGGGGTAACGCCGCGTCGACCTATCAGTCGTACCGCGTCTCGCGGGATGACGAGAAGATGCACTAGCAGCTCGTCGCACCTCGCACGCACGCCGTGCGCGACGGCTCGGTTCAGGCCGGCCAACGCGCACGGCGTCGGCATTTTCGGCAGGCACACGCGATGCACATCCTCCAGGTATGAACGCTCTCGACCTTGTCTCCTCTATCGGTTCCACCACTGGCTCGCTCGCGAAGCGCTTCGGCAGCGGCACGGCCGATCTCGCCATCGGCGCGGGACGCGGCTCGGCGAGGCTCGCGAAGACGATCGGTCCCAAGCGCGGTCTGATCGGCATCGCGACCGTCGGCGCTCTCGTCGCTGGCGGCATCATCCTCTCGAAGTTCCTCAAGCGCCGCGCGCTCGAGGCGGAGTCGATGCAAGCGACCGACGAAGCGAACGGCCTCGGTAAGAAGCTCGCGAACGGCGTGAACCGCCGCGTGAAGCGGGCCAAGGCCGCGGTCGAGCCGACGACGTACTAGCGCCGCTCAGAGGCCGTGCGCGCTCTCGCAGTCGAGCGTGCCGTCGAGCTGCTCTCCGCTCCACGTCACGTAGCCACGACACGCTTGGGCTTCGTGGCCGATATACGTGAACTTGTCGACAGCGCACTGGAGCTGACAGTCGTAGTGCCCCGGGATGATCGGGTTGTCGGCGCGCCCCCGGCCGGAACACGCGCCGGCGGGCGTTCCGTCGATGTCGTACCGGGGGACAGCGCAGTCGTCGCCGGCAAACTCGCCGGGGCACAGAGCACCCCAGTGGCCGTCGTCGGACCTGCACTGGCAGAGGTGATGCCCGGTGAGCTTTGGACAGAGCCCCATGCTGCCACCGCGTTCGCCGTCCAGCGGATGGCAGAAGCAGCCGCGCTGGCCGGGTGCGAGCTTGCTGCCCCCCACCAAGACGATGGATGGAGGTGGAGCGACATTAGGTTTGCTAGCGGCCTTGATCGCTGCTGATGGCTTCCTCACGTCCGGGTCCGCCGTATCGCAGCCGGTGTGCCCCACTTGGCGCGCGCCGGTGCGGTCGTTCCAACCGACGCACGGCACGTTCTCGGGCCCGACGTACCAGCTGCCGCGTGGGCAGTTCATCCGGCAATCCATCTCGCCGTCCTGATCCGGGTCAGTCGGCGTCAGACGACCGCGGCACTTATCGCCAGGTTGGGCGTCGAGTGCGTAGTCGCTCTGCTCGTAATTGCACGCGCCACCCTCCACGTGAGTGCAGAGAGTCGAGTTCCACGACTTCGGAACGATGCACTTGCACTTGAACTTCGCCGACGACGCTGCGCACAGCGCTTCGAACGGTTCATCGCCGCCGTTCGGCAAACACACGCAGCCGTACTGCTCCCCCTCGAGTTTCACGACGGACGCGTATTGCGTCGCCTTCGCGGTGGAGACCATCGCCTGGGTAGTCGTGGCCGCGGGTGCGTCGAGCATCGCGATGCGCTTCGTCACTGCCGCGACATCGGGCGCGTCGGGTGCCGCTGCGACGTACTGTTTGAACATCGCGACTGCGTCGGCGGAGTGGCCAGCTCGCTCGTCGAGGTCGGCGATGCGATACAGCAGCAGCGGGCGCTTTTCGATCTCGTGCGCCGTGCGGTAGTGCGCGACCGCGAGGTCGAGGTTTCCTGCCGCTTCGGCGTCGAGTGCCTTGGCGATCTCCGCGTCGAAGTCACTCGTCCGCGCCGAGCCGGCTGCGTCGAGGCCGAGCGGCGGCGACGTTGCGCCACCGAACGCCGAGCCTCCCGCGACACGCGGCGCGACGTGCGAATCGTCTCTGCCGACCCTGCGCACGACGAGTGCGATCACGAAGCCAGCAACGAGCGCGAGCGCGGCCCACATCGCGTAGCGCGGCTTCGGCGATCCGCGCTCCACGCCGCGGGCCTCGCCATCGAGCACAGCTGTCGAATCGCGCGGCTTCGCCGACTCTGTTCCTCCGGTGGTCTTGTTCGCCTTGGTCGGCTGTTCGCTACTCGACGCTTTGTCGCGCCCGCGCGCGGAGGCGGGTCGCGTGGCGTTCGCGGAGGCTTCGACCGGCGCAGGCGTCTCGTCCGACACGGGGGCCGCTTCCAGCGCGGCGATGAACGCGGCTGCGTCCGCGAACCGCTCACCGGGATCCTTTGCGAGCACTCGATCGAGCGTCGCGGCGAGCTCCGACGACGCGTCCGCGCGGACGTCCGCGAGCGATGGTGCGGGCTGCGAGAAGTGCATCGCCGCGAGCTCTGCACTCGCTTCGCTCACGAACGGCGCTGCGCCAGCAAGGATCTCGTAGAGCACCAACCCCACGGCATACAGATCGGAGCGCGGATCCGGCGGCAGCCCCGATAGCTGCTCGGGCGACATGTACTTCACGGTTCCGATCACCCGCCCGGTATCGGTGAGCGACGTCGCCTGGACGTCCGTCGATTTGGCGATGCCGAAGTCCGTAAGTTTCACGACATCACCGTCGAGCAGCAGCACGTTCGCGGGCTTGATGTCGCGATGCACGATGCCCCGCGCATGGATCGCTTGCAGACCGCGCAGCAGCTGCACGGCGATCTTCACCGCCCGGGCGGTCGAGAACCCGCCGCCCGCCTTGAACGCCGCCGTCGAGATGACGGCGTTCAGATCCTCGCCGTCGAGGAACTCCATGACGATGTAGTCGAGGTTGTCGTCATCTGTACCGACATCGAAGATCTGCACGACGTTCGCGTGCACGACCTTGCTCGCCGCCCTCGCCTCGCGACGGAAGCGCGCGAGCGCATCGGCGTCGACCTTGCCGAGCATCAACTTGATGGCGACCCGGCGGTCGAGCCCGACGTGGTCCGCCTCGTAGACCGCCCCCATCCCTCCCTTGCCGATCAGCCGGCGCACCAGGTATCGGCCGTCGATCGTCTTACCGACGTAGCCGTCTGCCGCCGCCTCACCCGATGCGGTCGCGACGATCGCGCCACCATCGATCGGGCAGAACCGTTCGTTGCCCGTGTACGGCGTCTGACAGACGACGCACCTCAGCTGCCGAACGGCCGACCCCACGGACGGAGCCTAACGCAGGAAACCCGCCGCGGCGATGAACCGGGCGGGCGTGAGCGCAGATGCTGAGATGCGACGACCGAGCCGGCGCCGAGACGACCAACTATGCTGACGCGCCGACAGCGGCGGTCGCGGCGGCGTTGCCGACGCGGGCACCGATCTTGGACAGGTTCACGTTGACGAGCATCGAGACGCCCGGCTCCTTCATCGTGACGCCGTACAGATTGTCGGCCGACTCCATCGTGCGCTTGTTGTGCGTGATGACGATGAACTGAGAGCGGTCCGTCATCTCGCGCACGATCTCGTTGTAGCGATCGACGTTTGCTTCATCGAGCGGAGCATCGACCTCGTCGAGGATGCAGAACGGCGACGGCTTGATGAGGAAGATCGAGAACACGAGTGCGACAGCCGTGAGCGCCTTCTCGCCGCCCGACAGCTGATCGACCGTGGAGTTCTTCTTGCCCGGCGGCTGCGCCATGATCTCGACGCCTGCCTCGAGCATGTCGACATCGTCGCCACCCGAGAGCGAGAGGGCGGCCTGACCACCGCGGAACAGCCGCGGGAACACCTCTTTGAACGTCGAGTTGACGCTCTTGAACGTGTCCGCGAACAGCTTGCGGCTGGTCTTGTTGATCTTGTCGATCGCCTTTTGCAGCTGATCGACCGCACGCTCGAGGTCGGTCTGTTGCGCCGAGAGGAACTCGAACCGCGCGTTGACCTCGGCGAACTCTTCGATCGCCGTGAGGTTGATGTCGGAGCCCATGCGGTCGAGAAGCTCGCGCAGCTCGGAGACGCGCGCTTCCTGCTCCTCGGTGACGTGCGGACGCTGGTGATAATCCTCGAGGATCGCCATCAGGTCGACCTGGTAGCGCTCGTCGATCTGCTCGACGACCGCGTTCCCCGTCATCTTGATCTGACCGTCGCGCAGCTCGAGGCTATTCACCTCTTGCGCGAGCTTGTCGGCCTTGACGCGCAGCTCGCGCGCGACGAGCTCGATACTCGTCAGTGCATTGAGGCGCGCGTCGTACGCCTGGCGGCCCGTGTCGAGCTCGGCACTGTTGGTGTCGCGCTGCTCGCGCACGGTCGCGAGCTCGGCAGCGAGTGCGTCGCACGCTTCGCGCAGCGCGAGCGAGCGGCGGCCGGCTTCGTCGATCTCGGAGGTCAGGCGCTCGGCGCGCGTGGCCAGCTCGGCGTCGGTGCGCGCGAGGCGCAGCGTCGCGGCCTCGGCGGCAGCGCGCTTCTCGCCGAGCTGAGCGGCGCGGATGCGGACCTCGGTGAGCACCGTAGCCAGCTCGTCGAGGCGGTCGCGATGCGACTGCACCTCGGAGATCACGTCGAGCTGATCGCGCTCGAGATCATCGATCCGCGTCTTGGCGTGCTCGAGCTTCTCGCGCGTCGCTTGCTCGTCTGCCCTGATCGTCTGCAGGCGCTCGTCGAGCTCGAGCTGCTCGGCGTTGACCTGCGTCAGGCGCTCCGTGTGCCGGTCGAGGTCGCTGCGCACGCGCGCCTCGTCCTTCTCGTGGCTCATGATCGCGAGGTCGCCCTCGTGCTTCTGCTTGCGCAGACCCTCGAGCGCCATCGTCACTTGCTTGAGCTCGGTGCGCGCGGTCACGAGGCGCGCCGTCGCTTCCGACAGGTCGTGCTCGAGGCGCCCCACGATCTCTTCGAGGTCGCGGATCTCGCGCTTCTGCGCCAACACGCCCGCGCCCTGCGCTTCGCGCGAACCACCAGCGACGATACCGTCCTCGTCGATCACGTCACCGTCGAGGGTGACGAGGCGATCCTTGACGCCCGCCTGGTGCAGCGCGAGAGCGCGCTCCAGATCGTTCACGACGACCGCGCCGCCGAGCAGCATGCGTCCGACGTTCGCGTAGCCGTCCGCGAAGTTCACGAGGTCGGCCATGCGACCGAGGACGCCCTCGGCGCCGCCCGTTGCGTTGACCGCGTCGTTCAGGGCCGTGCGATCCTCGACGATAATCGAGCCCGCCGAGGTAACCGTCCCGTGGATCGGCTGGCTCGTGTTGCCCTCGCCCTCGAACGTCGGAATGGAGTCCGACATGGCGGGCGCCGGCTGCACGAGCGACGCCTTGGCGAGCGGCACGAACGCGCTGCGCCCTGCTCCACCCTGCTTGAGGAAGCCGATCGCTGCGAGGCCGATCTGCGGCTGGCTGACGAGCACGCCGCCGAGGCGATCACCGAGGACCGCTTCGACCGCGACCTCGAGCAGCTCGGGCGCGCGCACGACATCGGCGACGACGCCCTTGATCTCGCCGTCCCAGCCCTTGTCCATGCCCGCGAGCAGGATGTCGTCCGTGCCCTGCATGACGGCGCGCGTGCCGCGGGCGAAGCCCTCGTAGCGCTCCTGGATCTCCTTGAGTGACGTCAGGCGCGAGCTGCGGCGCTGGAGCTCCGTGCGGAGCGTCTCCACTTCCGACTCGCTGCGCTGCGTCTCGTCCGTCAGCAGTTCCTTGCGCGACTCGAAGTGCTCGTTCTGCGAACCGAGATCGAGTCGCGTCTGGCGCAGGGACGACAGTGCGCTGTCGACGCGCTTGCTCTCTCGATCGAGCTCCTTGATGCGCTCGTCGTGGAGCTGCGTCTCCTCGGTCACGCGGACCAGGCGGCGCGATGCTTCTTCCGTGCGGCGCGAGAGCGCCTCGAGCGTGGTGGTCGACGTGGCGACCTCGGTCTTGCGCGACCCGATCTCCTGGCGCGCTTCGTCGAGCCGGCTCTGCGCGTTGGTCAGCATCTGCCGGCCTTCGCTCGCCGCTGCCTCACGTGCCGCGACCTCGTCGGCCTCGCGCGCGACTTCCGCTTCCAGATGTGCGAGCTCGGTCTCGCGCTGCGAGAGCTCCTCCGCGCCGCGCGTGCGCTCGGCGGAGATGCTGTCGATCTCCGTGCGCGAGCCCGCGCTGCGTGCGTCGAGCTCCTCCGCCTCGCGCCGTTCGAATCCGATCTTGGACTCGCCGAGGCGGATGCGGTTATCGAGCTCGTAAACGACTTCTTGGACGCCGAGCAGGCGACGCTCTTCGAGCGCCATCTCCGAGCGCTCGGTCACCACGTGCGCGTCGTTGGACGCCCACTTGGTCCGCGACTCTTCGAGCTCCGTGCGCGCCTCTTCGAGCCGGCCGGTGACGTTGCGTCCCTCGGCGGCGAGCTCGAGCCAGCGGTGCGCGCCCTTCCACAGCTCGATGTCCTTCATCTCCGCTTTGTATTTGCGGTAGCGCTCGGCCTTTTGCGCCTGGCGACGCAGCGTGCCCATGCGCTTGTCGAGCTCCGACACGATGTCGGAGACGCGCATCAGATTCTGGCGCGTCTGGTCGAGCTTCTTCTCGGCCGCCTTCTTCTTGGCCTTGAACTTGGTGATGCCGGCCGCTTCCTCGATGATCATGCGGCGGTCCGCCGGACGCGACGACACGATCTGGCCGATGCGGCCCTGCTCGATGATCGCGTACGCCTTGGTGCCGACGCCGGTGCCGAGGAAGAAGTCCGTCACGTCGCGCAGACGGCACGGAACCTTGTTGATGGCGTAGTTGGACGTGCCATCGCGGTACAGGCGACGCGTGATCGTCACCTCGGTGTAGCGAGAGAAATCGATCGCGGGCGGCGCATCGGCGAGCATCTCCGCGACCTCTTCGGTCGGCGAGAGCGTCGGGTTGCCCTCCTTGTCGAGGAACACGGCCTTCTTCTCGGGCGCGGCTGCCTCGGCGTTTACCGGGGCGTCGTTCTCCGGCAGCGCCTCGATCTGGGCAACCGCGTCCGTTGCCGCGACCTCGCCCGGATTGTCGCCATCCGCGGCGAGAGCCTCGCCCTCGGCGGCGGGGGCATCACCGACGGCATCGATCGCGTTGAGCGCGCGCTCGGTCTCTGCTTCATCGGAGTGGCGAGCGAGCTCGAGCTTCTCGTGCGAGAAGCCGACGTCGTCGAACGTGAGCGAGACCTCGGCCATCGGTGCGGGGCCGCGCGACTCGCTGCCCGCGAAGATCACATCCTCCATCGCCTTTCCGCGGAGGTGCTTGGCGCTCTGCTCGCCCATACACCAGCGGATCGCATCCACGATGTTGGACTTGCCGCAGCCGTTAGGCCCGACCACGCCCGTGATCTGCTCGCTGAAATTGACGACGGCTCGGTCGCAGAACGACTTGAAACCGATGATCTCGACGCGTTTGATGCGCATTGAACGTCGCCACCTTTGATCGGCGGTCTGACATTGAGGCGATCCCCGGGCGTGCTATCACAGAGGCGTGAGCATTCGGGCACTTGCAGCGCTCGTCATCGCGACGGGAGTCGCGGTGATGGTCGCTCGCCCGGTGAACGCGGCTCCGACGATCGACATCCGCGCCCAGACCAGCGTGTCGCTCGAGGCGCTCAAGCTCAAGGATGAGGGCGTCGCCGAGGCGTCCGGTTCGCTGGTCGACCGCCTGACGGGAGAGGGCATCGGCGGCGAGACGGTCACCATCACGATCAACGGTCGAACCGCGACGGCGACGACCGCGCCGAACGGCAAGTTCCGCGCGCTGATCGAGGTTCCGCCAGGCTCCAGCACTGTGGAGCTCTCGTTTAAAGGTGGCGCGCTGCTCGATGGCTCCAAGGCGCAACAGGAAGCCGACCCGGCGCGCGCGCAGGTCACGCTCTCCATCGTGGTCGATGATTCGACGGCGGACCCGACCATCGTCGTGAAGTCCCTCGGCGACGACGCCCCCAAGCTCCATGTCGATATCAGCGCGGGCCCCGCGACGGCTCCCTCGCTCACGGCACTCCCGAGCGTGCAGACCGGGACGTCGTTCAGGCTCTCCCGCAAACAGGTCGGCGGCCCGGGCTCCAAGCGCGTGCGCGCCACGTTCCCTGGCGATCCGACACACCAGATGGCGGTCGCAGAGGCGACGTTCGAGCTATCGACGGCGACGCGCACGACGATGCGCGTCTCGACGCTGGGCCTCGCGTACGAGGACGCGCTCGTGGTCAGCGGCATGGTCACGGACGACGAGGCGCATCCCATCCCCCACGCGTCCGTCACATTACAGAGCGGCGATCGCCGGCTCGCGCAAGGTGCCACCGACGACAAGGGCGCCTATCGCTTCTCGATCGAGGGCGAGATCATCGGCCAGGGCAACTACAGCATCCAGGTCCAGTCCGACGTCGGCCTCTCCTTCTACAAGCCGAGCAAGAGCGACCCCGCGATCATCAAGGTCAACGCGCCGCAACCCGTGCCGGTCAGCTACACGATCGCCGCGTTCCTCGCGACGGGCCTCGCCGCGGGCGGGTTCTTCGCCGCGCGCACCAAGCCGTGGGAGCGCTTCCGCCGGGCGGCCCCCGCGGCCGAGGTCCCGGCCAACGAGAGCCCGAACGAAGTTGTCGACGGTGGCCTCGTCGCGAATCGCCCGAGCGTGATCTCGACCCTGCGCCGCCCGTTCGACGATGGAATCGCCGGCGTCGTGCGCGATACCGTGCGCAGCCGCCCTGTCCCCGAGGCGGTCGTCTCGCTCGTGATGGGCGATATCGAGCGGTCGATCCGCACCGCCGCCGACGGCAGCTTCGCGATCGAGAAGCTCATGCCGGGCGAGTGGGCCGCGGAGGTCGCGGGGCCTGGTCACGTCACCGAGCGCTTCACCGTCTCCATCCCGCATCGCGGTGAGCTCCGCGGCGTCCGCATCGATCTCGTCCCCGTGCGGGAGCGCGTGTTCCAGCTCTACCGCCACGCCGCCGAGCCCGTCCTGCCCGACGCGAAGTTGTGGGGCGTCTGGTCGCCGCGCCAGATCGTCGATCACGTCAAAGCCAAGAAGCGCAGCCCCGCGATGTCGGATCTGACCGACTTCGTCGAGGAGATCTATTTCTCGCCGCGCCTCGCCGCCGAGACCGTGCTCCCGCAGGCCAAGGACCGCGTGGAGCGCGCCATCAAGGAGCGCAGCGTGAAGGTCGACAACGCGGCCACTCGTAACTAAGGTACGCCCCCATGTCCCCGGACGAGCTGATCAAGCTCGCGATCGCCGCCGTCGCGATCCTGTTAGTTCTGTTC
Organism: Kofleriaceae bacterium; assembly: GCA_036499725.1. Lineage (GTDB taxonomy): Bacteria > Myxococcota_A > Polyangia > Haliangiales > Haliangiaceae > JABFXX01. The sequence goes on from DASYDE010000025.1 coordinate 20,787, forward strand.
GTGCTTCGCCGCGCGTCGGCGAGCAGCCAGAAGCGCGCGCTCAGCGCCCGCGAGCGCCTCGAGCTCGACCAGGAGGCCAAGCGCCCCAAGCGCGTTCGCAATCGGCCGCGCCCGGGCGAGGAAGGCAAGGCCCCTGCCCGTGCCCCCGAGCCCGATATCGTCGATGCGCCCGTCGACGAGGAAGCCGCCGCTGCCTACAAGGCCGGCCTCGCCCGCACCCGTGGCGGCTTCGTCGCCAAGCTCGGTAAGCTGTTCGGTAAGAAGAAGATCGATGCGACCACCCTCGACGAGCTCGAGGAAGTGCTGTTCACGGCCGACATCGGCCCGCGCGCCGCGGAGCGCATCTTCGAGAGCGTGAAGGGCGGCCTGTCCAAGGCGGACCTCGAGAACCCCGACAAGATCTGGGCGCAGATCAAGAAGACGTCGCGCAGCATCCTCAATGTTGACCAGGGCGGCCCTGACTTCGACGCCCACACCCCGTTCGTGCTCCTCGTCCTCGGCGTCAACGGCGTTGGCAAGACGACCACCATCGGCAAGCTCGCCAAGAAGTGGTCCGACGAGGGCAAGAAGGTCCTCCTCGCCGCCGGCGACACGTTCCGCGCCGCTGCCACCGAGCAGCTCGAGGAGTGGGGCAAGCGCAGCGGTGTCCCCGTCGTGAAGGGCAAGTCGCAGGGCGATCCGTCGTCGGTGATCTTCGATGCGATCAAGCGCGGCGTCGACGAGAAGTTCGACATCGTCATCTGCGATACGGCTGGCCGCCTCCACTCCAATGCAGGCCTGATGGACGAGCTCAAGAAGATTCGCCGGGTCGCCGACAAGGCGATGGCGGGCTCTCCTCACGAGACCTGGATGGTCCTGGACGCCACGACCGGCCAGAACGCGATCTCCCAGGCCAAGACTTTCAAGTCCGAGATGGAGATCTCCGGAATCGTAATCACCAAGCTGGATGGCAGCTCCAAGGGCGGCGTCCTTTTGGGCATCTGTGACGAGCTGAAAGTTCCCGTCCGCTACGTCGGTCTCGGGGAGAAGATCGGCGATCTGCGCCCATTCGAGCCTGCAGCGTTCGTGGAGCAGCTGTACGCCGATCGGGACGCTGTTAGCGAAAGCGAGGCGTCGTGAGCGTGACGGTTTGCAACTGTTACGGGCACTGACTCGTCGTCTAATCCCGCGCCAGATCCTTGAGCGCGCAAAAAGGCACGTGTTATGAAGCCCCTACGAATGCGGTCCCTCCACCGTTCTGCTCTCGTGGTTGCAGCGCTCGCCCTCGCGGCGAGCCCTGCCTTTGCGGATAAGGGAAAAAAGGGCGGTGGCTCCAAAGCCCCTGCTCCTGCTCCCGCACCAGCGCCAGCGCCTTCGGGCGGCGGCGATGCCGGCGGCGAGATCGAGATGGACTCGAGCGCCCCTGCCGACAGCAAGCCTGCCGCCAGCGGCACCGCTCCTGCCGCAGATGGCAGCGAGATCGACATGGGCGAGCCCGAACCGGGCCCCGGCGATCTCAATGCTGACATCGCCAAGTCCGACGCTGCCAACGCCGCTGCCATCAAAGCGGGCCCGGTCACCAAGACCAAGCTCTCCTGGCAAGACATCGTCGTTGTCGTGCGCAAGCCGTTCCTCAAGGCTCACCGCACCGAGCTGATGCCGATGTTCGGCACCACGATGAACGACAACATGGTCCGCCACTACGCGGTCGGCGGTTCCATCTCGTACTTCTTGACCGACGTCCTCGCGATCGGCGTGGAGGGCTTCTACTACCGGCCCTCGTTCCGCGAGCCGTTCGATCTCGTGGCTCGCCAAGCGCGCCGCCTGCCGACGGTCAACACGTACAACTGGAGCGGAGCACTCGACTTCCACTACGTGCCCGTCTACGGAAAGTTCGCCATCCTCGATCGGAAGCTCGTGACCTGGGAAGTCCAGTTCACGGCGGGTATCGGCGCTGGCCAGTCCGAGGTCGAGCCCCGCGACAAGAAGTACCCGGGCTTCACGAACCTCCTCATCGAGCCCAACCTCGGTGCGTCGATGCGCTTCTTCCTCGCGAAGTGGCTCACCGTCAACATCGGCGTCCGCGACTACGTGTTCCTCGACAAGTTCGAGCCCGTGAATCGCGCACCCGGCATGAACGAGACGGCTGCCGAGGCGAAGGACAACGCCGACACGAAGCTGATCAACAATGTGATGTTCCAGATCGGACTCAGCTTCTGGGTACCGACGGGCTTCGAGTACACGACTTTCCGCTGAGCACACGGAGCCTAACGAACATGATGAAGAAGTTCTCCATCGTTGCCGCGCTCACACTGGGTGCGCTCACTGTGTCGACGGCGCAGGAAGCGTCCGCAGATCCGACGCCGGTTGCCTCGACCGGTCGCCGCTTGAACGGTCTGCCCAAGGACAAGGCCGTGCGTCATCGCCGGCTGCTCGTCCGGGGCCGCTTCGAGCTCGCACCGCTGTTCGAGTCGACGATCAACGCCGACTTCCGCCACATCATCGGCGGCGGCGCGAAGCTCGAGTATCACATCGGCGACATGCTCTCGATCGGTGTCATCGGCGTGGGCTCCACGTCGGTCAATACCGGCGTCGTCAAGAAGATCATCCCGACGTTGATGACCAACGACGACAAGATCAAAGCGGAGAAGGGACCCGACGGCATCGCCGGTAACTCCGACGACGTCTACATTCGCGAGCCGAGCCGCGAAGAGTTCGAGGATCACCTCAACAAGATGCCGTTCCACGGCGCGGCCTACGTGTCGCTCACCCCGTGGTACGGCAAGCTCGCCGCGTTCAGCCAAGCGTACGTCGCGTTCGACTTCTACTTCCAGGCCGGTGTCGCATTCGCACAGGTGACCAGCACCTGCCCGAGCAACATCTGCAGCGACACGCATCCGGGCACGTCGGTCATGAGCGGCACGGACACCATCCCGCCCGACAACAACCCGAACAACGATCCGCCGCTCAACAGCGGCACCAAGATCGGCCTCTACCTCGGTGGCGGCATCCACGTATTCTTGAACGACTTCATCGCGCTCGACCTCACGGTTCGCGATTACGCGTTCGAGGACAACCCGTCTGGCGCGGACTACAACGCGAACCTCGCGGTGACGGACTCCGACAACCGCTTCCTGCACCACCTGTTCTTCGGTGCGGGCGTGTCGATCATGTTCCCGACGACCGTGAAGCGCACGCCGTAACGCACTCGCGCTCTGCTCGAACGGCTCACTGCGGTGGGCCGTTTTTTTTCGTCTCGGCGTTTCGGCGCCGCTACTTGGTCAGCAAGAGGCCGCTCTTGCCCATCTGCCGCAGGTACTCGGACGACATCCAGCCGTAGCCGGACTCGCCCCACTGAGCGCCCCACGAGTTGCGGAACTTGTAGAACGTCCGCGTCACGCCATCGCTGTCTTTGCGCTTCTCGTAGCCGACGAGAAGGATCACGTGACCGCCGCAGTTACTCGCCTCCGTCACGCATCCAGCGGTGCGCGCCCACAGCGCCTGCACCGGGCTGAGCATCGGGTTGTCGAACACGTTGCCCGTGCGCATGTCGTCGTCCCACGCGAGGCCGACGAGGATGTTGTTCGTCGGCGACGAGGCGAGGTAGCGCTCGACCTTGTCGTGATCCGTCACGCCGACCTTCACCATGTGCGGGATGAGGTAGTGCGGCTTCTGATCGATGTTCGCTGGCTTGGGCTGGTTGTAGCCCCAGTCCTTCTCGAGGGCGACGGGGTCTCCGGCGAAGCGGAAGTTGTAGAACAGCACGAGCTCGGGGAGCGTGTGGTTGTCGAGGAAGTCCTCGACGGAGAGGTACTGCTTCGTATCGAGGAACACTTCCATCGCGCCGAGCAGCGCGAACGTCTGACACGTGCCGCGCTTGCCTTGGTTGCGCGCCGGCAGAAACCGCGACGAGTGATCGACGCTCGCGGGCAGCGGCGCATCGGCCTTGAGCTCGCCCGCATAGGGATCGCCCACGACGTCCTCCTGCATCTGGCTGACGTCCAGCATCTCGTGGCTGTCGTCCTCACTCGTCGCGACGCAGCCGGTGTGAACCGAGGCGAGCAGGATCGGAGCGAGCAGAGCGAGGAGGCGCATGCGTGTTCCCATGAGCAACGCCGTGGCCACGCTCCCGCGGGGATAAGCCTGCGAAACGACGTGAGCCGCGACGCCTCGGGCTCGACAGCGAAGGTCCGAACGCCGGCTGGTGAAGCGACCAAACTGGGCCGGTGGAGCGCCGGTGGCTCCGACCGCACAGCCGCTTGTTCCGCGACACGGTTGGCAGGCTCGCCAACGAGGTTGGCCGCCGAGTGCTCTATCTAGTTGATCTCACGTGGCAGGTAATGGATCGTCGATTGCTGAGCACTAACGTTGGTCGTATGCGCCTTCGCCTAACCACCCTCGCCTGCGCGGCCCTCCTGGGCAGCTGCATCACGCCGTCGATCCCGATCCCGCCGCCCGACGCCGGTGACATCGACGGCACGATCACGGGCGATGGCGATCAGAAGGTCGTGTCGTTCACGTACCCGCCGACGAACAACTATATCGGCACGACGGTGTTCATCTACGATCGCAGCAAGGGCCACGGCATCATCGAGGACGCGCACGCCGACGGCAGCGTTGGTCCGACGGCGCCCGTGCGCGCGGATCTAGGAGACGAGATCGTGTTCTCGTTCCAGCGCGACGATCAGACGGTGTCGACGTGCATCAAGCTCCGCGAAGGTGCGCAGAGCTCCGTCGATTACTGCGGCAGTTGAGCCGCAGTACAAGTGACGCGGCAGTTGAGCCGCGCACGGCGACGATCAGTAGCTGATCGCGGGCCACGAGATCAGCGTCGGGCGCGCGGTGCGCAGCTGCCCGTCGCGCTCGAACACGATCGTCGGGCGCGAGCCGGGAGCCGCGCTGTAGATCACGTCCTGGAGCTCGTTCGCGCTGTCGATGCGATCACCGTTCACCGAGAGGACGTGGTCGCCCGGCTGGAGCGCGATCGCCTCCGCGGGTGTACCGGGGAGCACGCTGTCGACCTCGGCCGTGCCGTGGTGAAACACATAGCGGATGCCTAAAAAGCCGTGGTCTGGTCGTACGTCGACCATCTGAACTTGAGCTTGGTAGGGGCAGTTACCGCGAACGGTCATGCTGTCGGCGACTTGCATCGCCATCAGCGTCGTCGCTAGCGCCAAGCCCGAGGCCACACCGGCCATCGTGCATACAACTGCCACCGTGCCCAGTCCGCGGCTGCGCTCGGTAGGCAGCAACGCTTCTCTTCGGAGGACAGGGGATGTGGTCTCGGGAGTCTCGTCAGACATCTACGTTCCCTCGCTTTCGGTCCTACTCCCCACTATACAGACCGGCCCCGAAGAAGGCAGCGAGAAAGTGCAGTACGTTCGCCCTCGGGTGACGGCTGCCCCTCCTCGTCGGCGCTGGCGCAGATGGCTCGTGATCATCGGCCTGAGCGTGGTGCTGCTCGTGAGCGCCGCCTACGCGATCCTGCGCGTGAAGTTCGAAGGCGAAGATCTCGCGGATACGATCGCGGGGGTCCTCAACAAGCGCATGCGCGGTCGCATCGCGATCGGGTCCGTCGACTGGTCTCCGTCCGCGCTCAAGACCGTGATCACGGGTGGTTGGGTCCCGGTGACCATCCACGACGTGAAGGTGTGGGATGACTGCGCACTCTCAGCCGCGGACATCAATCCTGACCAGCTGCGCACCGGAGATCCGAACGAGGAGTGCACTCCGGATGACCGAGCGGATTCGACTCCCGGGTCGACGAAGAAGCCGCGAAAAGTCCTGATTCGCGTGCCCCTGATCACGGCGGAGATCGACATCCACGCGCTGATGTTCGGACGCCACGACTTCGTGTTCCGGCACCTCGTGATCCACGGAGGTGAAGGGCTGCTCGAGGAGACCGTCGAGCCCTATCCGCTCCACGCGTACGACCGCGTCGTGCTCAGCATCGTGACTGCGTTCTACCCGCGCATGAAGGCGGGCTTTCGCATGGGCATCTACGCGGACTCGCCGCCGCCGCTGTTCGATCTGCGCGACATCCACGTCCGCGACCTGAACCTGACCGTGCACATGAAGCCCTATCCCGTCGCCGCGACAGCGTCGGTCGGCTACCAGTTCACCGCGCGCCTCGAGGGCGTGAACCTCGATCCAGACGGGCTGACAGCCGCGACGAGTGCCGAGTCCGACGCGAAGCACTCGTACCTCTACATGGACGCGACGGATCCGCTGATCGCGAAGTTCTACGTGCGTCTCGCGGTGGACGCCGCGAAGGGACAAATTCGCATTCGCGATGAAGGCCTGCGCACGGCGTTCCGCTTGCCGACCGAAGCACCGCTCGTGCGCGAAGGACTCGGCATCGTGTGGCCACCCGAGGGACGCCACGCCGACTACACGATCGATCTCACCGACGTGAAGCTGAACCGCCTGGCGCAGATGCCGGGCGAGTGGCCGCGCCGCAACAACATCGCGAACACGCTCGAGCTGGACCTCCAGGCGAAGACGCTGCCGTGCGGTCCCGGCAAGAACGCCAAGGACAGTGCACTCCTGCATCTTCGCGGCGAGCTGCACGACTACTGGGACCGCCCGTACGACGGGCAGTGGAACCTCTCGCTCGACACCGAGAACCTCGGCCCGACCGTGCGCACGTGCATCAAGAGCAACGTCGGCGGCGAGAGCCTGTCCGGCACGATCTCACTCACGGGACCGTTCGTCGCGTCGCCGCGCATCGGACTCGACATGAAGAACCTCGATGTCGACGTCGGGCTGCGCGCCGGTGAGCCGCCGCTGCCGCTCACGCTCGCCGAAGTGCACGGCGCGATCGATCTCGTCAACGAGCAGGGCTTCATCGACAAGACCGTCGCGCTGATCAAGGGCGGCACCGAGCCGGGTGAGGTCGCGCTGTCGGCGACGTTCGCACTCAAGCCGCTAAACGCGAACGCGCAGATCGAGATCGCAAAGGCGATCGATGTGGGGCGCTTCCTGCCGACGCAGATCGCGACGAAGGTCGGCAAGTACCTCAAGGGCCGCCTGCGCGCGCGCGGCGATGTCGAAGAGGGCTTCGCGCTCGAGGACTTCGACCTGGCACTCGGCGCGACGGCGGATGCGTCGGTGTTACGCGTGCACAAGGGACGCCTCTTCACCGACGACGACTTCGACACGATCCACGTCGAAAAGGTGTTCGTGAACCTCCGGCAGAGTCACGCCGAGTTCGACGGCAAGGTCGACATCAAGAAGCAGGATCTCGATCTGCGCGTCGAGGGGTACTTCCCGGACCTCGGCTACTGGATGGGTGTGTTCGGCCTGCCGCAGTACGTGAAGAGCGCTGGCGGCGGCACGGTCATCATTCTCAAGGGGCCGCTGAATCAACCGCGCATCAACGTCTCGACGGACCTCGAGGGCGTGCCGTGCGTCGACACGCTGCGCCTCGTCGATACGCAGATCTCGAATGGCGTCGTCGAGATTCGCAAGATGACGACGGCCGGCCTCGGCGGCAAGCTCACGGGCTCGGGCCGCATCCGCCTCGGCAGTGGCGCGCCGTACATCGAACAGCTGGAGCTTCAGGGCCAGAACATCGAGGCGGCCAAGCTGTGCGGTCTCGCCGGCAAGCTCAAAGGCACGCTGTCGAACGTCGACCTCGAGATCGCGAGGACCACCGTCGACAAACGCCGCAGCGCGCTCGATTGGATCGACTACGCAAAGGTGTTCGCGAAGGCGCCGAAGCTGACCATCTATGGCGATGCGTACAGCGACGTCTCGCTATGCCTCAACCAGACCGACGCGAAGGACAAGAGTTGTCGTCCCGAGGCGCGCTCGCGCTACGTGACCGACGTCGACCTCAAGGCGTGCGCAGATGCAAAGAAGGGCGGCGGCGCGTGTGTCGTCGCCACGGCGAATCGCGATGGCGGCGGCATCGTCGACGCGACACTCGCGAAGCTGCCGCCTCTCGGCAAGAGCAAGCAGCCGCGGCTCGGCGGCGCGCTCAGCGTGGACTTGCCGCTCGCGATCCTAGACCAGTTCATCAAGCCGTTCCAAGGCCGACCGCTCGTCGGTGGGGCCGTGCAGACGACGCTCCACCTCGGCGGCTCGCCGACCGCGCCCACCGCTGACGGGCACCTGACGCTGCTGCGCACGTGGATCGCAAAGGCGTTCGTGGGTGACAGCCAGCTGCGTGTGGAACCCACGACGCTCGCGAATGGAAAACCCGGCGTCTCCATCACGGGTACCGCGATGGCGGGTCGCCTCGGCATCAAAGGCACGCTCGGCACGCAAGCGCCCTACCCCGTCGAGCTCGCGGTCACGATGCGCCGCCTCGAAGCCGATACGGCCGTGGACCTCACTGCGATCCTCGGCGCACCGGAGCCGGTGCAGGCGTGGGTGTCGGGGACCGTCACCGCGAAGCTGGAGCTCGATCCGGCGTCCAAGGTCGCGCCCGAAGCGTGGGTCGAGCTCTCCGAGGTCGAAGGCATCGTGAACCATCGCGGCGCTGACGGACGCGTCGTGCCGCTGCGTATGAGCGTGATCGATCAAGCGCCCGGCGCGCGTGCGGCCGTGTCGATGCGCGTGACGCAGAGCTCGCTGGAGCTCGCGTGCCGCAACCCCGCGGCTCCTGGCGGCGTCGAGCCGTGCAGCACCAAGATCGCGACGCCCGCTGGCGTCATCGAGGTCAGCGGCCACGCGACGCCCACGTCGATCGCGCTGCAAGCGGGTGGCATGCTCGATCTCGCGCTCGTCGCGCCCCTGTTCGATACGCGGTTCGACGAAGCGACTGGATCGGTGCGGCTCACCGCGTCGGTCTCCGGCACGCTGCTCTCGCCGAGCTACGAGGCCGCGCTCGAGCTCGACCCGTTTGGTCTGTGGGCCACGAATCCCAAGAAGGCGAACCCGGTCCGCCTGCGCCCCGTCGGCGGCGACACGGTGCTCGAAGCACCGACCGGGCTCATCAAGCTGGCCAACGGCAGCATCGGTTTCACGGACGTGCTCCTCCAGGTGCGCGACGAGCACGTCGACGAAGCCGGCGAGCTCCACGTGAAGGGCAACATCGTCCTCGACGGCATCACGCCGACCAAGTGGGCGATGCTGATCAGCGGTCGCCTCGCGGGTAAGATGCTGCTCGTCGCGGTGCCGGGCATCGTGTCGCAAGCAGGTGGCCTCGTCTCCATCGATGGCGACTTGATCCTGTCGGGCAATGGCAAGCGGCCGCAGGTCTCCGGCACCGTCACGTTTGACCCGCCGGAAGCGGATCCAACACTGCGCTCGCTCTCGCTCATTCCTCGCGGCGTGCACCGCGAGCTGCAGATGAAGCACGGCACGATCGATATCGAGAGCTCCGACTCCGCCGATCTGCGGCGGACGTACAAGCTGACGTTCGACGGCATCAAGGCCTCGATCAACGGCGAAGGCTCGCTCGACAACATCAACGGCGAGGTCGAGATCAAGGACGGCGAGCTCGCGCAACTCAACCTCTCGCTCGACGCCGACAGCGTCCCGTTCAAGATCCAGGACGTCCTCAACGTCACGCTCGCCGCGAACAACATCCGCATCCAGAAGTCGCAGTTCTCCAACCTCAGCGTCAGCGGCAACATCGCCGTCGTCGAGGGCACGTATCTGCGCGACGATCTCAACCTCACCGGTCGAATCGGCAACATCGGCTACGCGACGCAACCGACGCGACCGTTCTGGGAGGAGTACCCGACCATCGGCAGTGCGCAGCTCGCGCTCAACGTCGAGGTACGCCGCTTCGCCGTCGCGACCGCCATCGCGAAGGTCGACCTCGTCGGTCCGCTCCTCGAGATCAGCGGCACGCCGCGCGAGCCCCACATGGCCGGTTCGATCCGCATCGATCGCGGCGAGTTCCGCATCACGGGCACGCGCGCGAAGTTCACGCAGACCTCGGGCTCCGTCGACTTCGCGGAGAACCGCTCGATCGGAAACCCCGAGCTCAACATCACGAGCGTCGCGCCTGACTTCCGCGACCTCGGCGGTCAAGAGCACACGATCACCCTGACCATCAACGGCCCGCTGTCGAACCTCCAGTGGGACCTCAGGACGTCGACGGGTTACAACAAGAGCCAGACGCTCACGCTCGTGCTCCTCGGTCGCAACCAGGAGCAGCTGCGTCGCTCGCTCGGCGACCAGGCCGTCGGAACGAACCCGCAAGCGATCGACCCGACGACGAACCCGAGCCAGGGCTTCACCGATCAGATCCTGAAGGATCTTGCCGGCGACTACGTGACCGCGCAGCTCGGCGACCAGCTCACCAAGCTCACCAACCTCGACGTGTTCCGCCTCGTCCTTTCATTCGACACGATCGGCGTCCACATCGAGAAGAAGGTGTTCGAGAACCTGAACATCATCAACGACAACGAGCAGACGATCCGCGGCTCCACGATCAACGCGAAGGTCCAGCTCAAGACGCCGTACCGCGTGAACCTCGAAGGCAACTTCCTCAGCAAACGCTTCAGCGACCCCGCCGAGCAAGACATCCTCGATTACGGCGGAAAGCTCGTCTACCCGTGGTTCTGGGAGTGAGCGTGCGCCTGCTCTCGCTGCTTGTTCTGATCGCGATGGTGGGAACCGCGCGCGCGCAATCGGCCGATGACGAGGTGCTGACGGCGCAAAAGTTCGATCCGGCGCAATGCGTGCAATCCCCGCCGCCCACGCCGGACGCGCCCACGGGAGGTGTCGAGGCGCCTCCCGTGACGTGGAACGACTTCGAGGTGTCGGGCGTCCTCAAGGAGTCTCCCGAGACCGTGCGCGCGTTGTTCGCGCCCACGCTGAGTCGCCATCGCGCCCTCACGGCCGACGCTCGGGAGGACATCAAGCGCGTCGCCGAGTCATTCGGCTATCACCTCGTCGGGCTCGGTACGCGCGACACGTCGTCCGGGACCCACGCCATCGTGCAACTCGCGCCTCTCCCGATCGTGCGCCGCATCAAGGTGAAGACGGATCAGGGGCTACTGGACGTGTTCTCGCAGCCGCTCTATCAGGACAAGTTGCGCCAGCGTCTGCGCACGCGCATCGGCGGTTATCTCAAATGGCACCCGTTGGACCGCGCGTGCTCGCGCGACGAGGAGACCCGGAACCTCGAGGAGTACCTGCGCGACGAAGGCTTCATCGACGCCCGCGTGGCGATCAAGGAAGAGGTCGACGGCGACGAAGTCACGCTGAGGATCAACGCGAAGATCAAAGACCCGTACAAGATCGGCACGATCAACCTCGCTGGCGATCAGGCGTTGATGCCCGACGAGCAAGACAAGGTCCGCGAGTTCTTTCGGCACCGGGCGCACTGCGCGGTTGGCGAAAACAACTTCACCTGCTGGGGCGACGCACGGTTCACGCGATCGCAGCTCCAGGACGACGTCCAGCGCGTCGTGAAGTACTACCAAGCGCAAGGCTATCCGTCGGTACGCGTGCGCACGGACTACGATCCCGCGACGTCACCGAACCGGCGTTCGCACAAGATCAACATCAAGGTCACGATCGATCAACGACGCAAGTTCGAGCACGTGTACGAAGGCTACGACGGCGTCGCGAAGGTCGAAGAGCTCGACGACCAGCTCACGTTCGGCGCTGCCGCGAGCGCGGACGATGTCGAAGCAGCATCGTCGTCAGCAGCGCTCGCCGCCTTTCTCCAGACCAAGGGTTACTTCGATGCGCGCGTGACGTGGACACGCGAGCGCCTCGAGTTCCTCGACCGCATCGTGTTCCGCATCGACAGCGGCCCCAAGCGTCAGGTCAACAAGCTCGAGGTCGTCGGGAACAAGTACATCACCTACGCGCAGCTCAGCGATGTGCTCGGAACGACGCAGGCGACGCGCGCGTCGAACCTGTTTGGTCGCACGTTGTCGCCAACGACAGCGCGCATCGACGCCGACCGTCGAGGGTTGCTCGACCTCTATCACCGCCAGGGGTTCCGCGAGGCGACAGTCTCCGTCGGCGTCGCGACAGATCCGGCCTCGCTCGACAGCCCCTCCATGACAGCGGGCATGTTGCTCGCCGAGCACGGAAACAACCTCTACATCCGCTTCACCATCGACGAAGGCCAACCGACGATGTTGCCGCAGATCGAGGTCAACCTCGGTGATGCCGGCGAGCAAGCGGCGACGCCGGAACAGCGCCTCCTGTGTACGACGGTGCTCGGCGAGCTCGCGAAGACGTATCAACGGCCGGAGCTCGCGGTCATGGCGGCTCCCGATCGCTGCGTCGCGACATCGTCCACGCTCCGCTATCAAGAATCACTCGCGCTCGACACGCGCGACAAGCTGAAGGACCGCCTGTACAGCATCGGTCGCCCCCGTGCGAAGGTCACGTACGAAGCGATTCCGTACGGCGATCACCGCATCCTCACGCGGTACAAGCTCGAGGACATCCAGCCCCTCACGATCGGCAAGGTCGTCGTGCGCGGCAACTTCAAGACGGACCGCGGCACGATCCTCTCGGAGCTGCGGTTCGTCGAGGGCGCTCCCCTGACGAAGGAGACGCTCGCCGATGGAGCGCGTCGGCTCCGCAACACCGGGCTGTTCGAATCCGTCAACGTCGCGATGCCGGACCTCGATACCGCGAGCTCGGGCCCCGTGAACGCCGTCGTCGAGATCGCCGAACGACATGACAACAAGGTCCGCATCGACTTCGAGGTCGGCTATTCGTCCTTCAACGGGCTGTTCGGTCGCGTCGCGCCGACGCTCAAGAACCTGTTCGGCCGCGGTATCTCGCTCGATCTCTCCGGAACGTACGGCGTCAAGCCACGGAGAGCGCTGCTGAGCTTCAGCGACTACGAGAAGCAGCAGAAGGCCGGCGAAATCACGCTGCGATTTCCCGAGTTCCTGTCTCGCAGGTACTTGAACCCGCCGGCGCCGCTGACGTTCGCGACAGAGCTCAACGCGTTCCATCGCGAGCAGGAGACCGATCGCTTCGGCCTCCTCAAGACAGACGGTTTCACGCTCAGCTTCTCGCATACGCAGCCGCGCGTTCGTACGGAGACCCACGAAGCGCGCGCGATCACGTACGGCATCCACTACGACTTCCGACGCCGCGAGCGCACCGTCGACGTGCTGCGGCCGCTGGGCGCCGACGAGGATCAAGATCAGGTTCCGATCTCGACGTTGATCGGCTCGGTCGGCGTGTCGTTCGAGTGGGAGCAGCGCGTGGATCGCGGCGGCAACCTCCAGCCGCTCCTGCCCCACCACGGCTTTCGCTGGCAGGCGCAGGCCTCACTCGCCGCACCAGAGCTCCTCGGTCAGGACACGTTCGCGAAGGTCTCGGGCGTGCTCTCCAAGTTCCTCGGCATCGGCGACAACCTCGTCATCCGCGGCGATGTCCGCTACGACCAGGGCTTTCCGCTGCGCGGGGCCGTGCTGCTCCCCGAGACCGAGCGCTACTTCGCCGGCGGCGACTCGACGGTCCGCGGTTACGACGACGACCGGCTCAAGACCGAGATCATCGCCATTCCCGTTCCGCCCTTCGACGGGTCGACCCAGCTCCGCATCCTGCCCGCGGGCGGCAATATCCGCATGCTCGGGAGCCTCGACGCCCAGCTCCAGCTCTGGAACTCGCCGGTCGGGTACTTCGCGAGCGGCGTGTTCTTCGACGCGGGAATGATCTCGAACACCTGGGGCACCGTCGACCAGAACGATATCCGTCCCGCCACGGGCGCCGGAATCCGCTGGCTGACCCCGGCCGGCGCGGCCTCGTTCGAGTGGGCGGTCCCTCTGAACCCGCAGCTTGGCGATAACCCTCGCGGGCGCCTGCACTTCTCGTTCGCAGCCCGCGCCCAATTCTGAAAAGCCTGTGTTACAAGCGGGCCCATGGGTCGCAACGACAACCGCCGTACGAAGAAGATGCGCCGCAAGAAGAGCCAGCAGAAGCTCAAGGCGCGCGTGAAGCGCAAGATCGTCGCCGCCAAGGCCGCGAAGAAGCCCGCCGCTCCGTCCAAGAAGTCCAAGTAGGTCGCCAGGGCGCCGTATGACGCCCGAGCAATCTCGCTGCGTGATGACGCAGATCGTGATGCCGATGCACACCAACGGTGCAGCGGGCGTCATGTTCGGCGGCATCATGATGCAATGGATCGACGTGTGCGCCGCGATCTCGGCCATGCGTCACGCCAAGGGGTCGGTGCTCACCGCATCGATCGACCGGCTCGACTTCATGTCACCCGTCCGCGTCGGCGAGACGGTCATGCTCCAGTCGCAGGTCAACTACACCGCGCGGACCTCCATGGAGGTCGGCTGCCGCGTGGAGACCGAGGACATGACGACGGGCACGCGCCGGTACGTCACCAAGGCGTACCTGACGTTCGTTGCCACGGACGAGCACGGTCGCCCGCGCCCGATCGAGCCCGTCCAGCTCGTGACGCCGCTTGATCAACGCCGGCATGCCCAGGCCGAAGCGCGTCGGGCAGAGCGCTTGCGTGCCGCCGGCCGCAAAGAGAAGTAGGCTCGTCGCATGAGCCGCGGCGAGACCATCGTCGATCGCACCGCGTGGGGTCGCTTGCGCGTCTCCGGCAGCGATCGTATTCGCTTTTTGCAGGGCCTGACGACGGTGAACGTCGAGGGGCTCGCCGACGGCGGCCACGGATGGGGCTCGATCCTGTCGCCGAAGGGCCGCGTGCTCTCCGTCGTCAACGTCGCGCACATCGGCGACGCATTCCTCATCGCGTGTCAGCCCTCCCTCAAGGACAAGACGCGCGCGCTGTTCGAAAAGTACGCCGTCATGGACGACGTCACGTTCGAGGACATCACGGGGCCTGCGCATCAGACCTGGGAGGACGTCCTTTCCGTGTGGCGCTCGCCGATCGTCGAGGGCGCCAACGATCACTCACGCGACGAGAACGAGCCGCAGGTCGAGCGCCTCCGCATCCTCGGCGGACTGCCCCGCTACGGTGTCGACGTCGACGAAGATCACTTTCCATTCGAGACCCCGCTCGGGCAGTTCCTCGACTACGGCAAGGGCTGCTACGTCGGCCAGGAGCCGGTGTTCCGCGTCCACGCGCAGGGCAACGCGGCGCGCACGTTGCGTTGCCTCCGCATCGACGGCAGCGAGCCCATCGCGGCGCAAGCGCCGATCAAGCATCCGGCCAAGGACAACGCCGGTGTCGTGACGTCGTCGGTCGTCGACGGCGACGCGGTCCTCGCGCTCGGTTATCTGCACCGCTCCACCTGGGACATCGGTGGCACCGTCGAGATCGCTGGCCGCAAGGCGACCGTTCACGAGTTGCCATGGCCCGAGGGATGAAGCTCGCGGTCGTCATCGCGGCCGTACTCGGCGGCGGCTGCCAGACGTTGATCTACGACAGCTTTCTCTCCAACGACTTCTCGGGAGACGAGTTCCCGATCGACGTCGACCTGTCGTCAGGCGCCGTGATGCTGGGCATGCAAGAGGACGTCGACGCGCCTCGAATTGCCGTCCTCGACGTTCTCGCGCCCTACACGCAGATCGATCACGGCGCGGACAAGACGCCGACCCTCGCCACTGCTCCCCTGCTCACCCTTCTCGACGCCAACGGGCTCGCACGCGCTGGCTTCGACGATGCGCTCATCGTCGCGGACCATCCGTGCAGCCAAGAAAACTCGATGGAGGTTCCGTGCTCCGTCGGCTCGTCGGCGAACCCGGTCACGTTCAGCGGCATTATCGGCGCCGAAGCGCTCGCCGGTGACGCGATTCGCTTCCGTCTCGCTGACAGTCAGATCTTCGTGCTGCCCGACGTCGCCGGCAGCGAGGAGTCACGTTCGATCGCATGCGACGGCGTCTACGGCGGACCGTTCCACGGCGGCGGCACGCAGATCATCGGCAACAGCGACGTCGATCTCGATTTCGGTGGGCGGCGCATCGCCATCTCGACGTGCCTCGGCCCCGATCCCTCACCGACGACCACGCAAGCGTTCCGCGGCTCCGACGCGTTGTTCGTCATGTCGACGGCGATCGGCCCATCGCTCATCGGCGAGTCGGCATATCGCCACTACGTCGAGGCGCATCCGTGCGCGACGCCCAGCCCTGATTGCCCGGTTCCATTCGAGCAGCTGCCCGATACAGATATCTATCTCCCGAGCGGCAACGTCACAGGGAAGGCGGCGACGCTGCCATCGCTCGCGCTCGTCGCGTCCACGTCATCGACGGCGCGTGGCGCATGTCGCCAAGTGTTCGCGAACCACTTCATGACGAAGCGCGACTGCGTGGACGGCGACCTGTTCCCGGGCTTCGACGACTGCCCGTGCGACAACGGAGACACGTTCTGCTCCGCGCCGGCGATCACCGAGGTCACGCCGAGCGGTGGTCTCCCGTTCGTCGTGATCCCCGACGACAACGGCACGCTGCAAGCGCTCCGCGCCGAGCTGCGTCCGGATCAGCCGGAGGTCGACGGCATCCTCGGCACATCCGCGATGATGACGACCGAGATCGACGCCGACTATCCGCACAACCGCCTACTCACGCGCTGCTGGTCCGACACGGGCTGCGTCGTGCGTCCGCGCATCACGGCAACAGTCGATCGCAACCGCGTGCAGCACTGCATCCGAGGTCGTGATCAAGGTCCCGACTTCCCGCTGCCCTGAGTCACCACACGTCCGCTCTCGATGCGGACGATGCGCTCCCCGAGCTGCTTGGCCTCCTCGAGCGAATGCGTGACATGGAGCAACGGAATCTTCAGCTCTGCGACGAGGTCTTTGACGAGCGCGCCGAGCTGATCGCGCAGCGCCTGATCGAGCGCGCTGAACGGCTCGTCGAGCAGCATCAACCTGGGTTGCCGGCCGAGCGCTCGCGCGAGCGCCACGCGTTGCCGCTCTCCTCCCGAGAGCGTGCGCGGCCGGCGCTGGGCGAGCGACTTCACGCCCATGCGGTCGAGCAACGCGAGCGCTTTCTCGGCGCGTTGAGCCGGCGGCAGGTCGTGCATGCCGTACTCGACGTTCTTCTGCGCCGTCATGTGCGGAAACAGCGCGAGGCCCTGGAACACGTACGAGAGCCGACGCTCGTGCACGGGCACATCGACTCCGTTCGCGCGATCGAGCCACGTCTCGTCGCCGACACGGACCGTTCCCGCCGTGGGGAGCGTGAGTCCTGCGAGCACGCCGAGGATCGTCGACTTGCCTGCACCCGACGGTCCCATGAGGCAGGTGATGCCCGGCGGGCACACGAGCTCGACGTCGATCGCGAGCTCGCCGCGCGACAGCGTCATCGCCGCCCGAAGATCAGACATGTGCCCTCGAGAATCGCTTGACCAGCCGGTTCGCGACGTAGAGCAGCGTGACGCCGACGATCGTCGTCGCGATCGCCATGTTGCGCGCGGCGTCGTCGCGCCCGGCGTAGAGCTCGTTCATCACGTAGACCGATGCCGTGCTCGTGTGATCGATCAACTGACCGGCCACCATCTGGGTCGTACCGTAGTCACCGAGAGCGCGTGCGAACGCGAGCATGCCGCCGGCAAAGATCGCGGGGGCTGCGAGAGGCAGCGTGACGGTGAACAGCACGCGCAGCGGTGATGCGCCGAGCGTTCGCGCAGCATCGCGCAGGTCCGGATCGACGGACTCCAGGCCCACACGCGCCGACCGCACGACGAACGGCAGTGACCCGATGGCAGCCGCGATGACCGCGCCCGTAAACGTGAACGTGATCTGCGAGCCGGTCACAGCGTGAAACGCACGACCGATGAACGACGTCCCGCCGAGCACGACGAGCAAGTAGTAGCCGAGCACCGTCGGAGGGAGGACGAGCGGCGTGAGCGCGACCGAATAGATGACCTCGCGGCCAGGCACGCGACGCGAATCGAGCAGCACGGCGAGCGCGGTTCCGATGATTAGCGAGACGAGCATCGCGAGCGTCGCGATCTCGAGTGAGAGGACGAGGGGCGCCCAGCTCATGGAGAGTTACTCCGCGGGGCGTTCGGTGCGGTCGGGAACGCGCACGACGAACACGGCGCCCAGGTCACCGCGCTGCTCGACGTGGATCGTACCGCCGTGAGCTTCCGCGGCGAGCTTGCAGAAGTAGAGGCCAAGGCCGCGGTTCGCGCGAGCCGCGGCGCGGCGTGCTTCGACCTGGAAGTAGCGTCCGAAGATGCGCTCGCGCTCGGACTCCGGCACGGGCGGCCCGCTGTTGCCGATCGCGATCTCGGTCGCAGCGTCGTCGAGCCGGCGCACCTTGATGGACACGCGGCCGTTGCGCGGCGCGTAGCGCGTGGAGTTGTCGACGAGGTTTTCGACGATGCGCGTGAACAGATCGCGGTCGATGCGAACGATGAGGTCCGGATCGACGTCGACCTCGACGGTCAGGTTGCGCACTTCGAATTGCGGGCGGTTCCCGACGCGCGCGCGCTCGATCATCTCGATGAAGCGCACCGGTGCGAGGACCGCGTGAAGGATGCCGTCCTCGAGCTCGTCGACGTCGAGGATGGTCGCGACGAGCGAGAGCGCCTTGTTCACGAGGGTCTGCGCATCGTCGGCGTAGCTCTGCATGAGCGCGGTGTCGCGCTGCGGATTCGCGAGCTCCTCTTTCAAGAGGCTCATGTAGCCATGGATCGTCGAGAGCGGACTGCGCAGGTCGTGGACGACGAGTGCCGCGAGGACTCGCTTCTTCTCGCGCAGCTCGCGAGCGCTCTCGCTGTCGATCTCGATCGACCCCGAGCTCAATACGGAGCTCATCCCTTCACCTGATTGCGCCCGCCCTCCTTGGCCGCAAAGAGATGGGTGTCTGCCTGCTTGATGAACTCAAGCGCGTCTTCAATTTCGCCGCGCAAGGCAGCGACGCCTATAGACACTGTCACGGGGATTATCGCGTCCTCGAATTTGAACTCCGCCACCTCGATGAGCTTGCGGATCTTGTCTGCGAACTGCATCGCGTTGTAGTGGTCGATCTCGGGTAGGACGATCGCGAACTCCTCGCCGCCGTAGCGAGCGAGCACGTCCTCGCGCCGGATGCGCGTCTTGATCACGCTGGCGAGATGCTTCAACACGTGGTCGCCAGCGAGGTGACCGAACGAGTCGTTGACGCCCTTGAAGCGATCGATGTCGAACATGATCAACGAGAGGTCCCTGCGATAGCGCAGCGCGCGGCCGATCTCCCGCTCCAGTGTCTCGACGAAGTAGCGGCGGTTGAACACCTGCGTGAGGCCGTCGACCGTCGTGAGGCGATAAATCTCCTCGTGGTAGGCGTTCTCGATGTTGTTGCCGCTGAGGAACTTGAAGATGCAGCGGCCGACCTTGATGAAGTCACCATCGCGCAGCACGTACTCGTCGATCATCTCGTCGTTGACGTAGGTGCCGTTGGTCGACCCCATGTCGCGCAGCATGATCGCGTTACCGGTATTGATGATCTTGCAGTGATTGCGAGATACCGCTTCCTGATCGATCTGAATGTCGGCCTTGGACGAGCGGCCAATGATGATCTGCGGGCGGTTCAGGTTGAACTTCTTGCCCAGCTCCAGGCCGTAGATCACGACGAGGCAGGCCTCCTTCGCGACCGGCCGATCACTGATCTTGCTGATCGCAGTGACGACAGTCTTATTCCGGCCCGTATCGCTCACAACCCTGCGTAAAGCGTAACAGAGTTAGTCCCGAGAGTCGTCGTCACTGCATTCAAGACGGTCGTCCGCTGCACGCTTGCACAGGAGCGCTTCCGTAAGCTCGTAGCCACCGCGAACGAAGCGGTATGACTGCAGGAGCAACCTGCCGCCGTGTAGGTTCCAGTAGCCGCGCACGTCGTGCATGTTGCTCTCGCCCGCCGACGTGAGCGGCTCGAGTGCGGCGCCGGAGAACGTTCCCAGATAGCGCGCGCACGTACTCGCGCTATCGGGCTGCGGCGCTTTGAAGACGTTCCAATAGCAATTGCCGTCGGACGTGCACATCGCACGATCCGTCACGATCGTCTCCACGATGTTGTCGCCATCGAGATCGCGATCCGCGTGGTCGACCTTCGGGTTGGCGCTCATCACGCCGTCCTTCCCGGGCTCCCCGCACGAGCCGACTTGCACCGACGGCGCAGGGATTTCGCGCGGGGTCGTCGTGCGCTTGTCTTTGCTACACGCGACGAGCGACGCGACGGCGAGTACGAGCGTTACGCGCCCAAAGGACATCGCCGCGAACCTACATCGATTTCTGGGAAGAATCTTGTGCGGCCAAGCGGATGCGGCTACCAACGGGGGAGTGAGACGTACGGCACGCAAGAGCAGAGGCAGCCTGGTACTGCTCGCCGCTGCGGTGGTGATCGCGGGTGGCGCGGCGCTGTTCTACGGCGACGCGAAGGCACCGGCTGCATCCATCGAAGGCGCTCCGCTGGCTCAGCCCGCGGCGCCGTCTCAGCAGACGCCCGAAGAGCTCGCGAAGCTCGAGGCGATGGGCGAAGCAGCACGATTGCCCGAACCGGGACCGCAAGGCGCTGGCAACGCACCGGCGACCGTCAGCCAGCCGCAGCCGTTGCTCGGCACGCTGATCGATCTCGATCACATCACGCGCGATGGCGACGTGTACAAAGCGCCGCTCAAGGACGGCCGCATCGCGACGCTCACGCTCGATCCCGAGCTGCAGGAGCTGGCCGAGACGCTGCTCGATCAGGCCCGCGCGCCGAAGGCTGCGATCGTCGTGATGGCTCCCGATGGTCGCTTGCTCGCGCTCGCCGGACGCCGCACCGAGGATCCCAAGGGCGGCAAAGAAGGCACGTTCGACTGGCGCCTCGCAACGGATACGTGGGCGCCGGCCGCGTCGGTGTTCAAGCTCGTCACGGCGAGCGCACTCGTCACCTCCGGCGTCACCGCCGACGACAAGGTCTGCTTCCACGGCGGCGTTCGCTCCGTGATGGACTCGAACCTCGTCGACTCCAAGCTCGACTCGCGCTGCGAGAGCCTCGCGTTTGGCGTCGCTCACTCCAACAACGCCATTCTCGGCAAGTTCGCGTACCAGAAGCTAACGCCGGAGTCGCTCGACGCGATGACGCGCACGCTCGGCTTCGTCGGCGCCCTGCCCGGCAACGAAGTTCCCGGCAACGCCGGCACGGCCGAGATTCCCAAGCAGCGCGACCTCGACTTCGCGAAGACCTCCGCTGGCTTCGAGAACACGCAGCTCTCTGCCGCTGGTGGAGCGCTGCTCGCGGCAACGTTTGCCGATGGTGGCGAGCAGCCGACGCCGCGCTTGATCGCGTCGATCGACGGCACTCCGCTTCCGGTCCCCGCCCTACGGCGCGTGCTCCCCGCGAGCGCGGCGGCTCAGGTCGCGCGCATGATGGTCGGCACGTGCGAGAACGGAAGCGCCGCGAAGAGCTTCCATAAAGGCACCGTCAAGGTCGCCGGCAAGACGGGCACGCTGGCCCGGTCCGAGCCGTACTACATGGAGCACTCGTGGTTCGTGGGCTTTGCGCCCGCCGATCACCCGCAAGTGATCGTTTCCGTCCTACTTGGCAATCCCGAGTCGTGGCACCTCCGCGGGCACGAAGCGGCAAAACGCCTCGTGGATCGCGCCCTCCGCGAGGGGAAGCGCGCGAAGTCCTGAGTTCATCCCACGTTGGCGTGTTACGATGAATTCGCTCGGAGCGTCGCCGTCACGACATCCGACTCTTGGAGGGACTGATGACTAGGCTTTCGATTACGCATGCGACCGTAGGGTTGCTTGGTCTTCTCGTTTCGGCTGGGACCGCATTCGCGCAGCAGGCAGAGCTGGCAGCAAAAGAGAACGAAGAGGGCAAGAACCTCGTCTACGACGGCAAGAACGCGGAAGCGTCGGCGAAGTTCCGCTCCGCCGTCGCCCGTGTTCCCGAGCCGAAGTACTTCTTCAACCTCTGTGGTTCGCTGTTCTCGGAGGGAAAGTTCTCCGAGGCAATGACCGCGTGTGACAGCGTCGGCAAGAACAACCCGGCCGCCGATCTCGACGCGAAGACCAAGAAGCTTCAGGAGCGCATCACGGCCGAGGCAAAGGCCCAGAACGTCACCCTCGTTCCGACGGGCGGCGGCGGTGGCGATCCGAACGCGAACCCCGATCCGAACAACCCGCCAGGTCCCGGTCCCGGTCCCGGCCCCGGCCCCGGTCCCAATCCGAACCAGCCGCCCGGCCCGCCCCCGCAGCAGTACCAGCAGGCCGTCGGTCGCCCGCCGACCCAACAGGGTCTGTTCACCGCGACCAAGAGCGACAACCGTTACACGTGGACGGTCGGCGTCGATCTGTTCGGCGGTGGCGGCACCATCGGTCGCAAGGACTACTACGGCAACGCGTCGGCCGGTATTCGCATCAAGAGCGACTACTTGATCAATCCCGACAGCCGCATCGGCGCGCAGGCGTGGTTCGACTATCAGCAGTTCAGCAAGGGGCAGGATCAGGGCCTCTTGATGAACGGCGCTGCGGACCTGACGGTGATGGACCTCGGCGTTGGCGTGTACAAGGATCTCTGCGTCGGTGAGTCGCTGTGTCTGCGTCCGCTCGCGGGCGTGATGCTCGCGTTCATGGCGCCCGAGTACGACGCGGATTCCACCGACGACGGTGGCAACAACAAGTACTTCAACTACACCGCGGCCGGCGCACGCGCCGAGCTCGAAGCGCACTTCGCGTTCGGTTCGCGCCTCGAGCACGTGCTCGGTGTTGGTATCGGCGTCAACGCGTACTCGCAGGTGTTCTCCGAGTCGAGCGACGCGACGCTGTACGACGGCACGGCCGCAACCAAGCAGCGCGTCGGCCTCGATAAGGGCGGCTTCGCTGGCTACATCTCGGTCGGCTACACGTACCGCTTCAACACGCCGCTCGGTGGCGCAGCGTTCGTGACACTCGAGTAGCAGTTCATCTTCCGACACGGAGTGTCTGCGGCGGTCCGGCCCCCCCGGACCGTTTGTTTTTTCGGTCGCCGCGGAGCGTCATTCGCAGGCGATCGAGATAGATTCCTCGCATGGCCGCTGATTCCAAAGCCACTGCAAAGCTGGTTCTGCCCGACGGAAAGGAAGCCTCGCTTCCCGTCATCGT
This sequence comes from Kofleriaceae bacterium, assembly GCA_036499725.1. GTDB lineage: Bacteria > Myxococcota_A > Polyangia > Haliangiales > Haliangiaceae > JABFXX01. The sequence goes on from DASYDE010000025.1 coordinate 43,685, forward strand.
TGGCACCGAGGACGAGCACGCCGTCGACATCACGAAGCTTCGCCAGGACACGGGCTACATCACGCTCGACTCCGGCTACATGAATACGGGCGCGACGAAGAGCGCGATCACGTACCTCGACGGCGAACAGGGGATCCTGCGCTACCGCGGCTACTCGATCGAGGACCTCGCCGAGAAGTCCGACTTCGTCGAGGTGAGCTACTTGCTCATCAACGGTCAGCTCCCGAGCAAGGAGCAGCGCCAGACCTTCTCGACGCACCTGACGCGCCACAGCCTCATTCACGAGGACATGCACCACTTCTTCGCTGGCTTCCCGGCGAGCAGCCACCCGATGGCCGTGCTCTCGTCGATGGTGACGTCGCTGTCCGCGTACTACCCGGACAGCCTCGATCGCAACAGCGCGGTCGACCTGCACATCACCCGGATCCTCTCGAAGGTCCGCACGATCGCGGCATTCGCCTACAAGAAGTCCATCGGCCAGCCGCTGATGTACCCGAAGAACTCGCTCCGCTACTGCGCGAACTTCATGCACATGATGTTCGCCGTTCCGTCGGAGGAGTACGAGGTCAACCCGATCATCGAGAAGGCTGTCAACCAGCTCTTCATCCTCCACGCCGACCACGAGCAGAACTGCTCCACGTCGACGGTGCGCATGGTCGGCAGCTCGGGCGCGAACCTCTACGCGTCCATCGCCGCTGGCATCCTCGCCCTCTGGGGACCGCTCCACGGCGGCGCCAACCAGGCCGTCATCGAGATGCTCGAGGACGTGCAGAAGGAAGGCGGCGACGGCAAGAAGTTCATCGAGGACGTGAAGAACAAGAAGGACAACAAGCGCCTGATGGGCTTTGGCCATCGCGTCTACAAGAACTTCGATCCGCGCGCGAAGATCCTCAAGAAGATGTGCGACGAGGTCCTCGCGCACCTCGGCATCCAGGATCCGCTACTCGACATCGCGAAGTCGATGGAAGAGGTCGCGCTCAAGGACGACTACTTCATCTCGAAGAAGCTCTACCCCAACGTCGACTTCTACTCGGGCATCATCTACCGCGCGCTCGGCATCCCGACGAACATGTTCACGGTGATGTTCGCGCTCGGCCGCCTGCCCGGTTGGATCGCCCACTGGAAGGAGATGGTCGAGGACAAGGACACCAAGATTGGTCGTCCGCGCCAGATCTACACGGGCGAGAAGGCGCGCCCGTACGTCTCGATCGACAAGCGCTGAGCGTATCGGTCGAGGGCGTTCTCGGTTCTTCGTTCCGGTTCAAGTATTCACTATTCGGCTCGTTCGTCAGACCGCGTGCGTAGTCTGCGCGTGTGAAAGGCGAGAACATTGCGAGCCGCCTGCGTGCCCTAGGCGCCGGTGTCGTGACGCTGTGTCGAGCGCTGCCGACTGACGCGGCGACGGCTCACGTGACGCGCCAGCTTGTGCGAGCGGCGACAAGCAGCGGGGCGAACTATGCGGAAGCGCGCGGAGCGGAAAGCCGTGCCGATTTCGTCCACAAGCTAGGCGTCGCGAACAAGGAGCTGCGCGAGACGCTGTATTGGCTAGAGCTCATCAGCGATACGACCAAATCGGACGTGGACGTGGCCGCACTTGCCGGAGAGACGGACGAGTTGATCGCGATCCTGACCGCGTCGATCAGGACCGCGAGGGCGGCGTAGCTCGTCCGCCGAACAGTGAATACTTGAACCGGAACCGGGAACGAGAACCGAGCCGGACCGTAGTTGTTCTCAGCGCTTGCAGCCCTTGGGGAGTACGTTGTCGACGTACTCCCCTTCGACGTTTCCGGCCGGGTCGTAGTTGCAGACCCAGATGTCCATGCCTTTGCATTGCGACATGCCGCAGCCGACTTCCGTGGTTCCGCGCCACACGAGCTGCGTGAAGTGGCCCGTGTCCATGCCGAAGCCGCCGTTGGGAAAACGGTACTTCGCGACCTCGTCGTACCACATGGCAACAACCGCCTCGGGCGGCAGTGCGCCGGTGGTGCCTCCTGCGAGGTTCTCGCCGTACTGACCGCCGCTGTGCTCGAACAAGCACCCGCGATCGCGGAGCGAGTTGGCCCACGCCTGCGCAACCTGCGCGAGCTTCGGCGACCAGGTCAGTGGTGCTGCGCAGTGAGCGGCGCGATCCGTGTTGTGGGCTGCGAGCAGGGTCTGCTGGACCGAGGTCAACCCAGACGTTGGTGCGCTCGTCGGCGGAGGCGGAGTGTTCATCGGCGGTGCGTTCGACGGCGGCGCATACGGGTCGTTGGCGCCGGGCGGGCCCTCCGTTGGCGTCGCGGGTGCCGTCGCGGGTTGCGAACCCGGCGACTGGTACATCTGTCCGCATCCTCCAAGGAGCAGAGCTGCCGCGAGCAACTTGTTCGTCATCGCGCAAGCCTGCCATGTCCATCTTGCTATCGGCGACGCGTCGAGCCAGATTGCGGCGATGGGCCCTACGGTGGCGGAACCTGAGTCGTCGATCATCACCGACGGCATTCGTGTGCGAGTTGTGTCGCACTATTTGGCAGACCAGAGCTCGCCGCGTGACGACCGCTACGTGTTCGCCTACACGATCACGATCAGCAACGAGAGCGGCAAGACGGCGCAGCTCCGCACGCGTCACTGGATCATCACGGACGGTCGCGGCTCGGTCGAAGAAGTCCGCGGCGACGGCGTCGTGGGCGAGCAACCGCGGCTCTCGCCGGGGCAGAGCTTCCAGTACACGTCCGGCTGCGTCTTGAAGACCCCGATCGGCACGATGCAGGGCACGTATCGGATGTGGCACGACGACGGCAGCTACTTCGACGCGCAGATCGCCACGTTCTCCCTCGCTGCGCCGTCCGTCGGCATGTCGGATAATTTGAACTAGTAAAAGTCCTCGGCGGACCGCCTACTTGGCGCGTTGGCGCGGTTCTTTCCGCGTGGGCGAATGTAGGGGCTAAGATTTCTCAAAGCCTTGCCGCGAACCAGGCGTCAATACGTCAGCCCCCGTGAGTAGTACGCCCATGACACGCGCCGAGCGTGAAGCTGCGACCGCGAACGCGCTCGTCGATGCCGCAAAGGCAGGCGACACGCGTTCGTTCGAAGCGCTCGTCGTGCGCTACCGCAAGCGCATCTTCGCGCTCGCGCTGCACATTATCGGTTCGTCCAGCGAAGCCGACGACATCACGCAGGACGTGTTCTTGAAGGCGTATCGCGCCCTCCCCCAGTTCGAGGGACGCAGCCAGTTCTTCACGTGGGTCTACCGGATGACGGTGAACCGCTCGCTCAACGCGCGTCGCGATCGCGCACGCCGCGGCGAGGACAACGACGATCCTCGTCTCGAGCTCGCCGTCGCTGTCGACGCACGCAGCAACCCGGGTCGCGCCACCGAGCTGCGCCAGACGTATACGCGCCTCCTCCGCGCCCTCGACGGTCTGCCCGTCGACATGCGCACGACCGTCATTCTTGTTTCGCTCCAAGGCATGTCGCACGGCGAGGCCGGCGTCATTCAAGCGGTGAGCGAAGGCACGATCGCGTGGCGCATGCACGAAGCGCGTCGCCGCCTCAACGAATCGATGGCGCCGGAGAAGAGCCAGCGCCGCCGCGACCTGTCTGCGGATCTCGCACGCGTCCTGGGCGAGCACGGACTGTTGGTGCCCGTGATGCCCAAGGGCCGCGCGTAGAGCGTCAGTCCGGAATCGCCGGGCCACCCTTGTCGATCGCGCGCTTGTACGCGGGACGAGCTCGGATGCGCTCGAGCAACGCGCCGATCTTCGGCGAAGGATTGAGATCCTTGCAGCGGTCTGCGATCGCCTCGACGGCGTAGCTCATCTGGATGTCGGCGATGGAGAGCTCGTCGCCGGCGAACCACGTGTTCTTCGCGAGGTGCTCGCCGATGAACTCGATCGCGCGCGTCAGATTCGGCGTGACGAAGTCCTTGCTCACCTTGTCCGCGATCTTCTTGGTCACCGGCTTGATGAAGAACGGCACCTTCGCCGTCTTCACCCGCGCGAAGATCAAGCGCAGCAGGAGGTACGGCATCAGCGAGCCCTCCGCGTAGTGCATGAAGTATCGACAGTCGCGATACGCCTGCGTGCCCTTCGCGGGAACGAGGCGTCCCTTGCCGTGCGTCTCGACGAGGTACTCGAGGATGTTGGCCGACTCCGCGATCACGACGCCGTCGTCGGAGATCACCGGAGACTTGCCTAGCGGATGGATCTTCTTGAGCGAGTCCGGCGCGAGGAGCGTCTCAGCGTTGCGCTCGTAGCGAACGATCTCGTAGGGCAGCTCGAGCTCTTCGAGCAGCCAAAGCACGCGCGTCGACCGCGAGTGGTTCAGGTGGTGGACGGTGATCACGCGGCAGTGTTATCACGCACGCATGCGCTACCTCTTACTTGCTGTCGCCGTACTCGCGGCTGGCTGCGCGCAGCTCGGGTTGGGCGGCGGAGCCAAAGAGTCGTTCGACACGATGAACGTCACTGCGACACAGCCTCCACCTGGCCCTGACAAGGTCATCCTCACGCCGTCGCACATCGCGATCACCGACAAGGTGCAGTTCGAGACAGGCAAGGCGGACCTCAAGCCGGCGTCCTTCGCGCTGCTCGACGAGGTCGTGGCGGTCATGAAGTCGAACCCCCAGATCGAGGTCGTCGAGATCGGTGGTCACACGGACTCGACGGGCTCTGCCGACCTCAATCACACGCTGAGCCAGCAGCGCGCCGAGTCGGTCATGAAGTACATCTCGAGCAAAGGCATCGCCAAGAACCGCCTCACGGCGAAGGGCTTCGGTCCCGACGTGCCGATCGCCGACAACACGACCGACCAGGGCCGCGAGGCCAACCGTCGAGTCGAGTTCTTGATCACGAAACAGGGTCCCAAGAAGACGGTGGTGAAGGATGAGTAACTCGATCAAGCTCGCTCTGGTTGCGCTGCTGTTCGCGTCCGCGTGCAAGAGCGGTCCCGATCCGCAGATCCACACGATGATCGGCGCCAAGCTCGCGAGCGCGCAGCCGACGATCCAGGACTGCTTCCAGAGCTCGCTCACGACGAACCGCAAGCTCCGCGGCATGATGGTCCTGCAGATGGCCGTCAACGAGAAGGGCGAGTTCGTCGACATCAGCACGCGCCGCGACGAGCCGAACGACCCGGTCCTCCGCTTCTGCGTGACCAAGGCGTTCGCGGCGCTCAAGCTCGACAAGGCGCCCGGTGCCCGCGTCCAGCTCGACAGCGTGCCCGTCAAGTTCGAGTGGACGAAGCCGTAACCCATGGCGAAGGTCCCTACCCGGTCGCCCACTGACGAGCCCGTTCCGTACGGTCGGCTCTCTTCCATGGGCATGGAGCTCGACGAGATCGCCGATGACGGCACCGTCGCCCTCGGCAAGCTCGTCGAGCTGGCGGAGGACCGCGGCCGCCCCGCGAGCCACTACGTCGTCGCTCTGCCGCTCGCGACCGAGCTCACACTCGCCAAGAGTGGAGGCACCGAAGTGCGTATCTGCGCGGGCAACTGTCAGAGCTACGGTGCGCTCGTGCTGATCGATCACCTCGTCGCACGTTCGCTGGCCAAGGGCGGCATCACGATCACGCCGGTGGAGTGCCTCGACAGGTGCGACGTGCCTCCGGCGTGCGAGTTGCGCGGCCCGGGCGGGCAGCTCGTGCTCGCGCCCGCCACGACGACCAATCTCGACGAAGCGCTCGACGCTCTCTAGAGCGTTCTGCACTTCATCTCGATGACGCCCACATCGGTGGGTCCATCGATCGTCGTCTTCAGCTCTGCCTGGCAGAGCTGATGCAGCTCCCGGTAGTCCATCTTGCGCGCGTTGATCAGGATCGGACCGAGAGGCGCCTGCACGGAGAACGCGCCCGTCGCATCGGAGGCGTGCACGAAGTCGTCATCGAAGCTGCCCGGATGCGCGAGGCTATCGGCCGACTCGACGAGCACGGGCACGTCCGCGATCGGATGTTTCTTGTCGTCGACGAGGTGCCCCGTGATCGCGACCGTCGCACCGAGCGTGAGCGCGAGATCCTTCTTCGCGTCCCCCGGAGCGAGCGTGAGTGACGTGGCGACGAAGCCGCGATCGGGGTCCTCGATAGTCAGCTTGATCGGCCCCGTCGGAACGTCCTCGATACGAAACGCACCGTTCGTGCCGACGAACCTCTCCTCGCGATACACCGTCTTGCTCTCGTCGCGGATCCGCACGACGAGCTCGCGCGCGTGCTTGCCATCAGCGTAGGCGGCCGTCCCCGCGATCGACGCGGGCGTCTCGATGGTCAGCTTGATCGGCGCGCCGCTCGGAGCGACGCCATCCTGACTGGCCGGCGGCGCACCGGGCCGCGTGGCCGTGACCTTGTATTCGCCCGGACCGAGTTTCGTGATCGCGAACGTGCCGTCGGCCGCCGTCAGCGTCGGATGCTCGTTCCATCCGATCGCGAAGTCCATGGCCCAGAACCCGCTCGCCGTCTTCGCCGTCACGACCGCATCGCCCACGGGACCGCCCGCGCGATCGACGACGCTGCCTTTGATCACGCCGTCCTGCGCCGGGACTTCGAGCTGCACGGAGACGCGTTGACCAGCTGCGACGGTGACGTCGGTACCGGGCTCGATCGGATGCGACCAATCGACGGCGGCGTACACGTGGTAGCTGCCCGGCTTCACCGCGATGTCGAACATGCTGCCGGTGTTCTCGCCCGAGAGGCTCGTACCTTCTTGGCGCTTCTTGTCCGTCGGATCCGCGCGCACCTCGAGCCCCTTCACTTCTCGCCCCAGAGAGTCGACGACAGTGCCCGTGATGCGCGCGGCCGTATCCACCTCGAGATCGAGCGTCGCGGTCTCGGCGCCCTTCAACGCGATCGAGCCCTCTGCTGCTCCGCCGTCGAGTGCGGTCGCCGTGACGGTGTACGCGCCCGGGCGCAGACCGCGGATGGTGTAGCGACCATCATCGTTCGTCGTGGCGTTGTCGGCCCACGGACCTTTGGTCTCGATCGTGGCGTCGGCGACTGGTTTGCCGTCTGCCGTCGTCACGCGCCCTGTGAGCGTCGCGCCCGGCGTGACGCGCCAGACGAGCTTGCTCTGATCCTTGTCCACCACCACGAGCCGAGGAAACGGCGCCTCGAACGGCAGACCACCGTCGCAGATCGGATGGAGCACGTACGGGCCCGGCAAGAGCCCGTCGATGTGCACCGCACCACCAGATCCATCCGGCAGCATCGCGCGCTCGACCTCCGTGACGGGCTCGCGCAGCTCCACCCGCGGGGCGGGGCACGGCGCATCACCGAGCATCACGACACCACTGATCCGGAACGCGGCGAGCAGTTGAATCTTCACATCGCTCGTCTGACGCCCGAGCTCGACAGCGACGGTGCCTGCATGCTCGCCATAGCCATCGGGCGCGCTCGCCCACACCTTGTAGCGACCCGCGGGGAGACGCGCGATCGAGAACGCACCATCGCCATCCGTCCGCGTTTCGCGCCACGCACCGAGCGTGTCGGCGATGACCTGGGCATCCGCGATGGGCTTGCCGCTCTTGTCGACGACGGTACCGCTCATGCTTCCCTCGGGCATGAGCAGGATCACGACCTGGGTCGGTGCGTTCGCGTCCGCGCTCCCGCTCGCGTAGCCACTGGCACTCGCGTCGAGCTCGACGTTTCCCGGTGACGTCCACAGCGCGAACGCGCCGTCCTCGCCACTCGTCGCGGGCGCGGACCAATAGATTCCGCGCACGCCGAGCGTCTCCCACGAGTCGCTGCTCTTGACGCGGACGTGCGCACCCGCAATGGGACCGCCATTGATGTCCTGCACCTTGCCGGAGAGCAGCACGCCCGCGCGCAGCACGAGATCGATCTTGTCGCGCGTGTCGCCGGCGCCGAGATAGAGCCACTCCGTATTCGCGGGACGATGCTGCGCGGCCGTCGCACTCACGCGATATGCGCCCGCGGCCAGGTTCTCGATCGAGTACGCGCCCTGGGCGTCGCTCGCCACGCACGCAGTCACGTCCCAGCGATTCGCCGCGCACACCGTGGCGCCCGGCAGCGCGCCCTTGGCATTCGTCACGCGGCCCCGGATCGCCGCTCGCTGTGCGGCCGGCGCCATCACGCCTCCCCCCGAGCCGGTCGCGGTGGACGAGCCCGCGCCTTCCCCAAGCGCACCGGGCGGCGCGCCGTGGACCAGATATAGAACGACGATGGCTGCGAGCACGACGCCCGCGACCACGGCACCTACGACGCGTCGACTCATGCTGTCAGCCTAAACGACACCCGTCGCACCTGTCGCATCTTCGATGCTTGGTTCCTGCGACACCGCGCGCTAGCTTCGCAGTTGCCGCATGTTGCGCCTGAGCAAGGTCAACAAGAACTACTACGTTGGCTCGCACCGGCTGCACGTATTGCGCGACATCGACTTCGAGGTCGGTGAGGCGGAGTTCGTCGCGATCATGGGGTCGTCCGGAAGCGGCAAGTCGACGCTCCTGAACATCCTCGGCATCCTCGACGACTACGATTCGGGCGAGTACTGGCTCGACGACACGCTGATCAGAAACCTCAGCGAGGCCAAGGCTGCGGCGTACCGCAATCGCTTCATCGGGTTCGTGTTCCAGTCGTTCAATCTGTTGCCGTTCAAGACGGCGCTCGAGAACGTCGCGCTGCCGCTCTATTACCAGGGCGTCGCACGCAGGAAGCGCAACCAGATCGCGGCGCAGTACCTCGAGCGCGTCGGTCTGCGCGACTGGGCCGAGCACACGCCGTCGGAGATGTCGGGCGGTCAAAAGCAACGCGTCGCGATCGCGCGTGCGCTCATCGGCAAGCCGCGGTTGATCCTCGCTGACGAGCCCACGGGCGCGCTCGATAGCGAGACGTCCACGCAGATCATGAATCTGCTCAGCGAGATTCATTCGACCGGCATCACCGTGCTCGTCGTGACGCACGATCCGGAGGTTGCCGCACGCACGCAGCGGACGATCCGATTGCACGATGGCAAGGTCCAGGGCGACGACCATGGCCAGGGTCATGGCGAGAAGCCGCCCGAGGCCGCCGCGTGATCAAAGCCGTCGCGCTGCTGTTCGCGATGCTCGCCGGGCTCTCGATCCTGGCGTTGATCCTGTATCTCGGCTGGGCGCTCTTGCAGATGGCCGGCATCGCGCTGTTTCAGTGGCGCGACCTCGTCTCGCTCGATCGCTGGCAGGAAGTATTCAGCACGATCGGACGCAACAAGCTGCGCACGTTCCTCACGACGCTCTCGGTCGCGTGGGGAATCTTCGTGTTGGTGTTTCTCCTCGGACTGGGGCGTGGTCTGAGCCAGGGCATGCGCAAGTCCTTCGCGCGCGACGCGGCGAACGGCATCTGGGTCAACGCAGGTAAGACGAGCGTCCCGTTCGGCGGATACAACCTCGACCGGATCATCACTTTCGAGAACAGCGACCTCGCAGCGGCGAAGAAGGTGCCCGGCGTCGACAAGCTCAGCGGCGAGCACCGCATCAACGGCTCGGGCTGGTCGCAGATGCTGACGCGCTACGGGACACGCGCGAACCAGTTCGAGGTCGATGCCGTGTTCCCGGCGACGCTGCAGATGAACATGCACGATATGCACTCGGGTCGCTTCTTGACCCAAGCCGACATCCTGCAGAAGTCCAAGGTCGCGGTCCTCGGCAAGTCGGCGAAGGACTTCCTGTTCGAGGCCAAGCCAGGCGAACCCGAGAAGGCGGCCATCGGCGAGTGGGTCGACATCGGCGGCATCGCATTCCAGGTCGTCGGCGTGTTCACCGATCAGCGCGGCGCCGAGAACGAGCGCACGATCTACATCCCCGCGACGACGGCGCAGCTCGCGTTCAACGGCGGCGAGAAGCTCGGTCAGCTCCAGGTGATGGTCGGCGACGCGACACCCGAGGAAGCGGACAGGATCATCAAAGAGATCACGGGCCAGCTCGCCGAGAAGCACGGCTTCGACCCCACCGACAAGCAAGCCGTGCGCGTGCACTCCAACATCGAGGGCGCCGCGAAGTTCGCGTCGATGTTCTGGATGATCTCCACGTTCGTCGTGGTCATCGGACTCGGCACCCTCGCCGCCGGCGTCGTCGGCGTCTCCAACATCATGATGATCGCCGTGAAGGAGCGCACCAAGGAGATCGGTGTGCGCAAGGCTCTCGGGGCCACGCCGCGCTCGATCGTGTTCATGATCATCCAGGAGTCGGTGTTCCTCACCGGCGTCGCGGGCCTCCTCGGCCTCACCGGTGGCGTGATCGCGCTCAGCGCTATCGATCACTTCGTGAAGAACGAGATGATCTACAACCCGAGCGTCGAGTTCTCGACGGCCGTGACGGCCACCATCTTCCTTGTCGTGGCTGGAGCGCTCGCCGGCTACTTCCCCGCGCGCGCTGCGGCCAAGGTCAATCCGATCCACGCGCTGAGGGATAGCTAGATGTTCGACCTCGATAAGTGGAAAGAGATCTGGGCGACCTTGCGCAGCAATCCGCTGCGCACGTTTCTCACCGCGTTCGGCGTGTTCTGGGGAATCGTCATGCTGATGGCGATGCTCGCGTTTGGATCCGCGATCCAGACGGGCAGCCAACGGCAGATGAAGGGCATCGCCACGAACATGATGTTCATGTGGGGCATGCAGACGACGATGGCCTACGACGGGATGCCTGTCGGTCGCTGGGTCCAGTTCGATTCGACGGACATCGAGCTGCTGCGCAGGCTTCCCGGTGTGCAGGACCTCGCCCCGCGCAATCAGCTCGGCGGATGGATGAACGGCTTTAGCGTCGTGCGAGGCGCCAAGAGCGCGTCGTTCACCGTGATGGGCGACTACCCTGCCCTCGCGAGGATCGTCGCGTTCGAGTACGACCCGGGCGGTCGCTTCCTCAACGATCGCGACGTCAAGGAATCGCGCAAGGTCGCCGTCATCGGCCAGGCCGTGAAAGAGCAGCTGTTCGAGGAGAACGAGAGTCCCGTCGGCCAGTTCATCAAGATCAGCGGTGTCTACTTCCAGGTCATCGGCGTCACCCACACGTTCCGCACGGGCCAGCAGGGCGAGCGCGACGCGAATACGATCTTCATTCCGTTCACCACGCTCAACCGCGCCTTCAACATCGGCGATCGCGTCGGCTTCTTCGCGATGACCGCCACGCCAAACACCGACGGACCGGAGCTAGAGCGTCAGGTGCGCGAGGCGCTGATGAAGCACCACAAGATCGATCCCAAGGACGATCTCGCGCTCGGGTCGTTCAACATGTTTGTCATGTTCGGGAAGATCAACATGGTGTTCTTTGTCCTCCAGTTGCTGAGCTGGACCGTCGGCGGCGCGACGTTGCTCGCGGGTGTCGTCGGTGTCTCGAACATCATGCTGATCACCGTCAAAGAGCGAACCAAGGAGATCGGTGTCCGCAAGGCGCTCGGCGCGACACCGCTCTCGATCGTCAGCATGGTGATGAAGGAGTCGGTCGTGCTGACCGCGATCGCCGGCCTCATCGGTGTCGCCGCGGGTGTCGGCCTGCTCGCGATCGCCGATGCCGCGCTCTCCGCGATGCCCGACAGCCCGATGGGCCCGCCGAACATTTCGCTCACGACCGTGCTGATCGCCGTCGCCGTCCTGGTCATTTCCGGTGCGATCGCGGGCATCATGCCTGCGAGTCACGCCGCGTCGATCAAGCCCATCGAAGCCCTCAGGGCCGAGTAGTTTTCATGAAGCGCATCATCCCTTGGTTCCTCGCGGCCATCTTCGTGCTGATCATCGGCGCGGCGTTCGTCTTCCTCTACAACAAGTCCAAGTCCAAGCCGACGGTGTTCCAGACCGAAACTGCCGAGACCGCAGACATCACCAAGAAGACGGTCGCGACGGGCTCGATCGTTCCGCGACGCTCGATCGAAGTGAAGCCGAAGGTCACGGGCGTGCTCACCGAGCTGTTTGTGGAGCCGGGTGCGAAGGTCAAGATCGGCGACCCGCTCGGCAAGGTGTCCATCGTCCAGGACGCGCTGCAGACAAACCAGGCGGAGTCCGGTGTGCGCTCCGCGCAGATCGCGTTCGACAACGCAAAGCTCGAGCTCGAGCGCAACGAGAAGCTGTTCAAGACGGGCGTCGTCGCCGATGCCGAGCTGCAGAAGTACCGCACCGACTTCGCGCTGCGTAAGCAGGAGCTCGGCACCGCGCAGTCGAACCTCCAGATCGCCAAGGAAGGCGCGACCAAGACGTCGGGCTCTGCCTCGTCCCTCGTCGTCACCGCGACGGCGCCGGGCATGGTCATCGACGTGCCGGTGAAGGTTGGCTACTCGGTCATCCAGGCGAACAACTTCAACCCAGGCACGACGGTCGCCACGGTCGCCGACATGGACGACATGATCTTCGACGGTCACGTCGACGAGGCGGAGGTCGCGAAGATCAAAGAAGGCATGAAGCTCGCCATCAAGATCGGCGCGATCGAGAACGAGACGCTCGACGGCAAGCTCGAGTACATCTCGCCGCAGGGCAAGACCGTCGACGGCGCGATCCAGTTCGAGATCAAAGCCGCCGTCGCACAGAAGGCCGGCATCCTGATCCGCGCGAACTACAGCGCGAACGCCGACATCGTCCTCGACGAAAAGAAGCAGGTGCTCGCGGTTCGCGAGGCGCTCGTCCAGTACAAGGACAACCAGCCGTTCGTCGAAGTCGAGACCGCACCGCAGACGTTCGTGAAGCACGACGTGAAGCTCGGCCTCTCCGACGGAATCAAAGTTGAAGTCCTCTCCGGCGTCACCAAGGCCGACAAGATCAAGATCCCCGAGACGGCCGGCGCCACCGACGACAAGATGCCGAAGGGCCCGCCGCACCCTCCGAAAAAGTAGGTCGCGCCACGAGCTCCCGTCGGAGATCGTCACCGTCGCGTCACAACGACCGTGCTAGCGTGCCTTGGAGATGCCAGGGCCTGTTCGCTTGGGAGCGATCGATGCGGGATCCAATGCGATCCGCTTCGTCGTGGCCGAGCTCGGGCCCACGGAGCTCATTCGCATCGAAGCAGAGCGCGTCGCCGTTCGACTGGGCCACGGCGCGTTCACGCACGGCGAGCTCGACCACCAGACGATCGATCAAGCGGTCGCGGCGTTCACGCACTTCCGTCAGCGCTTCGACCATCACGGCGTGACGATGTATCGCGCGGTCGCGACGAGCGCCGTGCGCAACGCGAGCAACCGCGACGTCTTGTTGCACCGCCTCTATCACGAGGCCGGCATCGAGCTCGAGGTCATCGATGGCGAGGAAGAGGCCCGCCTCGTCCGCAAGGCAGTGATCAACACGCTGGGCAATACGACCAGCAGCACCGGCAACGGCGCGCCGCGCGTGATCCTCGACCTCGGCGGCGGCAGCCTCGAGGTGAACGTGCGCAACGGGGCGCTGTGGTCGTCGAATTCGCTGCCCGTCGGTACGGTGCGCTTGCTCGAGACGTTCGGCCTCACGGACGCGATCGCGGACACCGAAGCGGGCATGGTGCGGCGCTACACGGCCACGCTCATGCACACCATCGCTCGCGGCGTGCAGGGCAACGGCGTCGCGGCCGCGACCGGTGGCAACGCGGATGCACTCGCCAAGATCGTCGGCGACGGCAACGTCTCGCTGCCGACGTTCGAGCTCACCGCACTCGAGAAGGCCCTGCCCTCCATCGTCGGCGCCACCGTCGACGAGCGCATGACCAAGTTCAACGTCAAGCGCGACCGCGCCGAGGTCCTCGGCATCGCCGCGCTCGTGTTCGCTACCGCTGCACGTCAGCTCGGCATCTCCAAGCTCATCGCCCCTGGCGTTGGCGTCCGCGAAGCCGTGCTTCTCGAGCTCGCGGAGACGGCGCGCGAGGAACGCGCAAAGGCGGAGGGCGCCCTCGACAAGGCCCTCCTCACCGCGGCGCGCGGCTTTGCGAACCGCGTCGATCACGACACGACGCACGGCGAGCACGTCCGCCTGCTCGCCCGCGCGTTGTTCCACCAGCTCAAGGACGTGCACGGCATCAACGACGAGCGCGGTGTGCTGCTCGAGGTCGCAGCGCTGCTGCACGACGTCGGCGAAGTGGTGAACGTGCGCGGTCACCACAAGCACAGCGAGTACATGATCCGCTGGGCGCGCATCCCCGGTCTCGACGACACCTCGCGCGAGCTCATCGCGCTGATGGCACGCACGCACCGCAAGGATGCCGCGCGCGCCAAGCAGCTCATCAACGACTCCACGCTCCCCAAGGAGCTGCGCGTGCAGTGCCGCAAGCTCAGCGCGTTGCTCCGCATCGCAGACGGCCTGGACTGGGAGCATCGCTCGCGCGTCGAGCAGGTCGTGTGCAACCGCATGGGCGACGCGATCGTGCTGGACCTCGTGGTCCGCGACGGTCCCTCGCGCGACGACGCACAGTTGCTCCGCAAGGCGGATCTGTTCAAGGACGAGATGGGCATGGACGTGCGCGTGACTGTCGCGCGCCCCGTGACGCCTCCGAGCGTCTCCGAGCCGCACGTCGGCACCGCGCCCGTGAATCTCTCCGACATCGCGGTCGCCGCCGCCGCGGACGTCACACCACGTAGCGCTTCTTGAGCCGCGCATCCTGACCGGACAGCGGGCTCGTTCCCGCCGCGAACAGCGTCACGTTCGGCCAGCGACCGGGCGGGACCATGCGGATCGACTCGCGGAAGTCCTGGTTCACCTCCGCGAGGTGATGCAGCAGCTGCGCTGTGAGCTCGCGCGTCACCTCGAGCGTCGCGCCTTCGCGTAGCTCGATCCACAGATCGAGGCGCGCCTCGCCGCTCTCGTCCTGCCATGGATGCAGTGCGAGCTCTGCCACGTACGGCGCGAGCGCTGGCGTCTCGAGCACCGCATGCTGCAAGTCCTCCGGCGAGACCTTGCAGCCGTAGAACGCGACGGTGCTGTCCTGTCGCCCCCAGTGAAACAGAAACGGCAGCGGATGCCGACGCTCTGCGAGTACCACGCCATGCTCGGCGAGCACACGCGCGACATCCTCGGACGTGCGCAGCGCCACGCGGTCGCGCAGGTTGTAGCGAATGCGCGGCGAAACGACCGAGACGCGGTTGACGGTCACGAGCAGGTTCCGCTCGCGGTCAGCCTCGAGAAAGTAGTCGAGCGGGTTGTACTGGAACACCATCGGCACGCCGTCGACGGCGCCGAGGAGCGCACGTGCGAGCGCCGGCTTTGCGATCAGCGTGCGACGCAACGCGATCGAGTATTCGGTCTCCGCGCCGATATTGATCTCGAGGTCCGATGCGCCGAACGACGAGATGGTCTTCACGAACCGGCGGCTCAACACGTCGCGCATCGGCTCCGAAAGGCCCTCGCCGCCGCACACCGCGTGGATCTCGTACTCGTCCCACGCGATGTCCTCGCGTTCGCAGACGAGGCGCAGGAACGGCGGATATCCCGCAATCAAGTACGGCCGGCCGGGCCCGAGCGTCTTCAGCGTCGCGATGACCTTCTGGATGTCAGGGCCGATCGACTTCACGAGGTACGCATCGGCGAGCGCCATCGACACGGCCATGCCCGTCGCCCAGGGCCCCAGCGCGAACGCGTTCAGCACGATGAAGTCGCGGTCGCCGAAAGTCGCGCGCGCCGCCCGCCGAATTGCGCGCGCCGTCGCCGCACGCTCGGCCGGCCCGCGGGCCCAGTTGTTCGCGGTGCCGCTCGAGCCCGACGACTCGTCGATCACGCCGCCGCGCGGCAGCTTCCCTCCGCGACAGATCGCAGCCAGCGCGTAGCGGTGCACGTAGCTCGCCTTGCTCGTCACCGGAAAGTCGGCGAAGCGCATCGCGGGCCGCACGCCATGCTCGCGCACGAACGCGCGATATGCGGGGACGCGCCAGTACGCGAGCCATGCCGCGAGCGCCGCCCGCCACCGCGAGACACGCAGCACCGCGCGCTCGACCCAGGCGGTGGATGCGTCTCGCCACGCTCGGCGTCCTGGCGCATGCGGGAGGTGCGGCGCCATCCCGTCGACCAGCGTCGCGAACGCGCTCGCCATGGTCGGATCCACCCAGCCGCTCATGACCGCTCCTTCGACACGCGCGTGCCAAACGAACCGTCGCCCACGCACCGGACTTGCTGCGAACAACGCGCGCTCATGATCCTTCGCCAGGCACCGTGCTCGAACGACGCGACCGCATGAGGCCCCGGGGGACCTGCAAGCGATCTCGTTATAACAATGTTCAAACGAGATCGCTGACGAGCCCCCCTCATGCCATCACGATCGACGCGAGGCGCGGCGCGGCAGGCGGTGTCTCGGAATACCCGAAGCGGAGGAGGAGCCATGCGTCGCGGACACCGAGCGTCTGCGCAACCCAGCGAGCGTGGCGCGCATTGGTGAGCAGCGAGCCGAACGGGTGCATGTACACGTCGGTCTCCGCCATCGCCATCCACAGGTCGAACAGCATGCGTCCCGCTGCGATGCGCTCCGACCAGGTCGCGAAGTCACCGCAGATGGCCGCGATGTGCGGCGTTCCGCGCTGCGTCTGCAGATACCTGCGGCGCGCGAGTGTGCGCATCGGCTCGATCGCGAACACGCGCGGCACGCGGAACGCGGCGTCGAGCATCCACGCGGGTTGATTCATCGGCTCCTCCCACAAGCCATCGCCATGCGCGGGCGTGCGACCGAGTCGATGCCAGCCCCGCATCTCCTCGCGCTCGGGCGTGCTCTGCAGGCTGTCGATGACCGCGTCGGCGTTCCGCCGCAGGACGAGGTCCACGTCCTCGCGGCGCGAGAGCTCGATCCATCCGTGCCCCGCGCTCTTCGCGATGTCGGCGAACCAGCGGCGGTGCGTCTTGTCGACCTCGCGCGGGTGGTACGGCAACCGCGACGTTCGGCGCAGCGAGAGCAGCGACGCTTCGGCGGGCCGTGGCTCCGCGGTGCTCACTGCCCGCGAGGTAAGAGTCGCGAGCCCCACAACAAGCAGTCCGCCGTTGCGGCGCAGCGCCGCCCCATCGATCTCGGCGCAGGGCTCGACTGCGATGGCGTATCCCAGCGCAAGAGCCGCTCGCTCCAGACACGCCGCGAACACGCCGAACGCCGAGAGCACGTACGCGTTGCCCGGATCCTCGTCGGGGAGTAGGCGCTCGCACACGAGCACGATGTCCGCTTCAGCACACTCGTCGATGTCCGGCGCACGCATGCCGTCGGAGCCCCGGCGACCGTGGCGCGGTCGAAGGCGATACGGCTGCGTGTTGTGCGGGCTCGGCGCGAGACGCGCGAGCGCTCCCACCGCCTCCCATGCGGTCAGTGAATCCGTCATGCGCTGAGCCTGCGATCGCGAGGGCGACGTGGCCATCGCGCATTACAGACAGTGTCTGTAGTATGGAGACATGAACCGTAGACCGGGCGAGATCGAGCCACTCGTCGCAGCGGCGTTGATCGCGGCGGACCTCGCGGTGACCGTCGATCGGGAGCAGAGCGAGATCGGTGGATTCATGCTGCGCGACGTGCGGTTCTTCTTCCTGTTGTTCCGCAACTGGCTCGAGCACGACGTGCGGGCGCCGGGCGATGACATCGATCTGACGCAAGTGCGGCGCACCGTGGAACGGCTCGCGGCGCGGCGGCACATCGCACTGCAAAAGCGCCCGGCACGCCGTCGAACGCGGACACCACGCGCGCGATATCTCCTGACGCTCGCCGGCGTCGTCGCGCTCGTCGAGAGCTTGGTCGCGCCTGCGGCGGCCCGCTCGTTCGAGACGCAGCTGTTCGTGCTGTTGTTCGCGGCGTCGTATCGCGCGCTCGTGATCCGCCGCACGGAACAAGCGGGGGCGCCGGTGGCGAGGAAGCGCATCGCCAAGGCGCTCGACCCGCGGGCGATCGTCGCCGGGCTGCGCAGCACGCTCGCGCGGCAGCACGCAGATCTAAAGGCGCGGATCAGCGAGGGCGACGAGCTGCGCGAGGCAGCGGCCGCCGGGCGCGCGAAGGGCCACGACGACGCGCAGATCGTCCGCCATCTCGAGCGGTTGTCGTCGTACCAGCTCCACCATGTGCGGCCTCTCGGAGAGCTCCTGATGTCGCTGCCAGCGTCGCTTCGCGCGTACGAGCTGTCCGATGGGATCGAGGCGAGGACGCGCCTGGTGTTCGAGCCGCTGCTCCGTCAGACGATCGCGCAGCAGGCTCTGCTGGAGAGCATCCTGCCGGCGGCGATCGAACTGGCCCGCGACAAGGCGTGACGACGTGATATGCCCGCACCATGCGCTGCCGCCCCGCCCCGCTACTGCTCTGCGCTTCACTGCTCGCCGCCTGCGGTGGTAACGACAGTGGTGGCGGCGACGATCAGCCGGTCGTCGGCGACATCCAGGCCGACATCACGCACTACGACTACGCGTTCGATCTCGACACGCGACTCGCGCACGCGATCGTCACCGCCCATGTGACGGCGGCCGGCAACTGCCTCTCGCTACCGTTCCGCGCGCAAGCGCCGAAGAACGCGATGCTCGGCGGCGAAGCTGCGACGGTCAGCTTTGACGCGGCCACGAATACGCTCGAGACGTGCAACACGACCGGCGTCCACGACGGCGACACGACACTCGAGCTCGACGTCGCGATTCCGGAGGGCACGCTGTCGACGAGCCAGGTCGGCTTCTCGAAGATGGTCGAGAACGGAAACGCGTTCTACTACCTGGTGAGCTGGGTCGGCGGTTGCGACAAGTTTGGGCCGTGCGACTCGCGCCCGAATCTGTTCGCGACGTACACGTTCCACGTCACGCACCCGGCGACGCACATGGTCGCGTGCCCCGGCGTGATCACCGAGACGTCGGAGACCGAGACCGATTGCGACTTCACGCTGCCCGGCGGCCCGACGTACTCGACGTTCGGCGTCGCTGCGTATCCGCGCGCGCTCTGGGTTCCGACCGACAAGGGCATGTGGGGCTCGGTCCACGCGACCGTCTACGCCGCGCCGACGACGCTGGTCGACAGCAAGATCGACTCCGCGCATCACAACGCCTACGTCACCTGGCTCGAGTCGACGTTCGGACCGTTCCCGTTCGGGACCGAGCTGCGCGTGCTCGCGGCTCCGACGTACTGGAGCGGCTTCGAGCATCCGGGCAACATTGTCCTCGATAACTCGCTCGGTCGCGCCACGACGCCGTACGCGCATCCCGCGCAGCACGTGCTCGATCACGAGATTGCGCATCAGTGGGCGGGGGATCAGACGACCCTCGCGGACACCTACGACTTCGTGTGGAAGGAGTCGATGGCCGAGTACCTCGCGTACAGCTACGAGGCGATGACGGATCCGGCCGCCGCTGGTGTGACCACGCGCTACTGGAAGGCGGCGAGCGCCCAGGCGCAGTTCTATCCGGTGCCCACGCAGCACCCCGCGCTGTTCGACTACTACAGCGACGTCTACGGCCCCGGCCCGATGATCCTGTTCCACCAGCTCGAGGTGCTCACGTCGCGCGAGCAAGTCATCGCCGCGCTCCAGATGGTGCTCGGTCATGCGCACGCGATCGGAGTGACGGACGTCGTTGCCGCGCTGCAGACCACGACCGGGCTCGACCTCACCGACTACGCCGCGAGCTGGATCTACGGCAACGACGCGCCCGCGTGGCCGACGGCTGATGTCACGTTCGCCGCGAACAGCCTCCACGTGAAGATCACGGCGAACATCGAGCGCCGGTGCAAATTCCACGTGCGCCTCGTCGGGACGGATCCCACGCAGACGATGGATGTGCCCGTCGACACGTTCCACGACGGCACGGATCTCACCATCCCTGTCACCCCGGGCTTCGCTGTCGCGTCGACCGTGCTCGATCCGCTGGCCGAGTGCCTCGTGTTCCCGACCACCGCCAACCTGCGTGTTGGTCCGCGGATCCGCCCGTGGCTGTCACCGCGCGGGCTCGCGTCGCTACCGAACTGACACCTCACGGATCGGCGCGAGTTTTTCGGGGCAGACCGCCCCAATCGCGCGCACTTCTTTGTTATTCACACTCCACTTCAAAGGGGAGCTTGGATCAACATGTTCACTACTTCGCGTCTCATGGTTGCGAGCGTTGCCGCTCTGGTTGCACTCGGTGGTTGCCCCAAGGGCGGCGTTCCGGGCGCTCCGAAAGTTCCGGGTTCTGACAAGGTCCCCGGTGGCGTTCCGGGCGGCGGTGGCGGCGAGTCCGGCATGGTCGACCCGAACACCTGCGGCAACTACGCGGCGACCGATGTCGGCCGCAAGCTCAAGGCGTTCCTCGAGGCCACGCAGGATCTCGAGAAGCAGACCACGGAGACCGTCCAGGTCGTGAAGCAGAGCTGCATCCTGATCGGCAACGAGATCGGGATGACGGAGATGGACTACAAGGGCGAGACCAAGGACATCTGCGCCACCGTCTGGGGTCGCGTCCACGACAACATGAAGGTCGCGTTCAAGGCGAACGCGAAGCTCAAGATCGACTACAAGCCGGCCGTCTGCAAGGTCAACGTCGAGGCGTCGGCGCAGGCCGCGGCCGAGTGCGAGGGCAAGGCGTCGGCCGACGTGAAGGCGTCGTGCTCGGGCGTGTGCCACGGCAAGTGCGACGGTCAGTGCTCCGGCAAGGCCGGCACCGGCGGCAACGGTGGTGACTGCAACGGCGAGTGCAAGGGCACCTGCCACGGTGACTGCGAAGGTCACGCAGACGTGAACGCGTCGGCGCAGTGCAAGGCGAAGGCGTCGGTCAAGGCGTCGGCGGACGTGCAGTGCACGGAGCCCGAGCTCAAGATCGAGGCGGACGCGAAGATCATCGTCGACAAGAGCAAGGCCGAGATGACCATCAAGGGCCTCAAGGCCGGTTTGCCGAAGGCGCTCAGCGTCAATGCGCACCTCGAGCCGCTCAAGTACGCCGTCGAGGCGTGGGTCACGAGCGCGAACGAGCTCAAGGGCTCGGCGAGCAAGATCGGCCTCTCGTTCAAGGACCAGGCGGCGTGCATCACCGGTCAGATCGGTGCGGCGGCCAAGATGATCGGCGGCATCCAGGCGAACGTGAACGTGTCGGTGTCCGTTTCGGCCGAGGCCTCTGGCTCGGTCGGCGGCGGCTGATCGCCAGGCAATCTCCGACGGATGGCGACATCCGTCCGGGGTAGCGGATAGGAGGCGGGCTTCAGAGGGACTTTCAACAGTTCCGATGAAGCCCGCGCTTCGTTTTCGGTCAGGACCTGTGGTAGACGCGGGCCATGAAAACGCTCACCGAGTTCTCGACGCTGACCCTGCGCAAAGCGGCGGAAGCGCGCACTGCGTTCCGTCGCTCTGGCGGCGCTGCTCCGGCCCCCGCGCCGGTCGAGATGGCGAGCGAGGCTCCGGCGGAAGCGTCGAGCGATGCACCGGCCGAGGGCGATGCACCGGCCGAGGGCGAGGCTCCCGCCGAGGGCGCACCCGCCGAGGGTGACGCGCCGGCCGAGGCCGCGAGCGCTGCGCCGGCTGCTGATCCGGCCATGGGCGCGGTCGCCGAAGCGCTCGGCGTGCAGCCCGACAAGGCGCAGCGTCTCCTCGAGGCGCTCGACATCGTCGGTGATCGCATCGACCAGGTTCGCCTCGTCCGCGTGTTTCAGGGCGAGACCGGTCCGCACGGCGCGGTTTCGCGCGGCGAGTTCCACTACGTCGTCGATCGCGTTGCTGGCGCCAAGCCGCGCCGCGAAGAGCGCAACGATCGTGGTGGTGACCGCGGCCGTGGTGGTGGTGACCGCGGTGGTCGTGGTGGCGGCGGTGGCGGTGGCGGCGGTGGCATGTTCGGCGGCGGCAAGGGCGATCGCGACAAGCCCAAGGGCCTCAGCAGCCTCATGCACGGCGCGCCCAAGGAAGAGAAGAAGGACGACGATCGTCCCGCGCGCGGCGAGATGCCGAAGGCGGGTATCGGTTGGCAGCTCACGGCCGCGCCGCGCGACTTCGGTGGCGAAGGTCGTGGTCGTGGTCCCGGCCGTGGTGGCCCGCGTGGTCCGCGTGGCCCCGGCGGTGATCGCCGTGACGGCCGTGGTCCGGGTGGTCCCCGTGGCCCGGGTGGTGGTCCGGGTGGTCCCGGCGGCTTTGGCCGCGGTCCGCGCCCGCCGCGTCTCGGTCCCGATGGTCAGCCGCTGCCGTTCGAGGCCCGTGGTGACCGTGGCCCGCGCGGCCCGCGTCCTCCGCGCCTCGGCCCCGATGGTCAGCCCCTGCCGTTCGAGCCCCGCGGCGACCGCGGTCCGCGTCCTCCGCGCGAGCCGCGCCTGGGTCCCGATGGTCAGCCCCTGCCCCCGCGCGAGCCCCGTGCGCCCCAGCTCGGCCCCGATGGTCAGCCCCTGCCCCCGCGCGCCAAGCGCGAGCGCAAGCCGATGGGCCCGGACGCCAGCGGTAACGGTCCCGACGGAAAGCCGTGGGATCCCGAGCGTCGCGCGCTGCGCCAGGCCGAGCGCGCTGCGACGGGCCCCGGTGCGATGAATAGCGGAGCGCAGGCGCCCGTCGAAGCACAGAGTGCCCCGCCCGCTGAAGCGCAGAAGGAATAATGCCCCACGGCGACGCAACGCGACGTGCTCACCGCACGTCGTGACTGTGATCGCCGTGCGTAGTCTTCCGGTCGCAGAAAAGACGCCGTCTTTCGGTGACCGCGCTATCGTTCAGGCGAGCTGTTCCTTCTGCTGAAAGGCTTGCCCATGAACCGGACCGTTATTGCATCCGTGGTCGCATTCGCCGCTCTCGCGGGTCTCGAACAGCGCGTTGCCCAGGCCGATCTCTCGAAGGGCGTCATCGGCGCCTTCAAGAGCCAGCTCGTGATCTCCGAGTCTGACCTCCCCGAGGGTAAGAACGACAAGGAGACGATCGCAAAGATCAAAGCGGCGAAGCTCTCCGCGCTCACCGGCGAGCAGAAGGAAGATGTCACCTACTGGCACTTCCACTACACCGCGTTCCTGTCGAAGACCGGCAACTCGAAGCTCAAGCTCGAGTTCTACAACGGCAAGCAGCTGTCGGCTGACCAGCAGCTCGACGGCATCGATCCCAAGAGCGGCGCCCTCACTGGCGACATCTCGATCGACGAAGATCAGGGTCTCGCCAAGGGCAAGACCTACACGATCAAGATGGTCGCCCCGAACGACTCTGTCGTCGCTTCGACCACGCTCACGATGAAGTGAACAGCGCGCGGTTCTTGCGCTTCCACATGAAGTAGACCGGCCACGCGAGCAGACCGAGCAGCGCGAGGAACGCGCCGATCCCGCGAGACGTACCGCGACCGTCGTGCGTGCTGATGAACTGCTCGGTGGTCTTGCCGTCGAGCTCGGGCGTGCCGTGGAGGCCCTGCTGCACCCACGTGGCCTGCGACGGCACCGACGACAGCTGACCCGTGATGTGGTTGGAGAGCGTCGTGCCCGGCTCGTGCGTGACGGCGATGTACTTGTCGCCCATCTGGCAGAGGTCAACGGTCAGCGTCGTGCTCCCGCTCGACGGATCGTACTCTTCCCACGCCGGCCTCACGCTGTCGCAATCGACCGTGACGTAGGAGCCGAAGTCGACGCCGTAGCTGAAGATGTCCTCGGCGGTCGCAGCGTGCTCCTTGCGGAAGCCGCTCTTGAGCGACGCGAAGCCGACGAGCAGACCGAACGTGGCCGCGCCTGCGAGAACGCGCGCGCGACGGATCTTGCTGCGGGCCTGCGACTTCTTGTTCTGCGCGAGGATCGCGTTCTGGCGAGCGCTGTACGCAGCTTGCTGCTCGGCGGCGGCCGCTTCGCGCTGCTCGCGCGCCTTGCGGATCACGTCATCGACGTCGTTCGACTCCTCGCTCTTCGCCTCCGCGGGCGACGTGTCGTCGGCAGCCGCGCCACCGCGGTACGGACCACCGTCGAGCTTCACGTCGTCGCGAACACCGTCGAGGATCCGGTCTGCAGCGGCATGCTCTGCCGCACCACCGCGCCCGCGCTCGATCGCGCCGAGGCGCAGGAGGCCGTACGCGATGACGAGCTCGCGCGGAGACGATGCGCCATGCGTGGCAACGTCATCCGGTGTCTTGATCGGCGCCATCTGGTTCCAGCGCGCGTCGAGAACGCGCTTGGCGTGATCGCGGAGATCCGCGCCCATGTTGTGGGGCTCGCAACGCGTGCCGAACGCGAGCGAGTTGAGCTCGCTGCGACGCTTGTTGCGATCACCGCGCAGCGAGCGCCACGTCCAGCTCCAGATCGTCAGCGCCGCAAAGACAGCCGCAGCGACCCAACCGCCGATCGGGTTAGCGCCCGTCGTGCTGATCGCGATCGCGGTGGCGACCATGCCCCAGATGCGGAGATAGCCGGCGAGCACCGACTTGCCCGACATCGGGATGTGGTGACCGACCGGCGTGCCCGCCGCGTTGGTGCCCGTGATCCACAGCGTCCGCGTCGGAATCAGCGGCAGCAGGTAGATGTGAAAGAATGTCGTCGCGGCGTACTCGCCCTCGTGCTCGTCGACGCGTCCGAAAGACCGTGTGCCGTAATAAATGATCACGTCAGGCTCCTCACCACTCGGGTACGGACGTTCTCATATCCGATGCAGTCGCAGTGTTTCATCTAGAAAACGCCGCCCTGGATCGCTCCAGGGGCGCCACCCAGTCGATAACTTCTGCCTACTTAGCGGCAGCGACGCGCTTGGCGACCGCGACCACGTTGGCCACGCTGAGTCCGAACTTCTCCATCAGGATCTCGCCGGGAGCCGAGGCGCCGTAGTGGTCGATGCCGACGGCCTCCCCGCCGTCGCCGATCCACTCGCGCCAGCCCTGCGTGATACCTGCCTCGATCGACACCCGCTTGGCGCTCTGCAGGACGCTCGCCCGATACGCCGGCGTCTGCGCCTGGAACAACTCCCAGCACGGCATCGACACGACGCTCGCCGAAACGCCGCCCTTGGCGAGCTCGTCGCGTGCGGCCATGGCGAGCGAGACCTCGCTGCCGGTGGCGATCAGCGTGACGTCCTTGCCCTCGGCCAGGATGTACGCGCCCTTCTCCGCACCCGGCGCGCCCGGCTGCGTGAGCACGGGCAGATCCTGGCGCGAGAGCACGAGGCCGATCGGCCCCTCGGTGCGAGACATCGCGATCCGCCAGCCGGCAGCGGACTCGTTCGCATCCGCGGGCCGGAACACGGCGAGGTTGGGAATCGCGCGCAGCGCCATCAGATGTTCGACGGGCTGATGCGTCGGACCGTCTTCTCCAACGCCGATCGAATCGTGCGTCCAGATGAAGATCGCCTGCTGCTTGTTGAGCGAGGCGAGGCGAACACTCGGACGCATGTAGTCGCTGAACACGAAGAACGTGGCGACGTTGGAGCGGATCGCGCCGTGATAGAGCATCCCGTTGCCGATCGCGGCCATCGCGTGCTCGCGGATGCCGAAGCGCACGTTGCGACCGATGCCGGTGCTGTCGTAGTTGCCGCCCTCGAAGAGCGACTTGGTGGATCCGCCGAGATCGGCATCGCCGCCGAACAGCCACGGAATCTTCTTCCCGAGCGCGGTGCCGACCTTGCCCGCCGACGAGCGCGTTGCGATGGCCGCGTCGCCTGGCTTCCAGGACGGAATCACTTGCTCCCAGCCCGCGGGCAACTCGCCCTTGATCGCCATCTCCAGATCGGCCGCGAGCTCGGGAAACGCCGCCTTGTACGCCGCGAGCTTCTTCTCCCACGCCGCGCGCGCCTCCGCGCCCTTCTTGCCCGGCTCGCTCATGTGCGCGACGACCTCTGCGGGCACGAGGAACTTCGCCTCGGGATCCCAGCCGAGCGCCTTCTTGGTCGCCACGATCTCTGCGTCGCCGAGCGGTGAGCCGTGGGCCGACGACGTCCCCGCCTTCTTGGGCGAGCCGTACCCGATCGTCGTGTTGACGACGATGATCGACGGCTTGCTCGTCTCCGCGCGCGCTGCGTTGATGGCCGCGCCGAGACCGACGAGATCCGTATCGCCGTGCGTGACGTGCTGGACGTGCCAGCCGTACGCTTCGTAGCGCTTGCCGACATCATCGCTCGTCGACAGCGCGAGCGGCCCATCGAGAGTGATGTGGTTGGCGTCGTAGAGATACATCAGCTTGCCGAGCGCGAGGTGCCCCGCGATGGCTCCCGCTTCCTGCGCGACGCCTTCCATCACGTCACCGTCGGAGACGAGCGCGACCGTCTGGTGATCGATGATCTCGTGGCCGGGGCGGTTGAAGTGCTGCGCCAGATACCTCTCGGCGAGCGCCATGCCGACGGCGTTGGCCGCCCCCTGCCCGAGCGGTCCCGTCGTCGCTTCGACGCCGGCCGTGTGATGCCACTCCGGGTGACCGGGGGTCTTGCTTCCCCACTGGCGGAACTGCTTCAGCTCGTCGAGCGGCAGGTCGTAGCCCGTGAGGTGGAGCAACGAGTACAGCAGCATCGAGCCGTGGCCGGCACTGAGCACGAAGCGATCGCGATCGAACCACGTGGGCTGCTTCGGATCGAACTTGAGGTGGTCGTGCCACAGCACGTAGCCCATTGGCGCGCAGCCCATCGGCAAACCAGGGTGGCCCGAGTTGGCCTTCTGGATCGCGTCCATCGACAGCGTGCGGATCGTGTTGATCGAGAGCGTGGCGAGGTCGGTCGTCATCGGCGCCGGCAAACTATCACGGGCGACCGACAGCGGATCGCAGCGACGGGAATCGACGTCGGATCGCGCGTGCGGAATCGCCCGCCCCCTCACCGTGATCGCGGGCGCTCCCGCTGCTACATTCAGCGCCGCATGAGGATGGTTAACTCTCGGGGTCTATTCGCGGGTCTTCTGGTGGCGGCGATGTCGTGCGGTGGCTCGCAGACCAAACCGGTCGAGCCCGCGCCGACGAACGACTCGAAGCTCGATCCCAATTGGAAGCCGAACCCGACGCCCACACCGACGCCGGTGCCCGTGCCCGACCCGACGATGAATCATGTGGAGGGAACGACCAAGGTCGACCATCCGCCGGAGGTGTTCGACCTCGCCTACACCAAGGTTGGCGTCGGCCAGACGATCAGCTGGGGCACGACCGCGATCGACCAAGACCTCGACGAGACGCGCACCGAGCTCACCAAGATGCCGGCGTCCGCGAAGTGGGACCCGATCACGCAGACCGTGACGTGGACGCCCGTGAAGGCCGACATCGGCAAGCAAGAGTTCGTGCTCTCCGTGACGCAGCCCAAGGGCCTCGCGATCCAGAAGACCTGGACGATCGAGGTCACGGCCAGGAAGCAGGTGCTGCCGGTCGCCGCGCAGCAGAGCGCGATCATCGAGACGGTGCTGATGATCCGTCAGCCCAAGCGCCTCGAGGCCGTGAACAAGGACTGGCCGCTCGACAAGCTGCTGCTCACCGGCGCGAAGGGCTTTGCGCCGCAGTTCGCCGAGGACAAGCGCAAGGGCCTCACAGGCACGCTCGACAAGGGCCAGCTGTTCAACGACTTCCTCGGCCAGTTCGCCGCGACGCAGAACAATCCGCGCCTCGATCCCAAGTCGCCGCAGTTCGACAAAGCGACGTTCGGCAATCCGGCCGACTGGAAGATCGTCGCGTTCCGTCCGCGCATCGATCGCCAGTGGACCGAGCTGCGCGTCGTCTATCAGGCGGTGAAGGCGCCGGAGCCGGTGTTCGCGATGTTCCGCATCCGCCCCGTCGTCGAGTTCACGCCCGCGTTGCCGCGTCCCAAGGAAGAGCACGACGCGAACAACAAGACGTTCCTCGGTCTCGTCGCGAAGCACCTGCTACCGAAGGGCGCGCCGTCGGCGGCGTTCCTCAAGGATCAGGTCGCTCACGGCAAAGCGGTCGCCGCGTTCATGAACGAGCTGATGGGCTACAAGGACGACGCGCAGCCGTATACGCGCACGTTCGTGATCGGCATCGCGCTCGAAGCGCGCATGGGTGGCGGATCGGCGCGCAACGCCGACGGGACGTACAAGAGCGGCGACGGGTGGGGATGGAGCGCGCAGAAGCCGTTCATCAAGGCGGACGACCCGACGCTGCAGGCGTACCAGAACGTGATCATCCCCGGCTTCTGGACCAAGACGGTCCCGTCGGAGGATGGCAATTCGTGGGTGCCCATGTGTGGCCCGAAATGGACCAAGGGCGACAAGGCGCTCTCGCCCGGCTACGACATCCTGTGTCGCCCGACGCTCGGCTTTGTCGATCTTCCGGACACGACGACCGGCAAGGTCAAGGGCGGCCGCATCGATGCGAACAACCTCTACGTCGATCACAAGAACGTGCTGATGCAGGTCGACTTCCCGCTCGACGACGGCCGCCGCGATGTCGGTGAGGAGAACGGCATGACCTGCTCGCAGTGCCACATCCGCAACTTCGGAATGCACGACTACTCGGATCCGGCGAACACCGATCCCAAGGCCGGCGTGCCCAAGTCGCGCAACAAGCACATCGCGACGCTGAACTTCCAGATCATCCCGACGACGCACTGGGAGGAGTTCACGCTCGAATTTCTCAAGCACCAGGAGTGCCGCGCGAAGCTGAACTACGCGCAGTACCTCCCGGACCAGGGCACGGGCCTCACCTGCCCGTTCACGGCCACCGCGTCCAACTGATTGAGCGACGACGCGAACAGACCTGGCGGTGACGATCCGGCGACGAAGGTCGCAGTGGATGACGCCGAAGCTGCGCGCTTGGCGGCTCGTGCGGCGCGCCTCGCGGCGGCAAAAGCAGCGAAGGCAGCAAAGAAGGGTGAGACGCCTCCTGCTGGTTCTCCGACGACAGCAGAGCCCGCGCCCCGCACGTCCGGACTCGCGGCTGTCGTTCAGGAAGTGCCGAAGCCACCGGTCCTTCCCGCACCCAAGCCGACCGAGAAGAAGAAGCTACCGGTCGTCGACGCGAAGCCCGCGCCGCAGACCAAGGACACGCGCAGCCGCGCGGGTGGATGGAGCGCGTTTACCGACGGCGGAACGGCCCCCAGATGGATCACCGCCGCGCGCGTCGTGATGGTGCTCGCGTTCGCCGCGACGATTCCGACGATCCTCGGCGTGAAGCACGGCAATCGTCTGACGTGGACCGTCGCGATCGCGATCCTGCCGTTCTTCTGGATGGTGTTTGGCTTCCATCTCTGGCGCCGCATCTGCCCGCTCGCGGTGATGGGGCAGATCGGGCGGTTCGTCGGGCGGCCCGGCACCAAGAAGATGGGCGACTGGATGACGAGCAACTACTTCTTGGTGCAACTCGGCATCATGGTCACGGCGCTGACGCTGCGCCTCGTCGCGACGAACGGCAGCGCGGTGTGGCTCGCGGGATTCCTGGGCATCGTGATCGTCTTCGCGATCGCGACGAGCTTCATGTACGCGGGCAAGACGTGGTGCAACTTCCTCTGCCCCGTCGGCATGGTCGAGAAGCTGTACACGGAACCCGCGCGCGGAGCGGCGGCATCCGACGAGCTGACGTCGCAATGCGCTCCGTGTGTGGCGTGCAAGAAGCACTGCCCCGACATCGATATCGAGCAGGGCTACTGGAAAGAAGCGACGGAGAGGCCGCGCAAGGTCGCGTACTTCGCGTGGCCCGGCATCGTCGTCGCGTTCTACACGTACTACTTCCTCGTCGCGGGCGACTGGGACTACTACTTCAGCGGCCGCTGGACGTACGAGCGCGACCTTCCGAGCAAGATGCTCGAGCCGGGCTTCACGTTCCTGCCGCAGATTCCGCGCATCGTCGCAGCGCCACTCACGTTGCTCGTGTTTGGCGGCGCGAGCTATTTGCTGTTCTCGCTGATCGAGCGCGCGATCGGCGGCCGTCGCCTCGCGCACCTCCCGCACGAGACGTCCGAGGAGACCAAGGTCGCGCTCCTCGCGCGCGTGCGGCACGGAATGCTCGCCGCGTGCGGCCTGCTCGGCTTCAACGCGTTCTACCTGTTCGCGGGGCAGCCCACGCTGCGCAACGCGCCGCACTGGGTGGTGATGGCGTGGACGCTGCTCGTCGTGTTCGCGTCGACGACGATCTTCGTCCGCCGCATCACGCGGCGCGAGGATCAGCACGTCCAGGAGAAGTTCGCGCAGAAGATCCTCAAGAAGTGGGAATGGGGCGACGCGCCGCCGAGCGATGACCTCAAGGACATCTACCTGCTCCACACCGAGCGCACGAAGCAGAAGGACTCGCGTCTGCGCGCCTACAAAGAGACGGTGCGCGAGATGGTCGCGGATGGCCTCGTCACGCGCAACGAGATGCAGATCCTCGACAGCCTGCGCGCGCAGCTCGGCATCACCGACAAGGACCACAGCAAGATCATCGGCGAGCTCTCCGCGGAGGAGCGCCAGCTGTTCGATCCGGCGTATCAGGGCTCGGCGGAGCTGCGGCTCGCGCGCGAGGCCTACCGCAAGGAGCTCGAGCGGCTCGTCGTGGAAGCGGCGCGCCTGGGCACGTCTCCCACACCGTCGAGCTTGGAAGCGCTGCGCCGAGAGCGCGGCGTCGACGAGGGCGAGGAGCAGGAGGCGCTCGCGCACCTGCTCGCCCCCGATGGACCGATCGCGGCGATGTACGGCACCGAGCTCGGCGCGATGAACGTGCTGCTCGGGGCGTTCGAGGCAGCGAATCATCAGGCTGCCGAGAAGACGGAGTCCGCGAGCCTCGCGCTGCTGCGGCACCTCGTGCGCGACCGCGTTCACGAACATGCGATCGCAGCGCTCGGCATTCTCGCGGTGATCACGCGGCGGCACGAGATCGAAGTGGCGCGCGAGCACGCCGCGGCACGCGGTCACGTCAAAGCCGATGCGCTCGCGCTGATCCACACGCTCGACGAGCGGCTGCGCAAACCGTTCGTGGATGCGATCACGCGGCTCGATGCGGGCGGCGACTTGCCGTTCGAGGCAACGCCGTTCCTCGCGATCGCCGGCGACTCGTCGCGCTACCTGCGCGCGAATGCAGCGATGTTGCTCTCGCGGTTCGAGGACGATGCGTCGCGCGCGAAGTTGCTCTCGCTGCTCGACGATGCAGATGCGGTCGTGCGCGAAGCGGCCGTGCGCGCGATGGGCGCCAAGAGCCGCCTGACTCGCGACCTGCTCGCGAAGGTTCTCGACGATCCGGACTCGCGCGTGCGCGGTGCGGCGGTGCGCGCCGTCTCCGGCGGCACGTCGGGCGAGATGCCCGCGATGAGCCCGTCGATGCTCGCGCAGACCAAGGAGGGCGTCGGGAAGCCTGGCGTCTACGCGACGCTCGACTCGAACGCGCTGATGGCGCAGCTCACCGTCATCGAGAAGATGATGTTGATCCGCCAGGTGCCGATCTTTTCCGACCTGGACGCCGACGACCTGGATGGTCTCGCCGAGATCGTCGAAGAGCGCCGCGTGGAAGCGGGTCGCGAAGTCTTCCGCGAAGGCGACGCCGGCGATGCGGTCTATCTCGTCGTGAAGGGCGAGGTCACCGTGCTCACCGGCGGCGCGGGTACGGAGCGACCAGAGCGCGTGCTGAACACACTCGGCGCTGGTGCGTGCATCGGTGAGATGGCGGTGCTCGACTCAGAGCCGCGCTCGGCGACGGTGCGCGCGAATCAGCGCTCTCGCCTGCTGCGCGTGCCGGCGGAAGGCTTCCGCCGCGTGATGTCGGAGCGTCCGGAGATGTCGCAGGCGATCGTCGCCGAGCTCGTGAAGCGCATGCGCGGCATGATGGCCACGCAGAGCTCGCGTTAGAGCGCGATCGCGGGCGGCAGCGCGTACTGCGGCGTCGAGACGATCCGCGCGGCCTTTGCCGACGACGCGATGCAGAACAGGTGAAGGATCAGGCCGGGGAGAAACAGCACGTAGCCGAGGCCGACGGCGAAGAACCAACCGATCGCAGCGGCGATGCGGCCCGCGTAGAGATGACCCGCGCCGGGAATCCACATGCTGAGCAAGCCAGCGACAACCGCGTTGCGCGAGACTGGCGCGCGGCGGACGATCGCCTGTGGCGCGACAGGCCCGCTGCTCGGCAGCTGCTGGCGTCCCAAGAGCTCGTAGGTGATCGCACCGTCGTCGCCGACGTCCATGCTCAGCACGCCGCGCGCACTCAGGTCGTCCAGCACGGCCTGCGCACCGTCGATCGCGCACGGCGCGTAGTACGCGAGTGCGGCCGTCGTCAGCTTGCTGGTGGTCGTGTGAGCCAGGTCGAGAAGGCGCGCTTCGATGTCGCGCGGATCGGTCAATCGGGTCACCACAACGATGTGCGCATGCTAGGTGCCTCTCGCATCCCCCGTTCGGGCAGGACGGGATGGCGCGGTCAAACCGGCGCTGATACGCTCGCGGGGATGAAGCGAGACGCTGCCTCCACCATCTTCCGTACCGTCGTGTTCGCCGGCGCCATGCTCGGCGCTCCTGCCTGCAAGAAGAACACGGCGCAACCGACGACGCCGAGCAACGCGCAGGCAGCGCCCAAGGTGGATCCGTCGGGCGGCAACACGTCTGCGGGCTCGCCCGATCAGCCGGCGACGACGAACACGGCGAACGGCGATCCGTGTGCCGGCGGCGAAGCGACCGACCCGTGCAGCGGAGATCGTCCGCGCGGCACCGACGACGATGGCGGCGGCGGCATGGGCCGCGGATTTATTCTCTCGTAGGGTCTCTCGTAGGCCGCTCGACGGGCGCTGGTAGAAAATTCATTCGCTCCCGCCGGGGAGTTTTGCCCCGCACCGATCTCATCCGTACGGTCGCGCGTTTGGCGCCTCTGTAGGGCTGGAATCGGCGCGATCGCGGTGTCAGCATCGTCGTCCGGAGGATACGGATATGGCGAAGCTTCCTGAGCTGGCATCTGCACTGGGACGCGCGAGCGCGTCGAGGATTTGGCGGACGGTGGTCGTTGCGGGCGCGATGCTCGGTACGCCTGCGATCGTCCACGCGGACACGAAGGCCCCGGCCAAGCCGACCGAGGCGAAGCCGCAGGAGTCCAAGCCGGCACCGCCGTCTGATCCGCCGCCGCCCGCCGAGGTGAGCAAGGCCGACGCGGCGAAGGCAGCCAAGGACGCCGTCAAGGCGGTCCAGGCCGAGATCAAGGCGAACGACAAGGCGCTCGCCGACGGCAAGGCCGCGCTCAAGAAGGCGAAGGCCGACGCTGACAAGGCGACGGCCCAGACCACGATCGACGACGCGACCAAGCACAAGGACGAGCTCAAGCAGAAGCTCGCCGCGGCGCAGGCCGACTCCAAGAAGGCGAACGACGAGCTCGCCGCCGAGAACGCGAAGAAGCGCCCGCGCCAGACGGTCTCCAAGCCGATGGGCCGCGGCTTCATCCTGTCTTGATCTAAGGTCACGACAATGAGCTCCGACCCCGACGACGCGCTCGAACTCGGCGACATCGAGCCGCAAGGCCGCGACGACGCATACGAACCGACGAGCCCCTGGTGGCTCTCGGGCACGCCGCTCGAGTCGGAGCACCACCGGTTAATGCGCCGGCGCACGGTGAACATCCCGTGGGCCGAGACCACCGCTGACAAGCTCGCTGCGCCCGAGCGCGCGCGCCTGGCAGCGACGTGGATGCGCCGTTCGGAGGCCGAGTACATGGCGGTCTCCACGTTCAGCGTTCTCGCGATCGATCTCGTCGCGGCCAACGCGCCCGCAGATGTGCTGTCACTCTGCTTGCGCGCAGGCATCGACGAGGTCCGCCACGCGGAGATGTGCCTCCGCATGGCCAAGATTTACTCGGGCGCGGAGAATCTGCCGCCGCCGGGCATGTCGTCGCTGCCCGACGATCCCGATCGCCCGAAGCTCCACCAAGCGCTCGCGAACACGATGCTCGTCTCGTGCGTCTCCGAGACGTACGCGACGACCGTGCTCTCCGCGACGCGCGATCTCACGACGGACCCCGTCGCACTCGCCGTGCTCACGTCGATCTACTCCGACGAGGTCATGCACGCGCGCCTCGGCTGGGGATACCTGCGCCACGCGATCGAGGTCGGCGGCGAAGGTGTCATCCAGGCCGCCGCCGAGATGCTTCCGCGCGCGCTCCGCGGTGTCGCGAACGTCGTCGAGCGCGAGCGCCCCATCGGTGACGTCACCGACGCTGTTCGCACGCACGGCCTCATGACGCCGGCCGAGGAGCGCATCATCTACTCGACCTGCGTGCGCGAGGTGCTCGTTCCTGGGTTCACCGCGCTCGGTATTCCCGTCGGCAACGCTCTCGAAGATTACGGAGACGCATGGGCTCGCGCAGCTTGAAAGTCGGTTCTTCTCTCGGGCTCGTCCTTCTCCTCGCCGCGTGCGGTGGCAGCCCGCCCACGCCGCCGGAGCACCCGATCGATCCGCCGGCCAAGCCGCGCGCGCAGATGACGATGCAGGAGAAGGTCGCGTTCGACTTCCAGCAAGCCGTGCTCGCGAACAAGGACGCCTACGTCGCGCTGTTCGACTTCGTCGCTGTCGGCGAGTACGAGATCCTTCTCCATCGCTACGATGCGATCGGTCGCCTCGAGAACCTCGACGAGGATCAGAAGGCGCAGTTCATGGGCGAGGACGGAACGCCCTACCCGCACGAGCGCGAGCGCCGCAACGTCGGCAACTTCTACAAGATCCTGGCCCAGCGCACCGTCGGCACTGGCGGCTGCGTCGCCTCCGATCCACGGACGCACTACGGCAAGCAGCTCGGCACGTTCGAAGAGCTCCCCGCCGAAACACCCCCTGGCTACGCCAAGCTGCGGACCGACGCGGTCGGCTGGCTGCAGCACGGCGGCGTCGTCGGCATCAAGTGCACTGGCGGCACGGGCGGCATCGCGGTCGTCTACACCGAGCGCCCCAACGAGCGCGGCTACGACCTGATCACCATCTACGACGACTGAGATGTCCGCCCGCTGGACGCCGTGTCCGGCATGGCCGGCATGCACCGTTTGCAAAACGGAAGTGCTGCGAGTGCCTCGTGAATTCGCTCCTCAACCCCGGTGAGGGAGCGCGTCGCATGGCTACTCGACCTTCGCCGAAAGCCGCTGACCGGACCGATCGACGTGCTAGGGTCCGCCGGATGAAGAAGGCCGCGTTGTTCGCTCTGTTGCTCGCCGCGTGCTCGGGAAAGAAGCCCGAAGAGAAGGTCGCGCCGCCCGACAAGATCGAGCCGGGCTCTCAGCTCGCCGCGGTGCCCGCACCTGCTCCGACGCCCGCGCCGAACCCGAACGCGCCGGCTGAAGCGCCGGATCCGAACGCAGCGAATGGCTCTGCTGGTTCCGCTGCGCCCGCGACGGGTTCCGGATCCGCCGCTGCGCCGGCAACGGGATCCGCAACTCCTGCCGCGACCAAAACGGCGACCGACGCGAAGGCCGTTCCGGCGGCGGCTCCTGCTCCGGCGAAGACGGACGCTGCGAAGACTGCACCCGCGCCGGTGAAGACCGACGCTGTGAAGACTGTACCCGCGCCAGCGAAGACTGCGCCGAAGACCGAGACAGCGAAGGCTGTACCTGCGCCCGCCGCTGCGCCCGTTGCCGAGACCGCGCCAGCACCTGCGGCCGCCGGCTCTGCCGCGACGCCCGCGAACTAGTTGACGAGGCGGGTCGTCGCGCCACCGTACCCGAGTAGGCTGTGCGACGTGCTGCGCATGATCCTCCTCGCCTCGATCGTGTCGTTCGCGGGCTGCAGGAAGGCCGCGCCCGAGAAGAGGGTCGTCCGCATCGCAGCGGCCGCCGACCTGACAACTGCGTTCGGCGAGCTGGGGAAAACATTTGCCGCGAAGACCGGCATCACGCCGGAGCTCACGTTCGCCGCGAGCGGGATGCTCGAGAAGCAGATCGAGCAAGGCGCTCCGTTCTTCCTCTTTGCTGCGGCGAACAAGGACTACGTCGACCGAGCGATCAAAGCGGGCAAGTGCGACCGCGCCAGCGAGCGGATCTACGCGCGCGGCCAGCTCGTCGTGTGGACAGCGCCCGGCAAGCCCGCACCCGCTACGCTCGAGGATCTCGCGAAGCCCGAGTTCAAGAAGATCGCGATCGCGAATCCCGAGACCGCGCCGTACGGCAAGGCAGCAAAGGAAGCGCTCGAGACGGCCGCCATCTACGACCAGGTGAAGGATCGCCTCGTTCTCGGCGAGAACGTGCTCGCGGCCCTGGCGTACGCGAAGGATGGCAACGCTGATGCGGCGATCGTCGCGCTGTCGCTGGCCATGGAGACCAAGGGCGCACGGCTGGCGATCAGTCCTCGCTGGTTCAGTCCGCTCGATCAAGCTCTCGTCGTGTGCGGCACCGGCCCCGAAGCAGACGCGGCACGGCAGTTCGCCGACTTCGTCACGTCGATGGAAGGTCGCCAGCTGATGGTGCCCTACGGCTTCAGCATTCCTCCAGAGCACATCGGGGATCACGACGGAGAACGTCCCGCGCCTCCGCCGACGCAGTAAGCTGCGCGCGTGAAGCCCGAAACGATCGCTGCCAAGGCCGTCCACGTCGACCGCGCGACCGGCGCGATCGTCCCGCCGATCCACCTCTCGACAACCTACGCACGCGACGCGTCCGGCGCCCTGCCCGGCCCGATGTATACGCGCGACGAGAACCCCGGCTACGCGCCTGTCGAGCACACCATCGCGCAGCTCGATGGCGGCGCTGCGGCGCTCCTCTTCGCGTCGGGCATGACAGCCACGACGGCCGCATTCCGCGCGCTGTGCTCGCCCGGAGATCACATCGTCGCGCCGAACGTCGGCTACTTCGCGGTCCGCAAGTGGCTCAAGCAGTTCGCGCGCTGGGGCGTTACGACCGACTTCGTCGACATGACGGACCTCGCCGCCGTCAAAGCCGCGCTGCGCTCGAACACCAAGATCGTGTGGCTCGAGTCGCCGTCCAACCCCACGTGGGCGATCAGCGACATCACCGCCATCGCCGAGCTCGCACACGCCGTGGGGGCTGTCGTCGCCGTCGACGCCACTGCCGCGTCGCCCGTGCACGTGCACCCGATCGCGCTCGGCGCGGACCTCGTCATGCACTCCGCAACCAAGTACCTCGCCGGCCACTCCGACGTGCTCGCCGGCGTGCTCGTCACCGCGCGCATCGACGATCGCTGGGCCGCGCTCAAGGATCTCCGCTACACCGAGGGGCCCGTGCTCGGGCCGATGGAGACGTACCTCCTCCAGCGCGGCATGCGCACGCTGTTCGCGCGCGTCGAGCGCTCGTCGGCCACCGCCGCCAACCTCGCCGAGCGCCTCTCCGCGCTGCCCGGTGTGACTGTCCGGTATCCCGGACTCTCTTCACACCCGCAGCACGCGATCGCCGTGCGCCAGTACCAGCGCGGCTTTGGCTCGATGATGTCCATCCAGGTCGGCTCGCGCGAGCGCGCCATCGCGGCCACCACGCGCGTTCGCTGTTGGCTCGCGGCAACGTCTCTCGGCGGCGTCGAGTCGCTCATCGAGCACCGCGCCTCCGTCGAAGGCCCCGATACGCCGACGCCCGTTGACCTCCTCCGCCTCTCCATCGGCATGGAGCACGTCGACGATCTCTTCACCGATCTCGCGCAGGCGCTCGCATGATCGACCTCCGCATCGCGACCTGCAAGGAGCTCCCCGAAGTCGATGTCGACGAGGCTCCGCTCGGGCGCGCCCTCGCCGCCGCCGGCATCCGCGCTGCTCTCCTCGCGTGGGATGATCCGAGCGTCGATTGGGACGCGCCTATCCCGACGCTTCTGCGATCCACGTGGAACTACGCGCTGCACGTCGGCGCGTTCCTCGATTGGATCGAGCGTGTCGCGCGCGCGGCCCCGCTGTGGAACCCGCCGCAGATCATCCGCGGCAACGTCCACAAGGCGTACCTGCTCGACCTCGCAAAGCGCGGCGTCCCCACCGTGCCGACGCAGCTACTCACGCGCGTACCCAGCGCCGACGAGCTCTCCGTGCTCGCCGGTCGTGTCGTCATCAAGCCCGAGGTCGGCGCAGGCTCGCTCGGCACGCGCCTGTTCGAGATTCCGCGCGACATCGACGCCGCGCTCGCTCACCTCGCAACGTTGACGTCGGGCGGCGCCGCGCTGATCCAGCCCTACGTCGCATCCGTCGATGACTACGGCGAGCGCTCCCTCGTGTGGATCGACGGCGAGCTGTCGCACGCGATCCGCAAGACGCCGCGCTTCTCCGGCGACAGCGAGAGCGTCAGCGGGCCGTTCCCGATCGCCGACGACGAGCGTGCCCTCGCGACAGCCGCTCTCGCGCCGTACGCGGAGCAGCTGCTCTACGCGCGCGTCGATCTCGCTCGCGACGCCGATGGCGCTCCGCAGATCATGGAGCTCGAGATGGTCGAGCCGTCGCTGTTCTTCGCGCGCCAGCCCGGCTCGGTCGAGAAGTTCGTCAACGCGCTCTCACGTCGTCTGCGCGTCTGACTAGTCGGGCTCGCAGCGTACCGACGCATGAGCCCAGTACGGCGTTCGGAAGTACCGCACCGCAGCGCCACCGTGGCATTGCTCGCCGACGCTGGCTGCGTCCACCAGCTGCCAGCAACGCGACCCGAGCGAAGACAAGCACTGCGGCCACGCGCGAGATGAGGTCGTCACGGGATCGACGAGCGTCCCGCTGCATTGCGCATCGGGGCGCACCTCGCGATCGAAGCAGGCGATCTGGGGCGCGTCGTCGGGTTCGACGAACAGATATGGATCGGGGCCACCGCACGCGGACGCGACCCTCACCGACCCGAACTCGCCCGCCAGTTGTTCGATCGGGTTGGGGCTCTGGTATCCGCACCCGGCGTAGATACCGATCGTCACATCGGTCGTGGGAACCGCATCGAGGATCGTCTGATGCGCGAGCGCCGGCAGTCCCCCTGATGCGTCTTCTCCCGTCCCGGTCACGTAGACGATTGCCAGGCGGTCGTTCGCTCCCATACTCGGCGGTCCTCCGAGCGCGAGCATCGTCATCGCCGTGAGTCGAGGCGGCACGCTCGACGCGTACTCGAGCGTCGCGGCCGCGTCACGCAGCGCGGTGGCATCGACGGGCGGGACCGGAACGTCCGCATATGCGAATGGCGGCCGGTACTCGAACACGTGGCCGTCGATCAGCTGTGCATTCATCGCTGGATCCCCCGTGATGATTCCGATCCGCAACACGCTCGTCCGTTGCGAGACCTCGAGCGCCTGCCGCACGACGAGGGGAAGCGCCGCGGGAAAGACGTCAGCAAGGCCAGCCGCCGTCGGGGTCGTGTCAACAACGAACAGGATGTTGGTTGGCCGTCCAGACACGTCGAAGGCGATGTTGGCGGCGAGATCCGGTTCGGCCGGGCGATCGGGCGCGGCACATCCCCAGAACGCGACCATCAGCACCCAACGCATGCGCGCGACTCCAGCAAACTCGCGACCAACTCCAACCCACGTCCTCGACGAGTACGGAGGTTCGCGCGCCAACCGCGTTGGCGAATCGCCA
Source organism: Kofleriaceae bacterium (assembly GCA_036499725.1). Lineage (GTDB taxonomy): Bacteria > Myxococcota_A > Polyangia > Haliangiales > Haliangiaceae > JABFXX01. Next base: position 82,777 of record DASYDE010000025.1, read on the forward strand.
CCACGCTTGACTTAGAGCGCGCTCGAAGTTCTAGCGTAGCGACATGCTCGACACGTTGTTCACCGACGCGCGCACGCACTACGCGTGGCTCCCCGAGCCCGTCGCGGACGAAACGCTACGGAAGATCTACGAGCTCGCGCGCTGGCCCCCGACGGGCAACAACGGCCAGACGATGCGCGCCGTGTTCGTGAAGTCAGCCGAGGCGAAGGAGCGCCTGCGCCCGGCGCTGTTCCCGATGAACGTCGAGAAGGCGATGACGGCGCCCGTGACCGCGCTCGTCGCGTACGACGTGCAGTGGGCCGAGCAGATGCCGTATCTGACGGGCAAGCAGAGCGATCAGTACGCGGCGATGACGCAGGAGCGGCGCGACTATCTGGGGCACTTCAATGCGGTGCTCCAGTGCGCGTATCTGATCATCGCGGCGCGCGGGCTCTGCTTGGATTGCGGGCCGATGGGTGGCTTCGATCGCGCGACCGCCGACGCTGCATTCTTTCCCGACGGCCGCTGGCGCTCGATCCTCCTCGTCAACATCGGGCACGGTGATCCGGCGGCGGTGCGGCCGCGAATGCCGCGGCTGGCGTTCGAGACCGCATGTAGGATCGCGTAGCCATGACCGGAGCACTCACGATCGCCGAGGCCGCCGAGCACACCGGCATCACCGCGCACACGCTCCGCTACTACGAGCGCATCGGGTTGATGGCACCCATCTCGCGCGCTCACAGCGGGCACCGGCGGTACAGCAGCGATGATCTGCGATGGCTGGAGCTGCTGAAGCGACTGCAGGCGTCGGGCATGCCGATCCGACGGATGCGGGAATTCGCGCGTTTGCATCGGCGCGGCGACGGGACGATCCCGCAGCGGCGCGCAGTGCTGGATGCGCATCGCGAGGACGTGGAGAGCTCGATCGCGGAGCTGAAGAAGACGCTCGCGTTGATCAAGAAGAAGATCGCGCTGTACGACGCCGACGAACGCGCGGCCGCTTAGGCGAGTTGAGTCGCGAGGCGATCGAGCGCCTCGATGGACCACGCGCCGTACCAGAACAGATCCTTGCCATCGACGCGGAAGACCTTGGCGTCGGGGAGCGCGCCGCGCAGGACCGCTTCGTCCTCGGCAGAGAAGGCGTGCGGCTCGTCGGGCAGGATGATGAGGTCCGCACCTCGCGCGGAGACCTCAGCGAGAGAGACGCGCGGGTAGCGAACGTCGCGTTGACCAGCGTCCTGCGGCGCGGACTTACCGAGGTCGGCCGCGAGCGGATAGAGACGCAGGCGATCGCCGAACGTGTTCGCGATACCAATCTGCGCGAGGACGTCGGAGCCGAACGTGTCGGCGTTGAGCGTCATCAGCGGATCCATCCAGATGGGGATGAACGCCGTGCGCGCGGTCGCGCGTTGGGCGGAGAGCGCGTAGCCGCGACGGACGAGGTCTTTGGCGCGTGGGAGATCGGTGGCGCCGAGGATGCGGGCGAGCCGTGCGAGGTGAGCGACGCCCTGCTCGACGCGGCGAGGCAGCGAGACGAGGACGGGAACGCGTGCGGCGGCGAGCGCTTCGAGGGTAGCGCGCGTATTTTCCTCTTGGTTCGCGATGACGAGCTGCGGGGAGAGCGCGATGACCGCGTCGACGTCGACATCCTTGGTGCCGCCGACGGTGGGAACGCTAGCCGCCTCGGGCGAAACGCAGTAGGTGGTGCGGCCGACGAGACGCTCGACGGCACCGAGCGCGATGACGGAGTACGTGTCGCTGGGAACGAGGGAGACGATGCGCTGCGGCGGCGCGCCGAAGATCAGCTGGCGGCCGAGGTCGTCGGTCAGCTTGAGCATGGGCACGCGCGAGGTATAGCTGCTAAGGTCCGCGCGTGGCGAAGGCCAAGGACAAAGAAGCGCAGACGAGCGAGGACAAGCTCGTCGCTGGCGTCTTCGACCAATCCAAGCACGAGCAGATCGCGGCGGCGGTGCAGAACCTGTCGTCGGAAGAGGCCGAGTTCTTCCTGTTCAAGCTCGAGGCTGCGATCCGCAAGCGGAAGATCCAGATCACGGGCTATCTCGTCGGGATCGCGCTGTGGGCGGTCGGGATGTTCTTCGCGCTCGCGTACTACGGACTGCATGACGGGTTCGTCGGCTGGGCGTTCCTCCTGCCGTTCTTCGCGGTCGGCGTCGTGCTGTGGATCTTCGGCAGGATCGCGGACCGAGCGGGAAACGCACACCGCCCCGTGGTCGTGACGCAGGTTGCCGCGCCGATCGACGTCGACGCCAAGGCTGCCGCCGAGACCGATCCCACGTCGTAAGCGCCGAGTGCGCGGTACGATTGCTCCATGCGGAGCGGAGCGTTGGTCGCAGCGTTGGCGTTGGTCGCGTGTGGCGGAAACGACGGCGGCGGTGGTCCGACGCCTCTCCCGAAGTGCGCCACGCCGGTCTCGGGCCAGGCGATGACGGCGCGCAAGATCGGGCAGGTGTCGGGCGCGGCATTGGTGGTGGCGTCTCCCAAGGAGGACGCGCGCATCTTCGTGGTCGAGCAACAGGGTCGCATTCGCATCATCGATGAGAATGGGATGCTGCTCGAGCAGCCGTTCCTGGATATCTCCGACGGCTACGAGCTGGCGGCCGGCGGCGAGCAGGGATTGCTGGGCCTCGCGTTCCATCCCGACTACTTCAAGAACGGGTTGTTCTTCATCTTCTACACGACGGCAAACGCGAACGTCCTCGCGCGCTGTCAGGTGAACCCGGTGATGCCGAACACATCGATGGCGTGCACGACGGTGCTGTCCATTCCCGACTTCGCCAGCAACCACAACGGCGGCATGCTCGAGTTCGGCAGCGACGGCTATCTGTATATCGGCACCGGTGATGGCGGCAGCGGTGGAGACCCGCACCAGAACGGCCAGTCACTCATGGACGCGCAGCTGACGCCCGACTCCATCGCGCTGCTCGGCAAGGTGCTGCGCCTCGACGTGGACCACAAAGCGACGGGCATGGAGTACGGCATTCCGTCCGACAACCCGTTCGCGAACGGCGGCGGCGCGCCGGAGATCTGGATGTACGGCGTGCGCAATCCGTGGCGGTGGTCGTTCGACAAGAAGACCGGCGACATGTGGATCGGCGATGTCGGGCAGGACCTGATCGAAGAGCTCGACGTCATCCCGAAGAGCAAACAGAAGGGCGCGAACCTCGGCTGGTCGATGTACGAAGCATCGTCCTGCTTTCGTGCACCGTGCATCGCCGACAACAAGATCATGCCCGTCGACGAGCACCTGCACTCCGAGGGATGGAGCGCGATCATCGGCGGCGAGGTCTATCGCGGCACGTGCTACCCCGACATCGTCGGCTGGCACTACTACAGCGATAACGGCAAGGGCGGCTTGTATCGCGCGCGCCTGAACAGTGACGGCACCGTCGACAAGGAGACGGTCCCCGGATCGTTCCCGGGCGGCATCTCGAGCATCCACGCCGACGCGCGCGGGGAGCTGTACATCACGGACGTCGGCGGCAACGTTTATCACCTCGAAGCCGGGGCATGACGGTAAGATGCGCGCATGTTGAGGCTCGGTCTGATCATCGCCCTGGTCGCTGCCTGCGGCGGTGGATCTGACAAGCACGACGCCGGGCCGTCAGGTGACGACGACGCGGGTGGTGGCAGCGACGCGGGCCCGAACCCGCAGTGCGTGCCGGCAGCGCTTCCCGCCTGCACCAATCCCGTCGCTGGCACCAAGCTCTCGCTGCGCCAGGTGGGCGACTCGTTCGCGGATGGTGCCGTGCTCGCAGCGTCGCCGCCCAACGACCCGCGCTTGTTCGTCGTGCAGCGCAACGGCCAGATCAAGATCGTCTCCAACGAGGTCGTCGCGGCGACGCCTTTCTTCGACCTCAACGGGTCGGATGCAGAGTTCGTTTCGGAGACGAACACCGGCGAGCGCGGATTGCTCGGCCTTGCCTTCCACCCCGAGTACAAGTGTAACGGCGAGTTCTTCATTTACTACACGACGAGCACGCACGACGTGATCTCTCGCTGCACGGTGAGTACCGCTGATGCGAACGTTGCGAACACGACGTGCACGACGGTGCTCGCCGTTCCGGATCCGTACGAGAACCACAACGGCGGCATGATGGAGTTCGGCGCCGATGGTTATCTCTACGTCGGCATCGGCGACGGAGGAAGCGCCGGCGATCCCAAGCGCAATGCGCAGTCACTCACGCCCATCAATCAGGGTGGAACGCTCGGCTCGACCGCGCTGCTCGGCAAGTTCCTGCGCCTCGATATCGATCACAAGGATACGGGCAAGGAGTACGGCATCCCCGCGTCCAACCCGTACGCGACTGGTGGCGGCGAGCCCGAGATCTGGATGGTCGGCGTGCGCAATCCGTGGCGCTGGTCGTTCGACAAGGCAACCGGCGATCTGTGGATCGGCGACGTCGGCCAGAACCTCGTCGAGGAGCTCGACGTCCTCAAGGCTGGCGAGCAGAGCGGCAAGAATCTCGGCTGGAGCGTCTGGGAGGCGAACACCTGTTGCACGCTCCAGACCGACAAGTGCAATCAGTCGGGCACGCAGCAAACCTGCGACATGAACGCGCCGGGGCTCGTGTTCCCCAAGGACATCCACAACCACAGCGAGGGCTGGATCTCCGTGATCGGAGGCGAGGTCTATCACGGCACGTGCATGCCTGACTTGCAGGGCTGGTTCTTCTATACCGACTACCAGTCACAGAACGCCGGTATGCACCGCGCGCGGCTGAAGACCGACGGCACGCTCGAGTTTGCGAACTACGCCCTCAACTCCCCCACCCTGCCAGACCACATCTCGAGCATCCACGCCGACGCGAACGGAGAGCTCTGGGCGACGACGGCAGGCTCGTCGGCGAAGCTCTATAAGATCGAAACGACGCCGTAGTGTCGTCGCGCCGGATCGCGCTCGCGACGGGCCTCTCGTACAACGTGAACGAGTGGGACGGGCCCGGTGACCTGACGTTCGTCCTCGTGCACGGGTTTGCGGATCTCGGTGCGGCGTGGCGCCCCGTTGCGGAGCAGCTCGCGGAGAAGGCGCATGTCGTCGCGCCCGACATGCGCGGTCACGGCGATAGCGATTGGTTGCGCGGCGGCGGCTACTACCACTTCATGGACTACGTCGCGGATCTCGACGACGTGATCCGCCAGTGCGCGCGCGCGCGCGTCGTGCTCGTCGGGCACTCCATGGGAGGCATGGTCAGCGGCTACTACGCTGGCGTTCGCCCCGAGCGACTCGCTGCGCTGTGTTTGCTCGAAGGCCTCGGCCCGCCAGACCAAGGTGACGCGGAGGGACCGACACGCACGCAGATGTGGATCGATTCGTGGGGCAAGTCGCGCCGCGAACCCAAGAAGACGCTCGCGTCTCTCGAGGAAGCAGCAGCGCGATTGCGCAAGAACGATCACCTGCTCGGTGAAGCGCAGGCGATGGAGCTCGCAGAGCTCGGCACGCGACCGATCGATGGAGGCTTCGCGTGGAAGCACGATCCGCTGCACAACACGTTCGGTCCGTACGTCTACCGCGTCGAAACGGCGATGAAGTACTGGGCGCGCGTCACCTGCCCTGTTCTCGCGGTCGATGGTGCCGACTCGCGGTTGAACCTGTCGCTCGAGGAGCGCGCTCGTCGACGCAGCGCGTTCGCGAACGTTCGCCACGAGATCGTCGCCGGTGCCGGCCACGCCGTCCCGCGGCACCAACCTGCCGCTGTCGCCAAGTTGTTGATCGGCCTCGCCGAGTTCGATCGTTAACGAGCGTGTAGAAGGCTCGCTGCAGAAGCTGCAGAGGAGTGACGCAACCGACTCACAGCGACGCAGCCGGCGCCCACGCAGATCGCGTGTAGGCGTCGATCGCGCGCGCCGAGCACCGGCACATCGGTTGCTCCAGCCAACACCATGCGCGTTGTCGGTCTGCTCGTCTCTGCCACCTGCTCACTTCTGTGTGCATGCGCGGCCAGTGCTCCGGCCCGTCCGGCATCGCTGGTCCACCAACCCGTCGGTGTCGCCACCGTCGACATCGCGCCGGTGAACATGAACGTCGCGATCGAGCCCGGCGCGGAGAACGAAACGGGCGCCGTTCGCTCGCGCGCGGAGGCGACCCTCGCGAACACCGCGATCGATGCTCTCGATCACCGCCACTACGCGGTCGGCACGCTGCTCCACCGCGGAGGTCCCGCGAGCACGGCTGACGCGACGCTCTACATCCTGGGCAGCTCGTTCGTCCCCGTGCCGCGTATGCCGCGGGCGAACATCATTGCGGAGCACGTGGCACAAGACGTGGTGCATGACGCAATGCTGGCATCGGTCGTGACGAGCAGCGCGTTCGCGTGCCCCGACGGCACCGATTGCACCGTCGCGGTCGCGGAAACCAGCTACGAGCAGCAGGTGCAAGCGCAGTGCGGCGAGGACGCGCAATGCGTGCGCGCGCTGCTCGCGATCACGAGCGACGATGACGTCCGCCTGCCCGCTCCCACGAACGACAACGACGCCGTCGGCACCGGCGGCAGTCCGTCGCTGTACGTCGCCATGACGCTCATCGACAACAAGACCGGTGCGGTGCTGTGGCACTCGCACGCGACGACGCAGGCCAACGCAGCACACGACAAGGACGTCGCGAAGGCGGCGCGCTCGCTCGTGGCCTCCCTGCCGACGCGCAACCCGTGATCACAGTTCGAAACAGCCGCGCATCACTTCTCGAACGCTGGATGACGACAACGTGACTATGGACGTATCGCCTCGCTCGCTCCTCGCCTTCGGTGCCCTCTGCCTCGCCGCGTGTGCGGGACCTGCCGTCCACGCGACGACGATGGTCGACACGCCGCCCGCCGCCACCGCGCAGATTGCGACCGTCGACATCGCGCCGATCAACGTGGGCGTGCCCATCGGCCCGAGCGGCACCACGGAGCTCCCTGCGCTCCAATCCGCGACAAAGCTAACTCTCGCCCAGGCCGCCGTCGACGAGCTCGGCAAGCGCTCGTTTGCCGTTGGCAAGGTCCTGTCGAGAGGCAAGCAGAGCACCGCCGACGCGACGCTCTACATCAACAGCGGCGCCTACGTTCCGCTGCCATATCTCGCCGACGACACGTTCTCCGATGCGCTCGCCCACGAGCAAACGCCCTATCAGAACAACACGAACGCGGGCTTTGCCATCGCATCCTGCGGCGATGACGCGAGCTGTGCGATCGCACGCACGGGTGACGCCAGTGCGGCGCAGGTCACCAGCTTCTGCCACGGCGATCTCGCGTGCTCCACGACGCTCGGCGCCACGCTCGACGACAACGGCGCGAGATCGAACGATGCCGGCCGGGAGACCGTCGAGGTGACGAACAGCAACGACAAGGTCGTCACGCCGGACGAGCCGCCCGCGATGTACGTCGGCCTCACGCTCGTCGACAACAAGACCGGCGCGGTGATCTGGCGCGCACACACGACGTCCGCGGCCAACGCGACCCACCGCACCGAAGTGGCAAGTACGGTCCACAGCGTGTTCGCCTCACTGCCGGCTCGCTGAGGATTGCCTCGCACTGCCGCCGCTTCGCAGAGGGCACGCGCCCGCGCGGAGTCATCATGGTTACGTCACGAGCCGGCCCGACCTCGTTCTTTGAGCGGTGCGTCGTCGGGTCGGCTCGCTGGCGTCTTCCCTACCGGCGTTTCGCGGCCCGCTTGACGGCGGGTTTCTTCGCAGCAGGCTTCTTCACCGCAGGCTTCTTCACCGCAGGCTTCTTCGCCGCCGACGGTGCAGCCAGCGAACGCACCAACGCGAGCGCGTCGGTGTAGCTGTCGACCTTGCGCCACTGATAGCGACCGAAGCCTCGCACCTTCGTCGTCGCGCGGAAGCCGTCAATGCTCGCGTCGGAGAGGACCTTCACCGTGGCGCCGGCCTTTCGCACCGCGATGCTGATGATCTGGATCGGGACCAGGCTGTTATCGAACGACCAGGCGAAGCTCTTCTCCGCCGTCTCACCGCCTCCGGCCGCCGAGCGGTCCACGACCTCGCGAACATAGGCAAGGACGACCTCCTTGGTCGCACGGAGGAACACGAATTCGTGTGAGCGTTCGGCAGCCTCCGGCGGCATGTCGAAGAAGGCGGACGGGCCGCACGCGGCCAGAGCGGCGGGCGTCGTGAGCTTCTCGCGCTCGACGAGCGTGACCAGATTCTTCGCTGCGCGCGCCAGCTCGTCCGCCGTGATCTTGCGGGGCCCCGGCTTGGACGTCGTCGCGCCGTAGTCGATGGCGGACCACGGTGTGTAGAGCGACGCAGCGGCACTCCACCCCATCCCCTTCTTCAAACCTTCGAGCATGCGTGAATTTTCGACGCGAAGGGTCACGTCGGCGCCGAGCATCTCGACATCGTGCGTCGCCGAATGGTCGACCACGGTCGGATTTGCGAGCGACACCGCGCGCACGATTCCCGTCGGGAAGTAGACGAGGCTCGACGTGGCCACCCAGGTCGCGAACGCATTCCGATTGAACGGCGGGGCATCGCGCAGCAACCAGCCACCAAACGTGGCCGCTTTCCATCGGTCCTCCGGTGAGGAGGTCGCGGTACGCAGCCAGCTGAGCGCCACGCTATCCGGGTGCATCTCCGTCACGCGAAGGGAGATCGAGTCTCCGGCGACGGAGAGAACCTTCACATCCTGATAGCTCGACATCGCGGCGAGTATAGAGCCCGGCTAGACCGGCTCGTCGAGAATCTCGGGAACGCTGATCTGCGCCGTCTTGCGACCGCGCCAGCGCAGCGGAACCTTGACAGTAAAGGTCGTGCCTTTGCCGACCGTCGAGTCGAGGCTGATCTCGGTCGCGAGCAAGTTGGCGAGTTGCATGACGAGCGCGAGTCCGAGACCGACGCCGCCGTAGCCCTTTTCGTCGCCGCGCTCGCCCTGGCGGAACGGCTCGAAGATCATCGCGCGATCCTCCTCCGGGATGCCGATGCCGGTGTCCTCGACGACGAGGGCGACGTTGCGATCGTCGAGCACGCGCGCGCGCACGGTGACCTTGCCGCTCTCGGGCGTGAACTTCACCGCGTTCGCGATCAGGTTGACCATGATGTGCGCGAGCCAGCGCTCGTCGGATTCGACTTCGGGAAGGTCCGCGGCTACGTCGGCTTCGAGGACCAGCTTCTTGGTGCCGACCATCCACGAGACCGACGCGGTGACGCGCTCGACGAGTGTCGCCAGATCGACGGGGCCGGGACGCGTGACGATCTTGCCGGCCTCGGCGCGCGAGAGCTGGAGAACATCATCGACGAGTTGCAGCAGCGACTGCGCGCTGCGTTTGATGGAGGCACATGCCTCCTTCTGCTTGTCGGTGACCGGGCCGTAGACACCGGCCGCGATGACGTCGGAGAGCCCTTGGACACCGTGGATCGGCGTGCGGAGCTCGTGAGTCATGGACGCGACAAACTGGCTGCGTTGGGTCGCGCTCTCGATGAGCTGCTGCGTGCGCTTCTCGAGGTCGGATTCCTTCTTGCGCAACAGGCGCAGCGTCGCCGCGGAGTAGAACGCGGGCACGCCGACGACAAACGCGCAGTAGACCGTCGCCGTGAACGTGTAGGCCCACGATGGCGTGTGGCCCGGCGAACCGACGACGGCTGTGGGCGGCAGGATGCCGAGCGACATCAGGACGAGCATCGTCGCGAACGCGAGCACGATGAGCGAAGCCATCACGACGGTGACCGCGAGGTTGGAGAGCAGCGAGAGAACCGCGACAACGATGACGTACGTGGAGAGCAGCGGACTGTACGGACCGCCCGTGAAGTAGATAGCGGCCGTGAGCAGCACGACGTCGGCCATCGTGTTCAGGCTCTGCGTCTCCATCACGTAGCGATCGCGCTTGAGGCCGAGCCACGCGATCGAGTTGGTGAGCAGCTTGGTCGACACGAGCGTGACGTAGGCCCACTTCCACTGCGTCAGGTCGAAGAACGCGGCGGCGGCGGCGAGGATCGCAAAGCCGATCGCGATCGCGAAGCCGCTCCAGATGCCGAACCAGAGCTTGGGCCGGTTTACCGGCAGCGCCATCTCGGCGAGAGATTCAGCGAGAGGGTTCTTCACCGAGCAACTGCTTCACCTGCGAGAGCAAGTGTACGAGGTCGAACGGCTTGGACAGATATCCGTCTGCAAGCGTGCCGAGCTGGATGGTGCGGCTCGACTGGTCGCGGTCGGTGTAGACCGCGCTCATCAGAAGAACCGGCGTCGACTTGCCCGTCGGGCGACTCTTGATCTCGCGCACGAGCTCGAATCCGTTCTTGCGCGGCAGCTGCACGTCGACGAGGCACAGGTCCGGCGCCTCGCTATCGAAGCGCTCGATACCTTCGGGGCCCGTGGAGGCCGCCACGGTCGTGTATCCGTTGGCCGCGAGGAAGTCCGCCAGAATCATCTGGTTCACCGGATCGTCCTCGACCACCAGGATCTTCTTCACGCTTCTACAGCGTACACCCTCGGGCAGGATCAGAGCGTATCGGCGTGTCCGTCGGCGGAGATCCGGACGGAGACAGATCCGCCTTCCGTGCCCGTCGCGCCCTTCTTGGACCAGGTAAGCAGCACGGGAACCGACTCGATCGCGGCGGCGGGGGTCCCGGCGTTGGTGGGATTCATCGCGCCGACAGTGCTGTTCAGCGCAACGCCGTCCGCGGGTGTCGCGACCTCCCAGTGCACCGAGAGGATGTACGTTGCGGGGCCGTCCTCCCACGTGAGCCACACGATCTTCACCTTCGCTCCATGAACGTCCACGACGTATTCGTGCTTCGCCGCTTTGTCGTCCGCTGGCGCGCGGCTCTTTGCATCGGCAGGAAGGTGCGCGCGCAGATCGTTCGTCGCGCCTGTCGCGCCCGCGGGAGTCGTCTTGCCGCATGCAGCGACTGCGAGTAGCAACGCGAAGAGCCCATGCTTCATTTGCTGATCGTATCAGGTGAAGCGATTGGACGAGACAGGCCCACCGGCCCACATCCGTGAACGCACGCCAGGTGAGAATGGCCACACGAGCTCGACGAGGGCGGCCCACCCAGACGCGTCGTCGGCACGGTCTTCGGCGGGAAGGACGGGACTCGCGGCGAGCGCGGCGGCCAGCTCCGCGACGGGTGAATCCGGCGTCTCTGCCCAGGGTGGAACAAGGATCTGATAGAGCAGCGTCGTGACGTCGGCGGCGACGGGACAATCGATCGTCCACGGCGTCGCGTGCACGAACAGGAGCTGGTCCGCGCGCCGGTTCACGAGCTGCGCCGCTTGCGCAGCTGGAATGGTCGCGAGGTCGTACGCGACGACGAGGCCGGGCGCGGGCACACCGACGGCGGGCCACGGCGCGAGCGACAGCCCCGTGCGAATCGAGATGGCCATCGCGAGGATCTCGTTGTCGCGGCCCGGCGGCGTGTAGATGCACGGCACCGCGAGCTTCGCGAGCAACGGCTCGAGCGCCGCGATCCCGGTCGCCACGCGCGCCAACGAATCTGCGAGCCACGCGTACCGCCCGTGCATCGGCTCGTCGAGCCCGTACGGCGACAGATGCGCGAGCAGTCCGCCTGCCAGCACGTAGTGCCAACCGCGGAGGTCTCGCGCGTCACGAGGAGCCACGAGGTTCGCGCGCGCGACGAGATCGACAAGCGTCGTCTGCATCGCCGTGGTCTCGGGCGAATCGGGTGCGAGCGTGGGAGCCACGGCGCGCGCGAGGTCGAGGTCGCCCGACATCGCCGCATTGAAGCCGTACAGATAGCGACACAGAAAGCTCCGGTCGCGCAGCGCGGCGTGCTCGTGCAGGATCGCGTACGCATCGGGATACGCGAGCGCACTCTCGAGCGCACTCACCAGCTCGCACACGACCTCCTCGCTATCCCCGACGAGCGCGAGGCAGCGCCACAACACCGTCGCCGCGATCGCGGGCGCGCCGAGATCGATGAGCGCGTAGCCCAGCTCGTAGAGCCGATCTGGACTGTCCGGATCACGGACGACCGCATCGAACACCTCGCCCAGCTGCTCGTCGCGCCGCCGAACCAACGTTCCCAGGAGCCCGACCCACAGCGGCAGTTCGGATGGTGGCACCGACTTTCCGTGCGGCCACCCGACCGCCTCGCGGAGCGCGACCAGCGCCTCCCGCTCGTCACCGGCGACGATGAGCTCGGCGATTGCCTCGCGTTGCTTCTCGCCTTCGTTCGTCCCCTCGCTCACGCAACCCTCTAGAGCTTCGCAGCCACCATGCTCGCGTCCCACAGCGCCCGGCGAGCGGCCGCATCGCGCGCGGCGGTCGACGGTGGCGTCGGCGTGCCCTCCGAGAAGTACGTTCCCGACGGCTCTTCGACGAGCTCGCTACCGGCGAGGCGGATAATGGCGCGCGCGCCCTGCTCCACCGTGCCACCTTGAATGGGCCCGAAGCCTTGGCGCAGCAGCTTGGTGCCGATGGTGCCGGGGTGCAGCGAGTATGCGACGAGCTTCTTGGCATCGTGGCGCTCCGCGAGCTCCATCGCGTGCATCACGTTCGCGAGCTTGGCGAACGCATACGCACTGTAGGGCGACCAGTTGGTCGCGAGCTGGAAGTCCGTGCCCGCCTTGCCGCGTGTGTGCGCGATGGATGCGACGTTGATGACGCGCGACGGCGCTGATGTCGCGCTCGCCTCCAGCCGCGGCAGCAGGAGCTCCGTGAGCAGGAACGGCGCGACGTGATCGACAGCAACCGTGAGCTCGAGGCCATCGGCGGTGACGCTGCGCTCGCTCGCGATGATGCCGGCGTTGTTCACCAGGACGTGAAGCTGCGGCGCGAGTTCCAGGACGGCCTGCGCGCCTTTGCGCGTCGCTGCGAGCGTGCCCAGGTCGAACGCGACGCCCTGCAGCTGTGCGCCGGGCAGCTCGGCCGACATCGCGGCGACCGCCGCATCGACCTTCGCCTTGCTGCGCCCGTGAATGATGACCTTGGCCCCCGCCGCCGCCAACGCACGCGCCGCGGCGCGACCGATGCCGTCCGTGGACCCGGTTACGAGAACGACACGCTCGGTCATGGCGACGACGTTACCGCGACAGCTGATGCGCGCGCACGAACGCGGACGGAATCCGCGGCATCTGCGGATATGCAGCGCGGCGAGGACGCTCGCGGAACCCGTCGAGCGATACGCCTGTCCACGCCGAAATCTGGTCGAGGACCTTCGCCCTGTCCGCGTCCTCGAGATCGACGATCTTCGAGTTGTGGTTGTTGTTCGGCGCGATCGAGAGCGTCGCATCCGTCGCGCTACCGAGATCGAACTTGCCGGCCGTCCACGGGTCGTTGGAACCGTAGATGAACGCGAACTTCGATCCTTCCGTCTTCAACCACGTGTCGATGTCCTGCATCGCCGCGCCACCGTCGTACGTCGGCACCGCCGACACGATGCCCGCATAGTCCGCGTCGCCGTACATCAGATACGGGTCGAGATACGACGTGGTGTTGCCCGGGTAGCCGAGCTGATAATCGGACTGGTAGTAGTACGCCTCGAAGAACTCGACCTGCGTGTCGTCGCTATCCGACGGCGCCGACACGTCATCGAGCAGCGAGAACAGCGTGTCATCGGTCGCCGTGGCGGGATCCGGAAGGTTGGTGCAACGCGACGACGGCTTGTACTGCCAGAACGACCATTCGAAGTCGATGATCGCGCTCTCGACAGCCGGTCCGAGGGCGATGCGCGTGTACGTGTGCCCGGGTTGCGCGGTGGCTCGCGTCTCGAGCGCCGCGCGGCGGTTATGGATCATCTCGACCGCGAGATCGCGGATGCGCTGACGGCAGGCAGCGGACGGGCCGACCGTGTCGAACCACGACGTGTAGCGCGCGTCGGGCGCACCGTACGAGATCGGCGCGACGTACGGCACCGTTCCGGCGACATCGTCGGGGTAGAAGCGGCGGTAGAACACCGGCGTCATGCCGCCCTTGGACGGCCCCGTCGCGATCATCGGCGCGGTGTAGATGGTCTTTAGCTTGGTGACGATGTCGTGCTCGTCCGCCGCCATCTGCGCGATGGTCAGCTTCGACCAGTCGATCGTCGCCGGCTTGGACGTGCCGAAGAACCGGTGCTCGATCGAGATCTGGTCGCCGCCCAGGTACTCGGTCAGCTCCCACGGCGAGGACAGCCAGTAATCCGAGTACCCCGTCGTGAACACGACGAGCGGCTTGGTCTCGTCCCGGTGGATCAGCGACACCTCCATGGGGAACGTCCCGCTGCCGGGATCGTCATGATCGACCGGCTCCGCGAACTGCAGGACGTAGTACTCGAAGTCGTCCCTCGGCCCCTTGTCGGTCACCGTCACGCCCGGCAGCGCGGCCAGCTGTTCGGCGAACGCCTTGTTGCCGGTGTCATCGCCAGGACCAGCGTCATCGCCCTGCCCACCCGGGGTGTTATCGCCGCAGGCCGCGAGCAGACCCAGGCCCGCGAGAACCACCAGAGCGCGCTTCATGGACGGGGAGCTTGCCATGGTCGGGGGGCGTGGCGTACCCATCATTCGCTATGGCGCTTTCCGTCGGTATTGTCGGCCTCCCGAACGTGGGTAAGAGCACGGTGTTCAACGCCCTCACTTCGGGGAAGGCTGAAGCGGCCAACTATCCGTTCTGCACGATCGACCCCAACGTCGGCATCGTTCCCGTTCCGGACGAGCGCCTCGCGCGGATCACGAAGTGGATCCCGCCGCAGAAGATCATCCCGGCCATCGTCGAGATCGTCGACATCGCGGGTCTCGTCAAGGGCGCGGCGACCGGCGAAGGCCTCGGCAACAAGTTCCTCGCGAACATCCGCGAGACCAACGCCATCATCATGATGGTCCGCTGCTTCGAGGACGAGAACGTCATCCACGTCGCTGGCTCGGTCGATCCGATGCGCGACATCGACATCATCGACCTCGAGCTCGCCCTCGCGGACCTCGACAGCGTCGAGAAGCGCGTAAAGAAGGCGACCGGCCTCGCGAAGACCGGCAACAAGGATGCGAAGGTCGAGCTCGCCCTCGTCGAGAAGATCGCGGCGCAGCTGCAGGCGGGCAAGGCCGCGCGCTCACTCGAGCTCACCGACGACGAGCGCAAGGCGATGAGCACCATGGGCCTGCTCACCAGCAAGCCTGTCCTCTATTGCTGCAACGTTGGCGAGGGCGACCTCCCCGACGGCAACAAGTACAGCGAGCTCGTGAAGGCGCGCGCCAAGGCCGAGAACGCCGGTGTCGTCATCCTGTGCGGCAAGGTCGAGTCCGAGCTCGCCGAAGTCGCCGAGGCTGATCGCGCGGAGCTGCTCGGAGCCTACGGCCTCAAGGAGCCAGCCCTCGCGACGCTCGCCCGTGAGTGCTACCGCCTCCTCGGCCTGCAGTCGTACTTCACGGCCGGCGAGAAGGAAGTCCGCGCCTGGACGATCAAGAAGGGCGCGACGGGCCCGCAGGCGGCCGGCGTGATCCACACGGATTTCGAGAAGGGCTACATCCGCGCGCAGGTCTATTCGCTCGCGGATCTCGAAGCGCATCACAGCGAGAACGCGATCAAGGCCGCCGGCAAGATGCGTCAGGAAGGCAAAGATTACGTCGTCCAGGACGGCGACATCATGCACTTCCTGTTCAACGTCTAGCCCTGGCGTGCAATCGGTACGCGGGTCGTCGAGCGGCGCCGCGGCATCTTCATCGGCCGACGCGCGCTCGCGACGAACGTGACGACCTTGCACTCGACGCGGCTGTCCGCATATTCCGCGCGCAGCTTGTCCTGAATCCGCGGCGCGGCATCGGGCGATAGCTGATAGCTCGCGCCGAGAAACTGCCACACCTCGTCGAACGTGCCGCCGAGATCCAGCTCTTCGCGGTCGAACGTCACGTCGTCCCAACCCTGAAACAGCGAACGCCACCCCGCCTCGCTCTTCGCGCGCGGATCGCCCAACGCGACGGGCTCCATGTCGTCGGCCGCGATCTCCAAGAATCGGTGGAATGCGTCGCCGTCACTGGCTGTCGGTCCGCCCCCGAGCACAGCGACGAATTGAGCACCCGGTTGCAACACGCGGAACAGCTCGGCGACCACATCGTCGACGGCGTCGAACAGCATGAAGCCGAGGTGGCAGATGCACGCATCGAATACCTCGTTGCGGTACGGCAACTCCTGCGCCCTGCCCTGCACCACACGAGAACTTCGCGTCGCGAGCAATTCGTCGAGAGAGAGGTCGAGACCGAACGCTGCACCGAGCGGCTCGCTCCCGCACGCGAGATCGAGAATGCGATACGCCGGCAGCACGCGATCTGCGAGGCGCTGATAGCTGCCCGTGCGGACGAGCGCTTTCGCCGTCGCGCCCGCATGCAGCGCGTGAAACCTGCGCAGGAACTGCTCGCGCGCGCTCACAGCGGGGCAGCGACCCAGCCCGTGCCGGGATGCGGGACAGGCTCGAGGGACTCCCATGTCGTCGGCGACAGCGCGCCAAACGTGCGCGCGTACCCGTCGACGAGCGCATCGATCACCGCTTGTCGCGTGGGATCTTTCCCTTCCGCGCGCACGCTGGTCACGCGCGTCGTGATCGTGTCGGTATCGGTGCGGAACACGCGCGCGCAGCGAGCCTCGTCGCGATCGATGATGACCGTGCCGTGCTGCAGCACCGCCGTACGCGTGCGCCGTTGCGCGCCACCGCTGATCTTCTTGCCGCCGACGGTGATGTTCGTCCCCTGCTGGCGCACGTAGCAGAGTGCATCGCGCGTGCGATCCGGTTGGCTGTCGATCTGCGCGGCGAGGCCGAGCGCCCGCAACGAGCGCAGGACGCCATCGCCGAGGAACGCGAAGCTGCCTGGCAAGTCGCGCGGCATCGCCTCGAAGTCGATCGGCACGATCACCGCGTACGTGACCTCGGTGGCGGCGTGCAGGATGCCGCCACCACCGGTGCCGCGCTTGATCAGGTCCAAGCCGTACTCGCGCACCGCGTCCAGATCGATCACCGCTGCGCTCTGGCTGTTCCCGAGCGAGACAGCCTCCGGCTTCCATCCGTAGAGCCGCACGACGGGCTCCGCACGCGCGAGCAGCACGTCGTCGCGACGCATGTTCTCCGCCGCGCTGAGATGTTCGTCGAGGACCAGATGCACCGTCGACATCGGCTATCGCATACCATGCTCCGATGCTCGCCGGCGTCATCATGGTTGCGGCCGCTGCCGCATCGTGGGGCACGTGGAGCCTGTTCCTCCGCCCCGCCGGTCTTCCTGTCGGAGTGACGACACCGCTCTTGTTCGCGGTCATGGCCCTGGTCGCTCTACCAGGTGTGCTGCGCACCAAGCCCGTCACCTGGAACCGCCGCATCGTCGGCTTGCTCGTTCTCAACGCCCTGTTCGACGCGGGAAATATCGTGACGTTCTTTGGCGCGATCGCGAAGACGACCGTCGCGATCGCGGTCCTCACCCACTATGCGGCGCCGATCTTCATCACGCTGATCGCGCCATACATCGACCGTGAGGCCGACGGACGTCTCCGCGCGCCGACACCCGGTGCACGCCCAGCGGCTGCCGTTGCCCTCGTCGGGCTGGTCATCATCATGGCGCCCTGGTCGGAGCCCGTTCACGGGGCGTTTGCGGGTGGCGCGCTCGGCCTCGCATCCGCCGTTTGCTACTGCGGCAACTCGTTCTGTGTGCGGCGCCTCGCGGAGACGATCGGAGCGCCGCGGCAGATGACGTATCACTCCGCGATCGCGGTCGCGCTCACGCTGCCGTTGCTCGCGCTCGCGCCACTTCATCAAGTGACCATGCACGGCATCCTGATCGTCACGGCAGGCTCTGTCACGATCGGCGCCATCTCCGGCATGGTCTACGCGATCGGCTTGGTGCGCATCGGTGCCGCGCGCTCGGCCGTGTTGACGTTCGCGGAGCCCATCGTCGCGGTGATCGTCGGCGTGCTCGCCTGGGGCGAAGCGGTTGCCCCCTCCGCGCTCGTCGGCGGCGCGTTAGTCCTGGGCGCAGGCATCTGGGTCACGCGCGGCGCGAACACGCCCACGCCTGACTGAAATCTCGCGCGGCGAGTCGGCATTGCTCGTGCTCGGAGGTCCTTCCGACCATGAACGAGAACACGGGCCGACACACCGTCATCGACAGCTCCCGCACAGTCCGACAAAACCGCACGGATCGCGTCGACGTACGCACTCTCCGTGACGGCAAGACGGCTGATCGCGACCACGCCGAGAAAATCACCGAGACGTCCACCGTCACGGCGAAGCCCGCGCCCGCCGCTCACCGCGCGCAGGAGCGCACATGGCTCGACGCCGCGGCGCCCTCGGCGAGCCTCCTGAGTGACGCCGCGTCTGCGCAGGACCTCGAGAGCGCGATTCTCGCCGCGGCCGTTCATGCGAGCCCGCCGAGCACCCTCGACAGCTCGCTCGCCGCTCCCACCGAAGTGCGCGAGGCGAGCGAACGCAGCGTCCAGTCGCAGACGGCCCACACCGCCTCCGAGCTCGACGAGATCGTGCTCGAAGCGCTGGTCGGCACGATGGCGCCCTCCGCCAAGATCGCGACAGCCCCGACCGAGCGCAGAGCGCCGACAGCGGGAACTGCACCGCGGGTCACCATCGTGATGCCCTCGTACAACGAGGAGAACTTCATCGAAGCGTGCATCGCGAGCGTGCAGGCGCAGGACTACGACCGCGATGCGATCGAGATCCTCGTCGCGGATGGGCGCTCGACAGACAAGACCCGCGAGATCCTCGCGCGCCTCGCGAAGAGTGACCCGCGCATCCGCGTGATCGACAACCCTGCGCGGCTACAAGCAGCGGGGCTCGGTCTCGCAGTGAAGGAAGCGCGCGGCGAGATCATCGTCCGCATGGATGTGCACGCGGAGTACGCCCCCGACTACGTTCGCCAGTGCGTCGCGACGCTCGAGAAGACAGGCGCGCAGAACGTCGGTGGTGCGCAGCGCGCGCGAGCGAAGTCGCTGTTTCAGAAAGCGCTGTGCGTCGCACTCGGCAGCAAGCTCGGCACGGGTGGCGCGGGCTATCGCCACGAGGATGCGGAGGGGTTCGTCGACACCGTGTTCCTGGGCGCGTTCCGCCGGAGGGTGTTCGAGACCGTGGGTCTCTGGGATCCCAAGGCGATCACGAACGAGGACAGCGAGCTGAATCAGCGCATCCTGGAGTCGGGCGGGACGATCTATCTCTCGCGCGACATCGTCGTTCACTACTACCCGCGCGAATCGCTGAAGGCGCTCGCAACGCAGTACTTCCGCTACGGTCGTGGTCGCGCGCGCACGCTACTCAAGCTCGGCAAGGTGCCCACCGTGCGCCCGTTCCTGCCGTTCCTCGCGATGACAGGTCTCGCCGCAACGGCGTTACTCCCACCGCTGTGGCCCCTCGCTCCGCTC
The DNA here is from genome assembly GCA_036499725.1 of Kofleriaceae bacterium. GTDB lineage: Bacteria > Myxococcota_A > Polyangia > Haliangiales > Haliangiaceae > JABFXX01. The sequence goes on from DASYDE010000025.1 coordinate 102,046, forward strand.
GCGTTCGGCGCCTACGCGCTCGCGACGGGCGCGGAAGCGGTCCGCATCGGCCGCGGCCTTGGCGCCAAGGGCGTCGCGGCGGTGTGGTCGATCTTCCCGACGCTGCACGCGTCGCATGCAGCCGGCGTGTGGGCCGGCCTCGTGCGCTATCTGCGCGAGAAGGACTGGATGGACGCGCCGGAGACGGTCGCGCCGGTGTCGATGCAGACCGAGCTCCCGCTCGGAACGTAATTCCGCATCGGATAGCTCTCCGTACCAGTAATCGTCGACGCGGACTTTGACGGCGACGGCGTCGTGATCGTCTACGGACTGCGTTGTCGCGATCGCTTCGCTCCGACTCGTGCCTGATGCCTACACCTTGCGCCGGTTGCGGCCATCCGACCGGCAACGGAGCGAGTTGAGTCGCCGGATTCCTCGATGGCGCGGCGCGCGGCCGAGTTGCTGCCGGAGACGCGGACGGCTGAAACCGCCGACGGATCCTGGTCTACGGACCGCGTTGTCGCAATCGCTTCGCTCCGACTCGTGCCTGATGCCTACACCTTGCGCCGGTTGCGGCCATCCGACCGGCAACGGAGCGAGTTGAGTCGCCGGATTTCGTAGACGATCACGACGCCGTCGCCGTCTACGTCTACGCTTTAAGCCTCGGGGAGCAGGACCTTGTTCGCGTCAGAGACGCGCACGAGCTGACGCGCGATCGCGAGGCGAACACCGAGCGTGATGCGCTCCGTCACCTGGTCCGTGATGCGCGCAAAGCCCAGGAGGCGCGCCGAATCGCGGACGAGCTCCGCGGTCGTGATGCCGGAGGCGCGCTCGACGACGATACGCGCCGCGGAGGCGAGCTCCGCGAGCGGAACCTCCTCGATGGCGCGGCGCGCGGCCGAATTGCTGCCGGAGACGCGGACGGCCGGAACCGACGACGGATCCTGGTCGAGGCGCCAGACGATGTTGTCCTCGTCGCCGAATCGACCGCGACCTTCGAGCGCGAGCTTGACCTGATCGGTCACGCGCTGCGACAGCCGACCGATCCCGAAGTACCCGCCGACGCGGCGCGCGAGTAGATCGACGTGCATCGGCGCTTCCGCGGCCAGCACCTGCTCGACGATCTTCTGCACTTCACCGAGGTAGCGCGGTGCGAACAGATCGTCGGGCGTGCGGCGGCCAGCGGGAATCGCAGCGGCGGAGTACGGGCCGATCGCGATCTGGTTGCGCGCGAGGCGCACCGGCGTCGTCGGGCCGTCGTAGGCGGCGAGCGGTGTCGCTGCCGTCGGCCCCGAGCCCGCGGCGAGCACGGCGTCGCTCGTCTGCGTCTTCACCGTCACGCCCTGCGGCGCGGTGCGAGGACGAGCGGACGACACGACCGGAGCGCTCCCGGTGGCACGCACGCGGGTCGACGGCGTCGGCGTTCCCGCGGCGCTGATCGGCGGCTGGATGCTCGCCCGTGCGATCCGCGGCGGCTTGGTGACGCCGGGGCGGCGCGAGCGATTGCCCGCGATGGCCGTGACGATCGCACCGTGCGCGCGCTGCACCTCGCGCTCCGGGTCGAGCCACCAATCCAGGCCCCACACGCGGTGGAGACGCCAGCCGAGCTGCGCGAGGACAGCCGGACGCAGACGATCACGGTCGCGAGCGTGCGGCGCTTGCGCGTAGGCAGCACCGTCGTGCTCGATCGCGAGGACGAACTGCTCGGGGTTGTTCGGATCGACGACAGCGAGATCGAGCGTGTACGGACCGACGCCAACCCTGTGGCGCACCTGCCAGCCGCGCTCGGCGAGCGCACGCGCGATGGCATCGGTGATGGGGCTCGCGGGTGCGAGCTCGTCCACGCGACGCAGAGCACCACCGCCGCGCTGCGCGAACGCGAGCAACGCCGCGAGTGCACGCGTGCCTTCTGCCCCGTCGGTGGGCAGGTCTTCCGCGGCAACGCTCGCGAACACGACGAGCTGCTCGCGCGCCGTTGCCTGCGCCGCACCCAGGAGGCGCTCGCCGCCCGGCTCGGTGAGCGGACCGTGATCGATCGAGAGGATGTTCGTGTTGTCGACGCCGTAGCCGACGGAGAAGATCACCACATCGCGCTCGTCGCCGTTCGCCGTGGCCAGATCGGTCACGAGCAGCGGTTCGAACGTCGCGTCGGAGCCCGGCTCGATCGCGGCATCCAGTGCCGGGTCACCCTCGCGCGCATCGTCGAGCAGGTCCTCGATCAGCTCGCGCTGCGTGGACGTCAACGCGATGACCGCAATGGAGCGCGTTCGCTGCGCCGGATCGCGAAGACGCGCGAGCACGTCGGCAACGACCGCTTCCGCTTCAATGCGATTCACGAGCGTGTCCCGGTCGAACGCGCCCTCCACGCGCCGCGCCGCCACGCCGAGATCCGACGTGGGTTGAGCCACCGCGAACACTTCGAGGCGATCGCCGTAGCGATGCTGATTCGCAAACGCGATCAGGTCCTCGTGCTTGCTGCGGTAGTGGCGCGCGAGCCAGAGCTCGGGCAGCCTCGCTGCGGCCGCATCCTCGAGCAGCGTCGCGGACGGAACGGATCGCGCGGTATCACCGACGATGACGGCCGAGTCCGCGCGCGCGATGACGGCTGCCGTTTGCGCCGTCGTGAGCCGCGACGCTTCATCGATCACCACGATGTCGAACTTGGTCCCGTCGAGGAAGTCCGCGGCGGAGACCGGTGTCGCGAGGATGCACGGCGCCATGCGACCGAGCGTCTGCGGTAGCGCTGCGAGAACACCGCGCAACGAGCGCACCGGATGTTTGAGCTCTTGTTGCAATGTCGCGAGCTCGCCGGTCTCGTCCTGACGCACGCGGGGCGTCATCTCCGCGAGCTTGACGACGGCACGCGCCCGCGCGAGAGCGAGTGCACCGCGATCCATATCGGCGAACGCCGAGACCTGAGCGTGGTGGCTCGCGCCGTGGAACTGCGAGAGCGCTTGCGACTCCGCGAGCTCGGCATCGGCCCACGCGATCAGCGTCGCGCGCTCCCATGCGTGCGCGAGATCCGCCGCGCCGAGGTCACCGCGCTCCATCGCCGTGACGGCCGCATCCACACCCTCCTTGCGCGCCGAACCGCGCACCCCATGGAATGCGACCCATGCCGGCAGAGCGTCGATGGACAGGCGCAGCGTCTCGATCCGCTCGCGCAGCGCGACGAGGTGATCCTCCCCTGCCGCGAGCGACGCCGTCGGAATTCCGGTGGCCGTGCCGAGCGCGACGAGCGACGGGCTCCAGCGCGCGACTGCATCGGCGAGGCGACCGAACGAATTTGCCTCCGGTCCCGACGACGCGGGCATCGGAACGCCGGCCGCGACCTGCGCTACGAGCGCGCGCCAGACCGTCTGCCGCCCCGCTTCGCCATTGCCGATTTCGACCGCATCGAACGCCTTGCGCAGCTCGGATGACCACGCGACGGCCTCGTCGAGCTTGTTCAGATCGAGGCCGAGCGCGTCGCCGCCCAGATCTCCGAACCAGCGCTTTGCCGGCTCAGCTGCGGCGAGCAGTGCCGCTCGCGTCGCGCGTTCGGCGACGACAGCCTCCAGCGCTGCGATCATCGCGCTATCCGCTTCGAGGTGGCCCGGCATCGCCGCCGACTTCACCTCGGCACGAGCCGTCCGCAGCGCGACAAAGCGCAGCGGGCCCATGCTGTTCGTCCACTTGCGCAGCTGGCTCCAGAGCGCAGCCGCGTCGAGCTTCTCCACGGAGTCCGTGAAGTGATCCTCGACCTCCGTACGCAGCGCGCGATGCTTGTGCGCGAGCGCGAGGAAGGCGAGTGGATCGCGCGGGGTCTCGACGGTGCCGGTACCCCGCGCGCGAATCAGCGCGACGCGTTCGTCGAGATCCTCGTCGCGAGCAGCGCGCAGGTTGGTGAGCATCTCCACGCCGGGGCGCGGCGAGCTAGCCGCGACGAGCGCGAGCGCACCGAGCGAGGATAGCTGCTCGCGCGACTTGGCGACGAGGCCCGGGACGCTCCGCAGGATCTCCGCGAGACTGACGGCGAGCAGGTCTGCCGCGGACGCCGCATCGTCGAGCGCGGCAAGTGCGACGGACTTGAGCGACATCTCGCCGACGTTGCTCTCGAGCGTGGATTCGCGCCACGGATGCGTCGCCACCGGCTCCACGGGGAGCGCGGCCGCCGCGAGCGCGAGCACGGCGGCGTGGCGCTGTTCGAACGTCTTGCCGTCGAGGCCGACCGCATCGCGTTCCGCGAGGTGCGCGTCGGGCGTGGACTTGAGCTCGATCAGGCGACCGAGTACGTCGTGCAGCGAGCGGCCGAACGGGCCGATGCGGTGCAGTGCGTGGACGTGGTTGTCCAGGATCGCGCGGAGCTCACCCGTGCGCGCATCCACCGTCGCTGCCGACTGCGGGCCTGCCGCGGGGCGGAACGTGCGCTCGACCACGCGCGCGAGCTGACCCAGAGTGCGCGTGCGATCGGCGTGGGCGCCGTAGAGCGGGAGGCACATCTCGCCGAGGCCGATGGCCGCGAGGCGCGCGACGATCGTATCGAGCGCGGGCGCCTTGTCGCTGATGACGAGGACGCGCTTGCCGCTCGCAGCGGCGTGGACCGCGAGGTTCGCGATGGTCTGCGACGCACCGGTACCCGGCGCCGCTTGCAGCACGAACGTCGCGCCCGTCGAGGCCGCGGCGATCGCGGAGAGCTGGCTCGCATCGGCATCGAGCGGCGCGAGCACGTCGTAGCTCGGGGTGGGCCGCGTGACGGACTCCGCCGCCGCGGGCGAGGGCTGCGCGAACGGACGCATCGCATCCGTACCTGCAGACAACAACTGCGCGACGACAGGGTGCGCGAGGAGCTCGTCGGTGCGGGCGGCGAGCTCCGCGGCGAGCACGTGTCGACCGAGCGAGAACAGGCCGAGCTTGCATCCACGCTCGACGCGCCAGCCCGGCCGGGTCACTGCGATACCGTCGGCGGCATCGAACAGCGCCGTCAGATCGAGCGGCTCGGTCCCGTGGGCCGCCGTCGACTGCGCGAGGACGACCGTGAGCTCGCGTTCGAGCGTCGCGACGAGCGCGGTGTTGATCCGCGGCTGCACGCTCTCCGTGCTGACGAGGCGCAGACCGCTGTCGGAGCGCTCCAGCTCGACGGGCCACAGTGCGAGAGGCGACGTGTGCTCGGCACCATCGGGCGTTTGCCATACGAACAAACCGAGCGCGACCCACAGGGCGTGCTCCCCGCGATCGGCGAGTGAGCGACGCTGCGTGCGCCGCATGAGCAACAAACGACGCTCCAGGTCGGGCGTCGGCAGCGGCACGCGCAGCCAGCCCTTGTCGACACCGGAGTCCAACCCCGCTTCGAATGCGAACGCGCCGCCTCCACCGAGCGAGCGCGCGAACGCGAACGGCTCGACGCTTGGCAGTGCGAGACAGCTCTTGCTGTCCTTTGCATCGATCAGCGGGTCAGTCCGCCAGGATTCGATCAACGACGACGTCCAACCCTCGAGGCGCGCGCGTGCTTGGTCAGTCACGCGTTGACCTTAATCCGTTCGAATCAGCCTCGCGAAAACCGTGCACCTCGATCTCCGTCGGAGATCTCCCCGAGATCGCTCCGTGTGCGATGCTCGCACCATGTCGATCGACCGCTGGGCGCTGCGCGCCGACGTCGCGCATCTCAACCATGGCTCGTTCGGTGGGTGCATGCGTTCGACGCTCGAGACAGCGACGGAGATCCGTGCCCGCGTCGAGGCATCGCCGATGCGCTTCTACGTCCTCGACTGGCAGGCGGAGCTCGACGTAGCCCGCGCCAAAATTGCCGCCTTCCTCGGCGCGGATGCCGAAACGCTCGTTCCGGTGCAGGGCGCGACACATGGCACGGCCGTGGCTCTCCGCGCCGCGCACGCGATGGGCCTCGCCGCCGGCGACGAGATCGTCACCACGCGCGACGTGTACCGCGCAGCCGGCAATCAGCTCGCGCGGCTCGCCGACGCCATCGGTGCCCACATCATCAGCGTGCCAGTGCCCACACCGTTCGATCCCGACGCGCTCGTCGCTGCCGTCACCTCCGCGATCACGCCGCGGACCAAGCTCGCCCTGTTCGACCACATCACCAGTGCGACGGCGCTCGTGTTCCCGCTCCTCCGCATGCTCGCGCCGTATGCCGCGCGCGGGATTCCCGTCATCGTCGATGGCGCGCACGCACCCGGCCAGATCGAGCTGAGCGTCAGCGCCGTGCTTGCTGCGGGTGCGACCTGGTACACGGGCAACCATCACAAGTGGATGTGCGGGCCCAAGGCGAGCGGCTTTCTCGCCATCGCGCCGAACGCGGTCGCCCATACCTTGCCGCTCGTGACATCGCATGGCGCCACCGCGAGCTACGGTCCGCCGAACCGCCTGCACGCAGAGCACGATTGGGCCGGGACCAACGACCCGTCAGCGCTGCTCTCGGTGCCGACCGCGATCGACGACGTCGCCGCTGCGGGTGGAGGTTGGCCCGCGGTCCGCGCTCGCAATCACGCGCTCGCACTCGCGATGCGAGAGCGGCTCGGTGGTCGGCAGCTCGCGCCCGAGGAAGCGATCGGATGCATGGTCACGGCGCCGATCGAGCTCCCCGCAGGGGTCTCTCCGCTCGCGATGGAGAAGCGCCTGCTGATGGCGGGCTGGGAAGTCCCTGTCGTCGATCGCGCGACCGGACCGCTGCTCCGCGTTTGCGCGCACGTCTACAATCACATCGAGCAGATCGACGATCTTCGTCGAGCACTCGCCGACCACGGCGTCTCGATCTCCACCCGTCAGTAGTAGAGTCGGACCATGGCTATCCAAAAGCATCATGGCGGCTGCCACTGCGGCGCCGTCGAGTACACCGCCGAGCTCGACCTCGATGCAGAGGCCCTCATCTGCAACTGCTCCATCTGCCGCCGCACGGGCGCGCTGATGATGTTTGTCGGGCAAGAGCAGTTCACCCTGCTCAAGGGCGAGGACGCGCTGAAGGACTACACGTTCAACAAGAACAAGATCCATCACCTGTTCTGCACGACGTGCGGTGTGCGCTCGTTCGGCCGCGGTGAGGGCTCCAAAGGGCCGATGATCATGATCAACGCGCGGTGCCTGGATGGTGTGGACGTGTTCACGCAGAAAACCAAACCGCACGACGGAGCGAAGCTCTGATGCGGCTCGTCCTCGCCGCGGCTGTCGCGCTCGCGGGGATGAGCGCGTGCGATCGCAACGATCCGGCTCCCGTGCCAGCGGCGGATCAGCGCAAAGCGGACGACACGACGTATCGACTCGAGGCCGAGGCGAACCAGATCGCCGACGACATCGCCAAGCTCGACGCGAAGATCTCCGAAGTCGAGAAGACCGCTCCGACCCCGAGCTCGACGGCGGATGAGATCGCCGAGTACAAGCAGCAGCTCGAGCACCTCAACGCCGAGAAGACGACGCTGATGATGCGCGTCGATACGCTCGAACGAGCAGTCAAGGCGCAGAAGGGCTCAGCGCAGCCCGACGATCGCCGCTAACGTCGCGCTCGCGAGCGCCAGCCACAGCGCCACGCCCATCACGAGCGGCCGCGCACCGAGCCGCTTCAGCGCGGGACGCGTCAGGCCCAGCCCGACGAGGAACAGGGTCGCGCCGAGCGTGTAGTGAGCGAGCGAGGCGACGCGCTGTCCGATCGCCGTGAGCGACGGGACATACGTTGCGAGCGCGGCCGCGACCACGAAGCCGGCGATGAACCAGGGACGCCGGGGTGCGGGCGCGACCGGTCCTCCGCGGGGGGCGAGCCGGCTCGCGGCGATCGTCACCGGTATGATCCACAGCGCGCGGGCGAGCTTTGCGGCGGCCGCGACCGCGAGCGCTTGCGGACCGTAGTGCGACGCCGCGCCGACGACCGAGCTGGTGTCGTGAATCGCGAGCGCCGACCACAGGCCAAAGTCTGCCTGCCCGAGACCGACAACGTGCCCGACGAGCGGGAACACGACGAGCGCGATCGCGTTGAGCAGGAACACCGTCACGAGCGCGATGGACGTGTCCTCGTCCCCTGCGCCGATCGCGGGTGCGACCGCTGCGATCGCGCTACCTCCGCAGATGGCGGTCCCGACGCTGATCAGGATCGCGACCGTGCGCGGCACGCGGAGCACGCGCGCGAGGACGACACCCAGCCCGAGGGCCGCGCCGATCGTGAGTGCCGTGTACCCGAGGCCGTGAAATCCCACGACGGCGACGACGCGCAGATCCATGCCGGCGCCGAGGCCGATGACGGACAGCGAGAGCAGCGTGCGCGCGACGCGCGACGTGTGCGCGCCGAACGGATTGCCCACGGTCAGGGCTATCAGCACGCCAGCGAGCAACGCGAACACCATGCCCGCACTATTCGTTCGTTCCATCCGTAAGACAAATCACATCTTTCAATGTCCCATCAGTTTTCCTGATAGTCTGGTCTGCGTGATCGACGCGTCCCTGCTGCCCACGTTCCTCGCCGTCTACGACGCTGGGCGCATCTCGGCCGCCGCCAAGGCGCTCCGGCTGTCGCAGCCGGCGGTCACAGCGCAGATCCGGCGGCTCGAGGACCAGGTCGGCGCGCCGCTGTTCACGCGCTCGGTCCACGGTGTTTCTCCTACGCCAGCGGGCGAGAAGCTCGCCGTGAGCGCGCAGACCATCGATCAGCTGCTGGATGACGTGCTCGCCGACATCGGCACGGCTCCCGCGATCGGCGACGACCTCGTGCTGTCTGCCAGCACCACCATCGCCGCGCATGTCCTCCCGCCGCTGCTCGCGCAGTTCCGGCGTTCTCACCGCGAGGTTCGCGTCCGCATCGACGTCGCGAACACCGAGGACGTTCTGGAGCACGTGCGCGGAGGTCTGGCGCCGCTCGGCTTGATCGAAGGCCATCCGCGAGCCGCGGGCGTGCGCATCGAGCCCTACCTCGCGGACGAGATCGTGCCGATCGTCGGCGCGTCGGAGCGCGTGCGCGACCTCGCTGATCTCGGCGCCCGCCCCATCCTGTGGCGCGAAGCGGGCTCCGGTACACGAGCGGTCGTGGCGCGAGCGCTCTCGCGCGCAAAGGTTCGGCAGAAGGTCGCGCGGCACGACATCGAGCTCGGCAGCACGGAGGCGATCATCGAAGCGGCGATCGCCGGGCTCGGCGTCGGCTTCGTGTCGCGCTGGTCCATCCGCACGCACATCGCCGCCGGCGTCGTACGCATCCCACCGGTGGACCTCGTCGTGCGCCGCGCGTTTTGCTGGGCGCTTCCGAGTGGCAGCATCCACGGTGCAGCGGCGCGCTTCTATGCGCTCGCGCTCCGCACGCCGCCGGTGCTCTAGATCTTCTTGTTGCGGCGCTGCTGGAACGAGTACGGGCGGTGCGACTTCTCGCCGCCCTCGCCTTCCACGACCGGCGTTCCGGCGAGCGGCTCTTCGGCGCCCGGGCGGAACTTGATCGACGACAGCGGGCTCTCCTGCGCGAGCACGCGATCGCCACCGTCGAGCAGCGCGTCCATCCCCTCGAGCTTGTCGATATCGTCGAGGATGTCGTCGACCGATGCGTAGCGCTCGTTGCGCGCATCACGCGTCATGCGATCGAAGATGTCGTCGATGCCCTTGGGCATGTTCGCGTTGATCTGCGACGGCATCGGCGAGCGACGACCCGGCAGCTTCCGCGTCAGCAACTCGTAGAAGATAATTCCGAGCGCGTAGATGTCACCCTGCGGGCCGGCCATCATCGGATCCGTGTACAGCTCCGGCGCCATGTACGCGACGTTGCCCATGCCGACGTAGAGCTGGCGAATCACCGCGTGGTCGCGCTCGACGATCCGCGTGAAGCCGAAGTCCGAGACCTTCATGTTGCCGTACGCGTCGATGAGCAACTGCTCCGGCTTGAGGCCGCGGTGATAGACGCGCTGCTGATGCGCCGCGCGCAGAGCATGCAGGGTCTGCAGTAGATACTTGAACACGAGCTCGACGGGCAGCTCCTCCGCGTCGTTGATCAGGCGGCGCGCCGAACCGTTGGGTGCGAGCTCCGTCACGAGGTACGGGAACTCCGCCCACAGATTCACGTCGTGGATCGGCAGGATGTTCGGGTGCGCGAGATTGCCCCACGCACGCACCACGTCGGTGAAGCGTCGAACGATCTCGTTGCGCTGGTCCTCGCTGAAGAATCCGAACAGATCGCGGATCTCCTTGAGAGCGACCTCGCGGTTCAGCGCGACCTGGCGAGCCCGATACACGGTGCCCATGCCACCGGAACCGATCGACGCGAGCTTCTCGTACCGATTCTCGATATCAGCGCCCAACTGAATCTCCCCGCCGGCGACGGCGCGCTGCGCACCACCGGACACTTTCGCTGTACTGCTGGCCTTGGGTAGCGGAGCTGCCTGCGACGGCTCTGCACGATCGCGCTCCGGGGCGCGTTCGCGAGGCTCGGCCTGGCGCGCCGGAGCCTGCGGTGACGACAGCACGCCCGACTGCGTGCCCATCGGAATCGCGGACGTCGGCACTGCCATCGCGCGGCTCTGCCGCAACTTCTTGAAGTGGCTGACGGCCCGGTCGGTGAACTCGGCCAGGTTGCCCCCATTCACGACGGTCTCGCCATCGGGCGTGACCTCGAGGCTCTCGTTGCCCCTGTCGTGGCGGAGGTAGCCAGACTTCTCGAGAAAGCCGATGTACTCGCTGAACGGAATCGAGACAGCGCCCTCACACACGCGGCGGATGTCGTCGTAGCGGTTCTGCCGACCGTAACGGGCCTCCGCCATCACGTTCGCGAGGATGAAGCGTGCCTCCTCGCAGAGGACTTCCTTCGTGACCTTGGCGCGGCCTTCCATTTGGATTGAATTGTAGGCACCTACGCTAGATAGGGTCAATCAACCGGCGGCCCCTCCTCGACGAGACGATCGATCAATGGCCGGTCCGCAGGGAGGATGTCCCATGCGCCAGGAAGGTCGCCCGTGGCCACCCACGCGAAGTCGGCGACCTCCAGGGCGCGTAGCTGCTCTCCGGGAAGAAGGCGACACGCATAGACGATCATGACGAGATCGAAGTCCGGGTAGGCGTGAAACAGGACATCCCACACGCGGCCAACCTCGACGGTGACGCCGAGCTCCTCGCGCAGCTCGCGCACGAGCGCACCTGTGGGCGACTCCCCGGCCTCCATCTTGCCGCCCGGAAACTCCCACTTGCCGCCCAGTGTTCCGCCCACCGGTCGTTGCGAGATCAAGACGCGCCGCTCGGCCGTCTGCTCGATGATGAGGCCGGCGACGACGAGCTTGCGGGGACGCGGATCGGTCACGGTGCCTCCAGAAGCGAGATGCGATCGATGAACGGGTTGGTGCACGGCCGACCATCACTGGCGCGATACGCGAGTGCTCCGGCGCGTCCCGCCGCAAACAGTGTCGCGCTGCGCGTTCCATAATTCTCGCTGTGGATACACACGGCCGTCAGCTCGCGCCCGAGCTCGGGTGGCAAGTGCGATGGCGGCGTGTCGGCGAGCGGCACGCGCGTGTGATCGCCGAGCGCTGCACCGAGCCCATCGAGCAGCGCCCCGAGCGGCAGTTGCTTGGCGACGAGCACATCGATCGCGTGGTGCAGTCGCTCGCCGCGGGGAAAGCCGGCGCTCCCGAGCTTGTCGTTACACAGCACGTGAACGCCGCGCGTGAGCCGGACGACATCGAGCGCCCCCTCCTGCCGGCCGTATGCGATCGAGACACCGCGCGCGTCGCCCCACGCGAGGTTCATGCTCGCGTAGCGCGTCGGATCGAGATCGTGAACGTACTGATCAGGATCCTCCGCAGAGGCGAGCTCCTTCACCGCGAGCCCCCGCGAGCGCAGACCGGCTGGTGGCGTCGAGAGAGCGCGCTGATTGGTGACCGCGGCGAAGCGGCCATCCTTGCGCACCGCGAGCCACGTGCCTCCACTCAGCACGTCGACACCGCCAGCCATCTGCGGACCTAGCCGTTCAGGTGACCGCGTTGGTCGCGCGTATAACTCATCGCGATTTGCCGCGATTACGAGCGAAGCTTCGGGAACGATATCGACGAGAAAGGCGATTGTGCACATGCGATCGGACGCCGATGTTTTCTAGGGAAGAGTTTGCCACGCGCCTTGCATGAGTGCCGTGTGGACCCTACAGTGCCGCCGAGATGAGACTGTATCCAGGCAAGGTCGATACCATCGCGGCCGAGATCATCAGCACGCTCGCCGCGGCGGGTGATATCGAGATCAGCGACAACAACGAGGCCCAGCTGGATGTGGCCGCGGTGCTCAAAGAGTACATCCGCGTCGACAAAGAGCTGACGGAGCGCGCCAAGGACATCCTCGAGATCCGCGGCTTGCCCTACTCGCACCTCGGTCGCACCAAGCGCCAGCTCGCGGACCAGAAGGAATTCGGTCTCGGCGAGGACGGCCTGTCCTGGATCGCGAACCAGATGCAGGAAGCCTTCATGTCCTCGCGCCACATCGAAGAAGTCTTCGCAGAGGACGCGGTCCTTCGCCGGAAGATCAAAGAGATCGCGAAGAAGCACATGCAGGTGGACGAGGCGATCGATCAGGAAGTCCGCGACCGCATCAAGAACCTCGAAGAGGGCACGCAGGCGTGGGACGTCGAGTACAACAAGGTGCTCGAGCAGATCAAAGCCAAGCACGGCGTCGACGGTAAGTAATTAACCCGGTCTACGAGGACTGGGCAGCAGACGAGCCGGCGGGAGACTGCCGGCTTTTTCGCGTAAAAAGAGCGCGCGCGACGTTCGCTCCACGAGGCGACACGCGCCCGCCCCCGCGCTGACCGCGGTACCGCAGGCGAGCCCCGCCATGATGAGGGATCCAACCGCGCCGCCGAACGTGATCGGCAGGAGGAGCCCGAACACGAGGCCGCCCGCGACCAGCGCGACCGATGGCGCGAGCAGGATCTTCGCAGAGCGGCGCGTCGGCAGCTCGTCTGCGTAGTCGTGCTCGCAGTTATCGCAGCGCACTCCGGGCGCGAGCGCGTGCCGCTTGCAGAACGTGATCATGCAGCGACCGCACCGCGAGTACGGACGAGAGAGGCATGCCTCGCAGTCACGAGCGCCCATCCTCCAACTTTGCCCGAAACGGGGGCAGAACCAAGCGAGCAAAATCACGTCGCGGCTAACAGCGCGACATCACGGAGCCGCAGCGCCATCGGGAGCGACCGTCTCGGTCGGAGCCGCCGCACCTTCCGCAGACGCGATCCCGTGTTTGTTGAGCGTCTCGTCGATCGCGAGCCGCACCGGAACCAGGCGCATCGCCGCATAGCGCATGAACACGATCGCGTGCGCGTCGTCGATGCCGACCGTGCCTTGGGAAACGTGCGGGCCGACTTCCTGCGCGACTTGCTGCGCGCACACATCGGTCGACGTGAGCGATTGCGACAGCGTGCGCAGCACGACGAGCTCGTCGCCAACCTGGTCGAGCTTCATCGCGGAGAGGCGGGCATCGAAGGCCGCCTTGAATGCGTCGGGCGACGAATCGCTTTGCGCGTCGCTCCACACGCGGATCGTCAGCCCGAGCATCTGCTTGCCGATCGGGTCGGTCTCGAGCGCGGACGCCTTATCGAGCGTCTCGATCGCCTGGTCCCATTTATTGTCGAGACCGTCGAGCATCGCGAGCACGAAGAGGCGCTCCTTCGCGACAGCCGGATCCTTGTCGGTGGCGCCCACTTCGAGATCGTGACGGACCGACTTTGCGAAGGCCGCGAACGCTTTGTCGTCCGTGATGATCGTCGCGATCGGTGTCGGGACGGGATACGTGCCACCCGCGCTCGGCGCCGTCGTGCCGGTCGGCGCGGGGCACGCTGCCAACAGAGGCGCAGCGACGGACAACACGACGGACGCGACGAGAGCGGAGATCTTCATGTTGGTAATCCGATCGACTCGCGAACCTCGCCGACCACCATCTCGGCAAGGCGCTGGATCAGCTGCTCGCCCTCCTCGACCGTCGCCGCCGCCGGATTACCCGCGTACGCGAGCTCCATTCCCATTTCACTGAACGTGTTCACGCCCGCGGCGAGCTTCTCGCTCAGCGAGATGGGCACCGGCGACAGCGTCGTGCGTGTCGCTTCATTGACGAGCTCGGGCGCCGCCGCCATCACGATCGACGTCTCGTACTGGCCTGCGTGACATGCGCCGCTCTTGAACTCGGCCGACAGCGTGCGCGCCCACTTCTTGGTCAGCGGGCACGCGACGGAGACCTTCTTCTCGCGCGTCGCGAGCACCGCGCGCACCGCTGCATCATGTGCGGGCTCGAGGTGATTGTTCACGAGGCAGACGTGCTTGATGCCCTGCGCGAGGAGGCCGTCGCACACAGCTGCGATGTACGCGGTGAGAACGTCAGCCGGAATCGAGACCGCGCCCGGAAAGCCCGTCGCGCAGTCCGTGACGCCGTAGCTGATCGCGGGGGCGATGACGCCGATCAACGGGCCCTTCTTCTCGAGGATCTCGCACGCCTTGAGACATGCCGCCGCGGAGATGATGACGTCGGTGCCGAGCCCCAGATGAGGACCGTGCGGTTCTGTCGAGCCGACGGGAACGAGCGCGACAACAGCGCGCGTCCCCTTGAGCAGCGTGTAGAGGCTGGCCGTCGTGTGTCGCGCGAGAAATTTATCGGCCATTACTCTCCACCTAGCTCACCGCGCTTCTCGCGCTCGATCAACAGCTTCTTGTCCACCTTGCCGCGATCGTTCTTGGGCAGATCGTCGACGAACGCGATCCACCGCGGATATTTGTGCTTCGACAGCGACTTCTGGACGTGAGCCTTCAATTCCGCGATCAGCGCCTTCTTGTCGCGCGACCTCGCGTCGGGGCGCAGCTCGATCAGCGCCTTGGGCTTGGTCAGCCCCGCGTCTTCGGCGGGAATGACGGCCGCGACAGAAACGGCCGGGTGCGCGAGCAAGCAATCCTCGACCTCGCGCGGAGCGACGAAGATGCCGCCGACCTTGAACAGATCATCGGCGCGGCCCTGGAACGTCAGGTACCCGTTCGCATCGATCGAGAACAGGTCGCCGGTGCGGCACCAGTGGCCGTGGAACGTCTTCCAGCTCTTGTCGCGATCACCGAAGTATCCGTGCGCGACCGAGTCACCTTTGACCCACAGGACGCCGATCTCACCAGGTGGTAAGCGCTCGGCGCCGGCCCCTGCCGCATCCTCGGGGAGGATCGCGAGCTCGTAGCCTTCGACGACCTTGCCGAGCGTGCCCGGCACCACGTCTCCGGGGCGGTTGCTGCAGTAGATGTGAAACATCTCGGCGCTACCGATGCCGTCGTAGACCTCGCCGCCAAAGCGCGCGATGAAGCGACGCATCAACGGCTCGGGCAGTGCTTCACCGGCGCTGAAGTGGAAGCGCACGCACGAGAGATCCAGGCCCGGCTCGCCCTTCGCGGTCATCTCCGCGTCCAGGTCGAGCAGCTTGCCGAGCATCGTCGGCACGTTCGTCACGATCGTCGGCCGATACCGCGCGATCGCGGCGGAGATGCTCTCTGCCGTCGGCCGCTCGCTGAACAATCCGACCGTCGCGCCGACGGCGAACGGGAACCAGAGATTCGTGCCGGTCGCGTAGCCAAAGAAGAGGCGTGGCACGCTGACCGTCACATCGTCGCGGCGATAGCCGACCGTGCGCTTCGCAAAGACCTCGGTGTTGAACGCGAAGTCGCGGTGCGAGTGCATCGCGGCCTTGCTGCGCCCCGTCGAGCCAGACGTGAACAGCCAGATCGCCGGATCATCGCGGCGGATGAGCGGCAACCGCGTATCGAGCTCCCTGCCCTTCGCGATCGCATCGGTCAGCGCGAGCGCACGAACGCCGTCGGGAACCTTCGGCACGTCGACCGCTGCTTCTGGATCCTCGCCCGTCGCGGCATCGGGAACGACGAGCACGGTCTCCAGCGCGGGCAGATCGCCCATCAATGGCGCGAGCGCAGCAGCGACAGCGGGCGTCGTGATCAACGCCGACGCTTTGACGTAATCGAGGACGTAGCGCAGGTCATCCGTCGGCGAGATGTTGTTGCCCATCGCGAGCACACCGCCGGCGGCGAGCGTCGCGAAGATGCCCCACGCGAACGGCGGCAGATCCGGAAGCACGATGTAGACGCGCTGCTCCGGGCGCAGGCCCGCCTCGACAAGAAAGCGAGCGAGCGCTCGCGTGCGATCGGCGACCTCGCCATACGTCCACGTACGGTCACCAAACCGCAGCGCGACCTTGTCCTCGAGTCCCTCGCCGAGGCGATCGAACAGGAAGTAGTTCGCGAGCGAGAACTCCTCGGGAAACACGACGGTCATTTGGCTCCATGTGCGAGCGCGCGACCGATGATGGTCCGCTGGATCTCGCTCGTTCCTTCGTAGATGCGCAGCGGGCGGATCGCGCGATAGAGCAGCTCGACGACCGAACCATCCATCACACCGCGACCGCCGAGCAGCTGCACGGCGCGATCGATCACGCGGAACGCGGCCTCCGTCGCCCCGAGCTTGGCGATCGACACCTCGGTCGTGACCTTCCCGCCGACGGAGTCTTTGAGGTGCGCGGCGCGCAGCACGAGCAACCGGGCAGCGTCGAGATCGACGGCCATGTCCGCGAGGTGGGCCTGTACGAGCGGCTGCTCTGAAAGCAACTTGCCGAACTGCGAGCGCTTGGTGACAAACGCGAGCGCCTCATCGAGCGCACGGCGCGCCATGCCCACCGCCGCTGCGCCGACGGTCACGCGGAAGGCATCGAGCGTCGCGAGCGCGAGCTTCATCCCCTGCCCCGGTTCACCGATCCGCGCGCTCGCCGGCAGCTCGACGCCGCGCAACTCCAGTGCTCCGATCGGATGCGACGCGGTCGCCTGCATCGGGATGACCTTCACGCCGGGTCGCTCGAGCGGAACCCAGAATGCGGACAAGCCGTTGTGCTTGAGCGTTGGCTCCGTCGACGCGAAGACCACCGCGTGATCCGCGATGCCGAGGTTGGAGATGAACAGCTTGTCGCCATCGAGGCGGTAGCCGTCGGCGGTCGGCGCCGCGCGCGTCGCGATGGCTGCTACATCGGAGCCCGCATCCGGCTCGGTCAGCGCGAACGCAGCGATGCCAGCACCGCGCGCGAATGCCATCAGCGAGTGCCGCTGCGCTTCACTGCCCGCGAGCACGATCGGATGCGTCCCGAGGCCCTGCACCGCGAAGATCGAGTCCGCGCGCGGCGACACGTACCCGAGCATCTCGCGGGCGAGGCACACGGCGCGCGTGTCGATCGGGCTGTGCCCCTCCGCCGCCGGAGTCGTCGGCACGACGAGCTCGAGCAAGCGCGCCTCGGCGAGCGCAGCGGCGGCGGCACGGTCACGCTCGCCCTCCGACTTGTGGCGGCCGGGCTCTTCCACCTCGGCGAGCGTGATCGCCGCCTGGCGCAAGCGATCCGCGAGCGCGCTGTGGTGCGCGGCAAACAGAAACGGCAGGTCGTCCGAGGAGAGCTTCATGCGGGATCCGGCGCGCCGCGAAACTTGGCCGGGCGCTTTGCTTTGAATGCCTCGTGCGCTTCCGCGAAGTCGGGGTGCTGCATGCACAGCGCTTGCGCCTGCGCTTCGGCCTCGATCGCCTCGCCGAGCGCCATCGTGTGCTCGGACTCGATCATCTGCTTGGTCATGGCGTGCGCAAACGCAGGGCCCTGCGCGAGCCGTGTGGCCCATTGCTGCGCCATCGCGACACACGCGGCCGGATCGGGCGTCACGCGATTCACGAACCCGATCTCGAGCGCGCGCTCTGCCGTGAAGATGTCACCGAAGAACAGCAACTCCGACGCGTGGCCGAGACCGACGATGCGCGGCAGCAAATACGTGATGCCCATGTCCGCGCCGCACAGGCCTACGGCCGGGAAGATGAAGCCAAACTTCACGCCCGCGGCTGCGATCCGGAAGTCGCTCGCCGCCGCGATCACCGCGCCCGCACCGACGCACGTGCCGTTGATCGCCGCCACGATGGGTCGCTTGCAGGCACGCATCGTTTCGATCAACCGACCTGTCGCGCGCGTGAACGCGAGCAGCGCCGGCGTATCGCGCCCGAGCAGGTGCTTGATGATGTCGTCCTGATCGCCGCCGGAGCAGAAGCCGCGACCGCGTCCCGTGATGACGACCGCGCGCACGTCGTCGATGCGATCGAGCTTCTCGAACGTCTCGGCGAGCTCCTCGTACACCTCGAACGTCAGCGCGTTGAGGCGAGACTCGCGATCGAGCGTGATGGTGGCGACTCCGCGCTCGAGCGCGAAGGCAAACGACCGAGGGGTAATGTTGGCGATGTTCACTTCGGGTCCTCGACGTAAGCAACGGCCTTGATCTCGATCACGGCCTTCTCCTCGAACAGATCTTTCACGCCGACAAACGCGAGCGCGGGGAAGTGCTTCCCGAGGCGCTCGCGCCACGCCGCCCCACACTCTCGACGCGTGCGGCGATACGCGGCCATGTCGACGATGTATGCGGTCATCTCGGCGATGTCCTCCACGCGTCCGCCGGCCGCCTTCACGACGGTGACGATGTTGTCGAGCGTCTGCGCGAACTGCGCGACGAACTCCTCGTCGCCCGTCTTGTCGGGAAACTTCCCGTCGGAGCTCCATCCGATCTGACCGGCGATATGCACGGCGCGCCCGCGCCCGACGCGCGCATTCGCGTAGCCCTTTGCGGGCGGCCACTCCGCAACGAAGATCTCTTCCGTGCTCATTTGAGAACCGCGCCTCCGTCGATGACGATCGTCTGGCCGTGAATGCCGCGGCCTTCGTGCGCGCACAGCATCAGCGTCGTGTGGGCAATCTCTGCGGGCTCCATCATCCGCTTCTGCGGGCTCATCGACGACAGCGCCTTGCGCGCTTCTTCCTCGGAGCGCCCCGTCATCTTCGCGATGCGCGCCGCTGCTTCAGCGACCATGTCTGTCTCGACCCAGCCGGGACAGATGCAGTTGATCGTCACGCCCGTGCGCCCCAGATCCATCGCGAGCGCGCGCGTCATGCCGACCATCGCGTGCTTCGCCGCGCAGTACGCCGCCGTGTACTGGTATCCGGAGACGCCGGCGTTGGACGCGATGTTCACGACGCGTCCCCACTTGTTCTCGATCATCCCCGGCACGAGCGCGCGGATCAGGCGGAACGGCGCCGTCGCGTCCAGCTCCATCACACGGTCCCACATGGCGTCATCGGTCTTCGCGAGGGGAGCGCTCTCCGCGATGCCGGAGTTATTGACGAGGATGTCGATCGGCCCCATGTCCGCGAGCACCTTGTCGGTCGCCGCGCGGTCGAGCAGATCGATCTGCACCGCGCGTCCACCGATCTCCTTCGCGACCGTTTCGAGCGCGGGCATGCCGCGACCCGCGACCGTGACGTGAGCTCCCTGCCCAGCCAGTGCGCGCGCGATCGCTGCACCGATGCCCCGACCACCTCCGGTGACCAACGAGCGCTTTCCGGCGAGAGGGCCTGCCATTCCCGGACCTTACAGCGAGCCCGACGCAGAGTGCGCGTGGACACCTGTGTTTCCATGTCGACGGCGGGTTGGGTCAGCGATGTCCCACGTTCTGGTGCAACTCCGCGATTCGTGGCCCGTCGCGCTTGGACCGGGCCTTGCCTGACACGACAGCATGAGCAACAAGACGATCCTCCGACGCGCACTGTCGCTCGCGACGCTCTGCATGAGCGTCGCACTCACTGGTTGCGGTGACCTCGGCCCCGCGCAGGACACGCGGCCCCAGACCTACGGCGACGCGTGCCACGAGTACGGCGTGGTGCAGTGCGCGTTGGCCGAGCGGAATCATGTTTGCGAAGGCTTCTCGCCGGAACAACTCGGACCGGAGTGCCCGGATCACGTCGTGGCGCTTGACCACTGCTGCGGCGTCGATGGTGCGCCGTCGTGTGATGAGCCCGCGCCCGCCGACATGCCGTTCATGTCCTACGACAGCTATGCGACGTGCACCCGCGAGGCGCGGACTGCGGAGTGCGCTCCGCTAGCAACGGCGCCGCCCTCCTGCGATGGCGCGTTTCCGTGACGACGAGGCGATCACGGACAGCGTTACAACCATCACAGCGGAGCTCGGTTCGCGACTGGGCCCCCACGCTTCCGTGTTTATCTCTCCCCATGTCGAAGCGTGCCCTGGTCTTGGCGTTCGGGTTGGTCGTCGCCGCATGCGGTGGCGATGACGGCGGTGATACGGGCCCGCGCCCGCAGACCTACGGCGAGGCATGCGAGAAGTACGCGGCTGTCTCGTGCGCGTTCAGCGCTCGCTCCGAGCGCTGTGGCGAACAAGCGCCGGATCCCGACGCGGCCACCTGCGAGCAGCGCCAAGCGGCGATGTGCTGCGACTTCACCGGACGACCCGCGTGCGCAGCTGCGCCGCCGGCGAACATGCAGTTCATGTCGTTCAGCAAGTACGACACGTGCATCCAGGACATCAACACGGCGGAGTGCGGCCCGCAGCCGGCGCCGCCCTCGTCGTGCGAAGACGCGTATCCGTCCTGATCACTCGTGTAGCGTGCGATAACCGCCCCGTGCACGTTCACGACCTCGACGCGACGGCGCAAGCCGAGCTAGTCCGCAACGGAACCACATCCCCCGAGGAGCTGGTCGATCACGCCATCGAGCGAATCGAGAAGCACAACGCGGAGCTCGGCGCGGTCATCTATCCGATGTTCGAGCAGGCGCGCGCGGATGCCAAGCACGCTCTCCCCGGGCCGTTCCGCGGCGTCCCCATCCTGATCAAGGACATCTGCGCGCTCGTCGCCGGCGTGCCTTACACGGCGGGCATGCTGCCGCTGAAGAACGCGGGCTTCAAACCGCCCGTGGACAGCCATCTCGTCACGCAGCTCAAACGCGCGGGCTTCGTGGTCGTCGGCAAGAGCAACACGAGCGAGCTCGGCATCCTGCCCGCCGCCGAGAACCCAGCATGGCCGCCGACGAAGAATCCATACGACACGGCACGGTCGTCCGGCGGATCATCCGGCGGTAGCTCGAGCGCCGTCGCGGCAGGACTGGTCCCCATCGCGCACGCCAATGACGGCGGCGGCTCGATCCGCATTCCCGCGTCGTGCTGCGGCCTCTACGGCCTCAAGCCGTCGCGCGGTCGCGTCTCGCTCGCGCCGCACCTGGGCGATGTGAACGGCGGCCTCGTCAGCGAGCATGTCGTCACCCGCAGCGTGCGCGACTCGGCCGCCGTGCTCGATGCGCTCGCCGGACCGGTGTCCGGTGATCCGTACAGTGCACCGCCGCAGCTGCGCCCGTATCTCGCAGAGCTCGCGGCGCCGACGGGACGCTTGAAGATTGGCTTCTACACGAAGCATCCCGCGCTGGACACGAGCCTCGTCGAATCCCATCCTGACTGCGTCGCGGCCGTCGCGCACACGGCGAAGCTGCTCGAGGGCCTCGGTCATCACGTCGAAGAAGCGTTCCCTGCCGGGTTCCATCATCCCGAGTGGACGTCGCGCTTTCTGACGCTGTGGACGTCGGGTGTCACTTACAGCATCGACTCGATTTCACGTCAGCTCGGTCGCCCGATCGAGGAGCACGAGGTCGAGGGCCTCACGTGGGCGCTCTCCGAGCTCGGCCGCATGATGAAGGCGTCCGCGTATGTCGATGCGTGGCAGTGGATCCAACTGAACACGCGCGAGACGTCGAAGTTCTGGGAGCGGTACGACCTCTGGCTGACGCCGACCGTCGCCGAACCACCCGTTCCGCTCGGCACGTTCAAGTCGCCGCCCGACGATCCGCTGGCGGGCATCTTCCGCGCTGCCGACTTCACCCCGTTCACGCCGCCGTTCAATGCGACGGGCCAGCCCGCGTGCTCTCTCCCGCTCTACCGCAACGCCGCCGGCCTGCCGATCGGCACGCAGCTCGTTGCCGCGATGGGACGCGAGGACCTCCTCCTCCAGATCAGCGCGCAGCTCGAAGCGGCGCAGCCGTTCACACACCCAGCGACGCGCGCCTAGGTAATTTCTTTTTTGATGTTGCCGATGACCTCGGCGTAGCTCGTGCTCTCGACGACGAGCGCCATCTCGGCCGTGTAGCGCGAGACGAGATCCTCGCGGTTGCGCTGCTGCGCGTCGCGACGAGCGTTGTGCAAGGTCACGAACGCGCGCTCCGCGTTCACGAAGTACTGCACGATCTTGAGCACCGCGCGCGCGATGGAGATGGTCACCGACCGCGACTTGTCGCTGAACGTGAACACGCGGCTCTCGGAGTTGGTGATGTCGAGCGTCACCAGGCCGACGGCATCCACGCCCGCATCCTTCTTCTTGGAGGACAGGTCCGCACCGACGTGAAAACCCGTCAGGTGGATCGTGTTGAGCGACTGGTACTCGCGCGCGTAACGGTCGAGCATCGCGTGGAAGATCGCGTCGACGACGCCGACGCCCTTTGCTTCCATGTCGATGCTCTGCTCGCCCTCGATGAGGGTCACTTTGCAGTGCGTGGTGTGATCAGCTTCCTCGAACGCGAGCTTGGCGAGCTTGAGCTCGAGAACATTGGTTCCGAGGACGCGCTTGATCAGCTCTTGGTGCGGGGGCTCGTGGGACACCCGATTAGTTTAGCTCCTCCGGCGCCGCGCGCAGCGTGATCCCGATCGTTAGATCTGCTCGGGTTTTCCGCCGCTCCCGCGTTATGGTGCGCGCGTGTCAGCGCTCGTACAGCTTCGCCGCCATGTGATGCAGCTGCGCGCCTGCACGGCGTGTCCCAAGATGATCGGGCCGTCGGTTGTCGGCACACCCGTGATCTCGCCGGTGATGCTGGTAGGACAAGCGCCCGGCGTCAAAGAGGGCCCAGCGGGCAAGCCGTTCGCGTGGACGGCGGGCAAGACGCTGTTCCAGTGGTTCGCGACCATCGGTCTTTCCGAGGACCTGTTCCGTGAGCACGTCTACATGGCCGCTGTTGCACGGTGCTTCCCCGGGAAGGCAAAGACCGGCGATCGCGTGCCGGACGCCGAGGAGATCGAGCGCTGCGGCGAACACCTCGCCACCGAGGCGCGCCTCATCAAGCCGCAGCTCGTCATTCCGGTCGGCAAGCTCGCGATCGCGCAGTTCATCCCCGACGTCGACAAGCTCGTCGACATCATCGGCAGCACGCACCGCGTGTCGTTCGGCGGTGTCACCACCGACATGATCGCGCTGCCGCATCCGTCGGGCGCGTCCACGTGGCACCGCACCGAGCCGGGCAAGACGCTGCTCGTGCGCGCGCTCGCTCTCATCTCGCAACACGACGCGTGGCTCGCCGTTCGCGCCTCCGCGGGCCCCATGCCGCACACCACCGGAGCTTCCGCGTGAACGTCGCCGACCTCCTCGCCGAGCTCGTCCGCTTCCCCACCCAACAAGCAGGCATGACGCACGCGGGTGGCAACGAACGCGCGCTGTGCGAGCACCTCGCGCCGCTGTTGCGCGCTCGCGGTGCGGACGACGTGACGATCATCGACGGCACGCGCACGGACGGCAGCGCAGGCGCCTCCGTCTTCGCGCGCTGGGGCACTCCGCGCCGCGTGATCAACGCGCACGTCGACACCGTTCCCGCCAACGCGGGCTGGTCGCGCGAACCGTGGGATGCGCACATCACCAACGGTCGCCTCTACGGCCTCGGCAGCGCAGACACCAAGGGCGCGATCGCCGCAACGCTTGTCGCTCTCGAGAACACCACGCCGCGCGACGTGGGCGTGCTGTTCAGCGGCGACGAGGAAGCAGGCAGCCGCATCATGGGCGAGCTCCTCGCATCACCGCACGTCCGCGGCATCGAGGACGTCATCGTCTGCGAACCGACCGCACGCGCCGCCGGCATCGCGCACCGCGGAATCCTCGCGCAGTCCGCGACGCTCACCGGGCCTGGCGGCCACTCCTCCAAAGCGGATCACCTGCCCAAGCCCATCGCGCAGCTCGCGCGCCTCGCCGTCGCTCTCGACGATCTCTCCATCCGCCGCGTCGATGAAGGCCCGCAGGATCCCGCGCTCGCGTCGATGAAGGGCCTGTGCATGAACGTCGCTGCGCTCGAAGGCGGCGTCGCGTTCAACGTCATCCCCGGCCGCGGCGAGCTCTCGTGGTCCATCCGGCCCTACCCCGGCTTCGACCGCACCGCCTGGGACGCCGACATCGCCGCCCTCGCGCACGCGATCGATCCGCGCATCACCATCGCGTCCACGCTCGATAACGTTCCGTTCGCTTGCGCGGACCTCGCGGAGCTCGTTCGCCCATTCGTCTCGCGGATCGGCGCGCTCGACTTCTGGACCGAGGCCGCGCTCTGGGCCGCTGCCGGCATTCGCGCGATCGTCATCGGTCCCGGTGACATCGGTCAGGCGCACGCCGCCGACGAGTGGGTCTCGCTCGAGGACCTCGACTGGGCCGTCGACCTGTTCCGCGCTGTCCTGCGCTAGCCGTCATCCGTTATAACGGATATTCCACTTGACCGCGCGTCCGTCATAACGGACGGTTGTCTGGTGCGGATCCTTCTCGGTTCTCTTCTCCTGCTGCCCGCCGTCGCCGCCGCGCAACCGACGCCCGATCCGACGGCTCCGAGCGAGCCGCCTCCGGTCGCAGCGCCGCCCGCCGAGGTCGCGCCCCCACCTGCTCCGCTCTACGACGACGCGAAGGTGAACGCGCTGATCGACGCTCGGCTCGCCGCGCAGAAGCCGGTCGCGGGCTGGAAGGACGGCTTCATCATCCAGACGGCCGACGGCAAGACCAAGCTGAAGGTCGGCGCGATTCTCCAGTTCGACAACCGCACCTTCATCGAGGACAGCGCCGGAACGCATACAGACCAGTTCAGCTTCCGCTCCATTCGTCCCGATCTGCAGGCGACGCTGTTCGATCACTTCGATCTTCGCCTGATGCCGGACTTTGCGGGCGGCAAGCTCGTCGTTCAGGACGCGTACACCGACGTTCGCTACAGCGATGTCGTCAAAGTCCGGTTTGGAAAGTTCAAGGTGCCGTTCGGACTCGAGCGTCTCCAAGGCGAAACGAACACGCTGTTTGCCGAGCGCGGCCTTCCCACGCAGCTCGCTCCGAACCGCGACCTCGGCGTCCAGGTCTTCGGCGAGATCGCGAAGGGTACGCTCGCGTATCAGGTCGGCGTGTTCAACGGCGTTGCCGACGGCGCGAGTGGCGATGGCGACGTCTCCGACGGCAAAGAAGGCGCAGCGCGCATCTTCGTCAAGCCGTTCGCACAGAGCGGCAATCACTTGCTCGCCGAGCTCGGTGCAGGCGGCGCTGTCACCTACGGCCAGAAGAACGGCACGCTCGCGTCGCCCGACGTCTCGATCTTCAAGACGCAGGCGAGCACGACGTTCTTCTCGCTCGCGACCGGCACGACGCTCGCCGACACCGTCGTCGCCGATGGCCATCACTGGCGCGCGACCGGCCAGGCCAGCTACTACGCGGGCCCCGTCGGTCTCCTCGGCGAGTACGTGCGCTCGGCGGAGAAGATCGCGCTCGGCGGCGACGGCGAGACGCTCACGACCGAGTCCTGGCAAGCCGTCGCGCAGTACGTGCTCACCGGTGATGCGGCGACGTACAAGAGCGTCGCGCCCGACCATCCGCTCGATCCCGACAAAGGCCAATGGGGCGCGTTCGACGTCGCCGCACGGATCGGCGAGCTGCGCATCGTCGACACCGACATCTTCCGCGACAAGTTCGCCGACCTCACCAAGTCAGCGACGCGCGTCTGGTCTGCAGGCATCGGCCTCAACTGGTACGCGAACAAGAACTTCCGCATCGCGATCGACTACGAGCGCACGTGGTTCCGCCGCGGCGCGAAGGACGGCACGACCGCTGTCGATCGCCCGGACGAGAGTGGCTTCGTCGGTCGCGTCCAGACCGCGTTCTGAGTCCGGTGTATCGTTCGGCATCAACGCCCTCCTCGCTATCGCGCTGACCCTTGCCGCTGCCACCGCAGCCGCTGACGACGCGCCCATCAAGCTGCCGCCCGGTACCCGCGCGGACGCCTCCGGCCAGCTCGTCTCCGCCAGGGGGCTCCGCGACACCACCGAAGCGATCGCCAAGGAGCTATCCCGCCGCGGAATCGCCGTTCAGCAGATCGGCCCCTCCCGCGTCCGCGGGGCGGAGCTGACCCGCTTCGTGAGCCAGACTCCGTCGACAACGTGGCTCGCCATCCACGTCCTCCGCACCGCCGGCAAGACTGTGATCTCCTTCGTCATGCGACCGAGCCCTTGACGAACGCGGCTGGTCCGTTTAGACATTGCGGCCTCACTCGGGGATCGTCTAATGGCAGGACGCAAGACTCTGACTCTTGCTATCTAGGTTCGAATCCTAGTCCCCGAACCAACCAAAAGGATTGACGCCCCTACCCCCCACGGGTAGAACGTCGCTCCTCTACCCGGCCCCATAGTCTAGCGGTTAGGACGTCTGCCTCTCACGCAGAAAACTCGGGTTCAAGTCCCGATGGGGTCACGGAGAAACGCCTCGCTAACTCAGCGGGGCGTTTTGCTTTTCGGGCTTCCCGGTCGCTATTGCCAGGCGCCCTGGAGCACGAGCGAGATGACGCGGCCCGGGGTGCGGATGCCGTCGCGCCCGCGCGGAGCCGCGTCGAACAGATCGTCGGCGCGGAGGACAGCGAGGTACTCGGGCGTGAGCTGCGCGGTGACGTTCGCTTCGACAAGCGCGTAGCGATCGAGGCGCTCGCCGTCCTCGTTGGATTTGCCGTAGAAGCGCACGCGAGCGAGCGCGGAGAAGCGAGCGTTGGCGGCGACACGCGCCCATGCGTCGAAGCGGTGGGCCGGTGGACGCTCGGTGACGCCGGTGTCGTCGTGCGTGACGTGGACGAAGTTGTAGGACCCGCCGATCTGCGCGAGGCGTGAGAGCTCGTAGGAGGCGAGCGTGTCGACGCCGATGACGGCGAGGTCGCGCGGCTTAGTCGCGTCTGCGGGGGGAATGGGACCGATGTACTCGTTAGTCTGGCGGAAGAACGGTGCGAGCTCGACGCGGAGGTGATCGGCGTGAGCAGCGGCGCGCACCTCGGTGAGAAAGACTTTCTCGACGCCGAGCTTGGGGTTTCCGACGCCGGGCTCGAACAGCTCGCGCAGCGTCGGGATGCGGCCCTTGTAGCCACCGCTCACGCTGAGGTCGAGCGTGGGATCTGCCTTGTAGCGAAGGGAGCCGCTGCCCTCGGGCCACGGATCGAGGCCGATGCCGAACGGGACCGCGAGGCCTCCGGAGATGTCGGCGTGCACGCGATCGCGATCGAACTGGACGCCCGCTGCCGAGTTGACCAGCGAGAACGCGCCGGTCACGTAGCTGTTCGCCTGATCGACGGCGAGTGTCTTGTCGTGTTCTGCGCTGACGGACGCGGTCCAGCGCAGGTCCTTCAAGAACGGGCGCGTCGCCGCGAGCATGCCGCCGCTGCGATAGGCCTCGAGGTTCTCCGCTGCGCGCTCGTCGGTGAGAGCGGCATCGGCGAACTGATGCGAGCTGCGCTGCATGTAGTGAAGGAAGTACTCGCCGTGGACGCCGAGCGTGCCGAGCTTGTCGTCGGCGGTGAGCTGCGTGCGTGCGTTCAGGTCGCGATCGAGGACGACCAGGCGCGGCAGGTCGGCGGGCGGCGCGATGAAGTGGCGATCGTCGAGCGTGCCGTCGAGTGTGATGCGGCGGTTGCCGTCGTGGTACTCGAGGCGGGCACCTCCGGCAGCGGCGCGACGGTTCTCGTCGACGGAACCACCCGCGGGCGGATCGATGTCGTGCTCGCCGCCGAGGCCACTCGCAGAGATGCGAAGACCGAGATGCTTGGCGAGCGGCGCGCGAGCCGTGGCGCTGAGGCCCACGGTGGGAAGCGTATCGGCAGTGATGCGCGCGATGACGACCTGGGGGCCGCTCGCGTCACGCGTGAAGACCTCGATCACGCCACCCGTGCCACCTGCGCCGGCGAGCGGAGACAGCGGCGTCGCCGAGACGCGAATGGATGCGATGTCCGTGATCGGAATCGTCTGAACATCGAACCCGCCGTCGTACGCATTTGCGACCTGGATACCGTCGATGAAGACGGCGACGCGACCGCCATGCGAGCCGCGGATGTCGACATCGAAGCCGCCGCGGCCGTCGTCGCGCACGACGAGCTCGGGGATGAGGCGCAGCGCCGCCGCGAGGTCTGTCGCACCACGCGCGGCGAGGTCCTCACCCGTGATCCGGAGCGCCGTGTCCTCGCGCGGGACGGCGGGCCCTTCGGCATACGAGACGCCCTGCCCGGCCAGCACGAGCGCGGGGATCAGGTGGACGACAAAACGGCGCATTCTCGTCCGCAAGACGGACGCCGTGCATGTTGCACCAAGATGGAGGGTCGTGGTTCCAATTGACGCATGAGCGAGCACATGAACGGCGAGTCCGAGACGATCATCTCCAACCAGGGCGCGATCCAGACCAATCAGGCCCAGATCATCTCGAACCAGGAGCGCATCCTGGCCAATCAGAGCAAGATCGCGGGCAACCAGGACGCCCTCGCGCAGATCATCTCCAACCAGAAGAAGATCCTGGCGAACCAGACGTCCATTCAGGGCAACCAGAAGCAGCTCGCCGCCAACGCTGCAAACATCGCCGCGAACGGCAAGAAGCTCGAGGGCATCCTCGCGAACCAGAAGAAGCTCGAAGCGAACCAGAAGAAGCTCGATCAGGTTCTCGCGAACCAGAAGGCGATCGCCGGGAACCAGAAGAAGCTGGACCAGGTCCTCGCGAACCAGAAGCGCATCGAAGCGAACCAGAAGAAGATCCTGTCGAAGAAGTAGTTCGGAGGGACGGCGAGGCACGCATGGACTTGCTAGAGCGCGCGTCAGCGCTCGCGGCGTGCCGTCTCTTTGCCGACCTCGCGCCAGCCGTCGTGATCCGACTGGCCGAGCGCGCTCGCCCTCGTACGCTCGAACCGGGTGAGCGGCTCACCACCGACGATGATGTCTGGATCGTTGTCGACGGTCAGATCGTGATCGCCTCTACGGCCGCGGTCGCGATGGATGCGACCGCATCTACGACGCGCCGCCACGGCGGGACTGCGACGGCCGGTCACGCCCTCGGCCTCGTGCGCGTGATCGCTCCTGGAACACCCGCGCTGTCGGCGCTCGCGGTCAAACGGAGCAACGTCGTCGGGTTATCCCTCGATGACATGCGCGATGTCCTCGAGGAGGATCCCGCCGCGCTCGCCGCGCTCGCCGATGCTCTCGCACGTGTCTTGCTCGAGGGCACGTCGTGAATCGCAAGGCGTTCGCACTCGGCGTCGCGATGGTGCTGCTGTGCAACCTCGTCGCCGTGTCGCTGCGCTCGTACGCGGAAGCAACGTTCCTCAAGAGCTACGGCCCTACCCGCTTGCCGTGGCTGCTGATCTCGAGCGCCGGCGGCTTCGCGTTCGCGACGTTCGCGTATGACGCGATCACGCGCCGCGCGAAGACGAGCATCGTCGATGTCGCGTTGCTCGTGATCCTGTTCATCGTCGCGGCAGCGTCTCCGTCGTTGCTCCGCGCGGGCACGCCACCGGTCGTGCTCGTCGTCGCTGTCACCGCCACCTCGCAAGTCGCTGGCCTCGCGTTGTGGAACCGCGTCGCCGCATCCGTCGGCGGTCGCGACGCGCGCCGAATGCTCCCGCGCGCGGGTGCCGCCGTGACGCTCGGCGGTGCGATCGCTGGTCTCGGCGCGGCGCCGCTCGTCCTTCGGGTCGGAGCGACGGTGCTGCCGTATGTCGGCGCCGCGGGCACGATCGCCGTGTTGTTCCTCGTGTTCGCGCAGGAGGCTGCGCTCGCCGCTCACGGCGCTCCGGGGGCAACCGCACCAGCCGGTGCCTCCGACGCACTGAGTCCGGTAAACCGGACACTCCTTCGCGCGCTGATCGCCGTCGCGATCCTCGAAGGCATCGTTGCGACCGTGATCGATCTGCAGTTCGTGTCGACGCTGAAGTCCAAGTTCACCGGCGACTCGCTGGCCGCCGCCGTGACGTTGTTCTATGGCGGCACCAACGCGATCATCTTCCTGCTTCAGGTCGCGGCCGTTCCCCATATCCTCGTCACGCGCAGCATTCCCACGACCGCCGCGATCCATCCGTTGTTCGCGATCGTGCTGTACGCCGTCTTCATCGCCGCGCCGAGCTTTGTCGCCATCGCGGCCACGCGCACGGCGGATCAAGTGTTCCGCCTCGCCACGTCGCGTACGTCGCAGGAGCTCGAGCTCTCGCCGTTACCGCCCAATCCACGCGCACGCTGGAAGGTGCTGTTGCGCGGTGGGGTGTGGCCGTCGGGCGCGCTGCTCGCCGCGTTCGTGCTCCTCGCGATCGGGCCGCCCGCGATGAAGAGTCCCGACAAGCTCGCGGCAGCCGGCGTCGCTGTCGCGGTCATCTGGTTCGCTGTCGCGCAGCGTGCCGCGCGGCGCTTTCAGGCAGCGCTCGCCGCACCGCTCAAGATCCGCGCGCATCGCGCCGAGAATCTGCAAGGCCTCGATCTCGAGACACTCGAACGCTGGTCCGCACTCGCAGGCAGCGACGACCTGCGCACGTCCGCGCTCGCAAACGCCGCGCTCGCACGCGCCCGCGTTCCCGTCGCGAATCTCGCCGATCACTTGCGTCACGACGAGCCCGCCGTGCGCGCCGCCCTGTTCTCACAGCTCGTGCTCGCGCCTGCCCCCGAGCTCCGCAACGAGCTCCGCGCTGCCGTCATGATCGAAGACGACGATCGCGCGCTCGCGCTCGGCCTCGCCGCCGTCGCGTTCAGTGCTGACGCAAACGCCACACTAGCCTCCGACACCAAGGACGCAACGGGTCTCGCGACGAGCGGCGCGCGCACGAGCACGACGTCCATGTCCGATCGCAGCCTCGAGCAAGCGATCGCTCGCGGTCGTTCGCGCGCCGGCCTGTCCGCTGCCGTCGAAAGCTCCGTGCGCGCGGCCGAGTGCGCTCTGCGCAGCGGCACCACCGACGCCGCCGATCTGGCGGCAGAGGTCGAGCGCTTGCTCGCGACGGATCCGCCGTTCGCGATCGGCCTCCTGCGCCGACGCGGTCGCGACTTGGACGCGGCGGTCATCGCGCGCGTCCTCACGACCGCCGCGACCACGTCTCGCGCCGGGGCGCTGCTCGCCATCGCGCGCATCGGTCCACCGTCGACGCTGTCGATCCTCGGCGATGCCCTCGTCGCGGGCGAGCTGCCTGCCCACGCGGCGATCGAAACGCTCGGTGGTCCCGGCGCGGACCATCTCGGAGCAAACCTCCACCGCTTCACGCCCGTCGCTCGCACAGTGATCGCGCGCGCTCTTGCTGGCGCGCCCACCGCTGCCTCGCTCGTCGGTGCACTGATCTCCGACGAAGATCCAGACGTCGCCCACGCCGCGCTCCGCACCGCTCTCGCGCTCGCGCGCGGCGGCACGCTACTCCCGGCCGCTCCCATCGCAGGCGCGAACACCAAAGCGCTCGAGGCACTGCTCGCTCATCTCGACGCACGTGACGCGGCCGCACCGTGGTCCGCCACCGCACGCCACGAGCTCGACCTCGCCACGCGTCGCTGCGTCGCGCGCCTCCTGTGGGCCGCTGCGGTCGAAGCAGCCGCTGCCGGCCGCGATCCCGCGACGCTCGCCGCCACCGCGCGTCACCTCACCGATGGTCGCGAGGCCGATCGCAAGCGCGCTCTCGACGTGGTCCAGGAGCACCAAGCCGGTCGCGCGGAGATCCTCGCCGTCATCGAGCGCTGGCTGCAGCCCGCCATCCCCACCGCCGACACCGCGGACACGCTGCTCGCGCTCTCGCTCTACGATCCGTGGCTCGCCGAGCTGGGTGGTGGTGAGCACGCTGCGCTGGAGCCGCGCCTCGCGGTACTGCGCAAGCCCGCGTTGTTCGCGTCTGTCTCGGGCCCCGCGCTCGCCGAGCTCGCCACGCACGCGACACAGCGCATCGTGACCGGTGAGCTGTTCGCGCTCGGTGCGGCCGGCGGTTCGATGTTCATCGTGATGGAAGGTTCGCTCAGCGCGACGCGGCCCGATGCTCCATCTCGCGCGATCGTTGCGGGCGGTGTAGTTGGTGAGCTCGCGGTTCTCACTCACGCCCCACGCGCAGCGACCGTTGCTGCGGAGGGCGCGGCAACGGTGCTCGAGCTCGACCGCGAGACGTTCGCTGCTGCCTCGCGCCGCGCGCCCGAGCTAGTCTTTGGCCTCGCCGCGACGCTCGCCGGTTGGCTCTCGCCCGAGCGCCCTGACATCCTCGGCTGATCACGTCAGCAGCTGCGCGACTCCTGCGACCACGACCAGAAACGCGGCAGCAGCCAGCAGCCAGATCATTGTCATGTTCTCTCCTTCGGTCACGTCGCCGAGAACGTCACCGCCATCGCGACGAGAAAGAACAGCGATGCCACGATCGCGACGACCATCGTCCCCGCACCGATGACCGGCTCGACCTCGGTCGCCTGCACGTAGTGCGAATCCGGATACCGCCGCACGGGTGCGTACTTCGTTCCCGGCTCCTCGCGCCCGTTCGCATCCTGCTCGCGCCGATAGGCCCGCGCATCGCTCAGCGCTTCGCGTAGTTGGCGGTCCGCTTCGGTGCTCGTACTCGTCCACGTGTCCTCGTAGAAGTGCGGTGCGCGCGGAACGACCGGCATCTTGATCTCCACGTCCGGCGCGGGACCGCGCTGACGAGCGATCTCGCGGTGCGCTTCGCGGAGCTCGTGCTCCAGCGCGGCGATACGAGCGAGCGCGGCGTCGTGATCATTGCGGTAGGTCATCGGCGGCCCTTCTCTTTGGCGCTAGGAAGTTGCGGATGGATTGGATGCCCGCAACCGCGATCCGGCTTCGTGTGTTCACGCAAGGATCGCCAGGAGGACGCCCACGACAACGATGGCGACCGCAGCGAGCCCGACGGGGATGGTCGGGGCAAGCGGTGGCAACATCGTGATCGGCGGTACCGGTTCGACGCGGCGACGACGTGCCTCTCGCAGCCTCGCGTGGATCGCCTCCCACCCTTGGGTCTCGGAGAACTCGGGCGCGGGGTTCGTGCGCGCGCGGTGCGGGCGAATCGGCGGCAGGCCCGGCAACGCGGGAATGCTCGGATGCGGCGGCGCGCGGGTCAGAGTCAGCTCGTGCTGCGTAGCAGCGAGCTCGGCCTCGAGCGCCTCGATCCGGGCGACCGCTGCGTCCTGGTCGTTGCGGTAGGTCATGGCGTGCCTTTCGGTGACGCCATCAAGATGCGACTGGTGCGGCGACTGGCAACGGGTAGCTCACCGCGTCGCGACCGGTTCATCCGCCGGAGCGGCGAAAGCTCCGTTGCGATTTCACCCAAGGAATTAGAACTGGAAGTAGATGAACGGAACGATCGTCGGGTGCGCGAGCTCGCGGAGCAGAAGGGCGCAACCGGCGAGCACGAGGCCCTGTGCCGGCGCAGGCATCTCGAGGAAGCGCGTGCGGGCCCAGCGATACGCGCCGTCGGCCCAGAAGTGCGTCGCGAAGCCGGCGGCGAGCGGGACCGTCACGAGTGGGATGAGGTTCGCGTGATCGAGCTCGACCTTCGCGAGTTGACGGAGCACCGCGAGCGCGTCGTTGAACGTCGGTGCGCGGAAGAAGATCCAGGCGAGGCAGACGTACGCGAACGTCAGCACGGTCGAGAGTGCGCGCCCGAGGACCGCGAACAGCTGCGACCACGTCATGTGGAGATCGATCCACCACACGAGAACGCGCATGCGAACGCCAGGCGGGCCGAGGTCACCACCGCGCCGCTCGACGATGTCACCCGCGAGGCCGAGCGCCCACGGCAACGCGAGCAGCGGCAGCCACGTCCACTCTTCGCAGAACCGCAGTGAGAGGAAGAAGCCGATACCCGCGAGCACCATCGCGATGCGCAGGATCTCGACGACGAGCGCGCGCGGCGTATCCAGTGCTGTTTCGAACGGCGGGATGTCCTGCGGTGGCGGGGCCTCTTTGTTCGGATCGCGACCGAGCCACGCCGTGATGACGGCCCACAGCGGCATCACGAACACCCATCCGAGCGCGAGCTGCCACCAGATCGATGACGTGGGATGCGCGTACTGGAGGAACGCGACGCCGGCTATCGCGAACACCGCACAGCCACCGAGCAGCGACCATGCTTCGTCTCGTTTCCCGGCGGTGGCACGCTGGAAGTAACGCGTGACCGCGAGACCAAGGCCGTGCAGCGCGCCCCACACGATGAACGCCCAGCTCGCGCCGTGCCACAGACCTCCGAGGAGCATCGTGAGTGTCAGGTTCACGTAGGTCATCGCGGGGCCTTTGCGATTTCCGCCGAGCGTGACGTACAGGTAGTCACGCAGCCACGTGGAGAGCGAGATGTGCCACCGCCGCCAGAACTCCTGGAGATTTGCGGAGCGATACGGGGTGCGAAAGTTCTCGGGCATCGTGAAGCCGAGGACCTGCGCGGAACCGATCGCGATGTCGGAGTACGCGGAGAAGTCGCAGAAGATCTGGAATGCGTACGCAGCGACGCCGACGGCGACCTCGAGTGACGAGAACGTCGCGGGCGCTTCGAACACGCGATCGACGATGGCGAGCGCGAGCGTGTCCGCGATCGCGATCTTCTTGAACAGGCCGATGAGGATGCGATAGAGACCGACGGTCGCGCGCTCCATGTCCAGCGCGGGAGGATTCTCGAGTTGCGGCAACAGATCCTGCGCGCGCACGATCGGGCCCGCGACGAGCTGCGGGAAGAACAACACGAACGTCGCGAACGTCACGACGGAGCGCGTCGCCTTGAGCTCCCTGCGATAGACGTCGATCGTGTAGCTGAGCGACTGGAACGTGTGGAACGAGATGCCGGCGGGCAGGATCAGGTGAAGCGGCGAGCTCTTGATGCCGATCCAGCCGTGCGCGACGGTGTCGAAGCCGGGGATGTGGCTTCCGACGTCGAACATGAAGAAGTCGTAGTACTTGAAGAAGAACAGGATGCCGAGGTTCGAACACAGCGAGACGATCAGCAGCGCCTTGCGAGTCCACGGGTCCTCCGCGTTCTCGATCCAGATGCCCAGATAGTAATCGAGGACGATGGTGCCGAGCAGCAGCGCGAGGAGGTACTTGTAGGGCCCCGGCATCGCGGCTGCCCACGCGTGATAGAAGAGCGTGGACGCGACGAACAAGATGACGACGCGGCCGAGCGGACGCTGCGTCTCCTCCATCGACAGGCCGAGCGCGATGCCGAGCACGAACAGCACCAGCAGGTGTCCGTAGGTAGCGATCGTGGCTGTCGTCTCTGCGAGCACTCCGTTGTGATGCGAAACGAGCACCGTGAGACCGACGGCGACGATCATGGTGACGAGGCCGCGGGCGATCATCGACTGGCCGCGTTCACTCGCGATCCACGCGCCGCGCGTGCGCCCGAGCACGATGGCGCCGATGAACAGCGCGCCTCCTACGACCCAGTGCAGGATATCGGCGCCGGAGATCGCGAAGTGCGACGTCGTCGCCAACCGCAACAGCACGCCGCCGACGGGATCCCACAGCGCGTCGGGGTTCTTCGAGACGAGCACGAACACGACATCGCCGAGCAGCAGCATCAGGACGAACCGAGCTGGCTTCTCCCCGAGGTGCCGCAGGTACGGCAGCGTTGGCAGCTTCGTCCACCGCGCGAGCGCGTAGAGAAAGAACACCGCGATCAGAAAGACCGGGTAGTCCGGCGACGAGAACAACATCAGTTGTCGACCGGCGTCGCGCCCGGCAACACACCCGCATCGGGCGCAGACTCACTCGGCCCGAGGGGCGCATTCGCAGGCGGCAGCGGTGGCTTGGGCGTGCGCGAGAGGACCGCGGACGGCGGCAGACTCTTCTGCTCGCGCCACGTCACGTAGTCAGCGAGCAGCGCAGCCGTCACGAGATCAGCCCAGCGCTGGTAGCCGACGTCGGTGAAGTGAATGCGATCGCGGAACGCGACCTTGGGATCCGCCTGCGCCCACGCGTCCATGTGCTCCGCGCCGCCCATCGCCGTCATCGTGTCGAAGAACGCGACCTTGTTGCGCGCCGCCGCTGCGTGCTGCACCGCGATGATCTCCGGAAGGATCGCCGGCATGTGCCACTCGCAATCGGGATCGAGCGGTGCCGGGCTGCCGTCGGGCAGCGGCTTCTTGGGTTTGCGCTTGTCGCATGCCTTGCCGGACTCGCGCTTCGCCATGTCGGGCGGGCCGAGGATCAGGATCGATGCGGTGGGCGCCGCCGCGCGAATGCGTAGGATCGTGTCGTCGTAGTTGCGCGCGAGATCCTCGAGCACCGTCGTCGCGTCGTCGGCTTCGTTCGTGCCGTATTGCAGAACCACGAGCCGCGGATCGCGCGCGGCGAGTTGTTCGCCGATCACCGACCAGTCCCACGTGCGCAGCTGCGAGAGTCGACGACCGACGACGCCGAGCGAGTCGACGATCACGCCGGGCTTCTGCCGCTCCATCACGACGCCGTACAGATCGACCTGCCCGCCGCCCATGTGCTCGAACGTCAGGCGATGCGGACCGTCGGTGACGGCCACGACTTGTCGCGCAGGGTGCGGCGGCTCGATCGCCGTCGTCTTCGTCGGCAGCGATTGCCACGCGCCCTCGTCGACGCGATAGCGCAGGGCTCCGCGATCGGGCGCCGCTTGATAGAGGATCTCGAACTGCGAGACCGAGTTGCCGGCAGAGCACGTGTCACACGTGCTCACCCACAGCTGCGCGCCCTTCTTGTCGCCAAAGATGCGCAGCCCGTCGATGCCGAACGGCTCTGCATCGCCGACCTTGCCCGCGACCGACGCGCGCCACACGCCGCTCGCGCCGTAGCGAACGTCGCGCTGGTAGTAGTGCTTTGCTGCTGGCTTGCCCGCCGCGACGAGCCCGCGCCCCGCATCGCCGAACTTCGCCTGCATCTGGACGCGAATGCGCGACGTCAGCGAATCGCCGGCCGTGTGCGAGTCGCCAAAGAACAGGATCAGCGCGCGTCCATCCGCGCCGCCGCGCTCCGCCGCCGCGAGTCCCGTGAACAATCCGTCGAGGCTCCCGGGCGGCGCATCGAGCAAGCCCGGCGCGACGGTGATCACACCCGCGTCACCACCGACGGGAATCGCGACACCGCCATCGCTCGCGACAAGTGTTCCGTCGCTCCCGGTCGCCGGCGCCTTGATCGGCAGCGCTGGCTTGTCGCCACACCCGCCGCTGCAGCCGAGCAGCGTGAGCGCACCCAGAACGCCAATGGCTGCGATGCTGCTAGTGCCCGACATGCTCGTGGTAACCGGCGGTCAGCGCCTGATACACGGCGTCAGCGAGCTTGGTGGCGCCCTTCTTGGACAGGTGGATGAAGTCAGAGCCAACGAGGCCCTTCTTGAACCAGGTAATCGAGCTGCCCTTGCCGCCCTGCCAATCGTACGCGGCGAAGAACGCGCAGCCCGCGGCCTTCGCTGCCTCGCGCTGCGCTTGCACGATCACCGGCATCACCGGCCGCGACTCGTAGCCCGTGTCGTTGGTCTCCGCTTGATCGAGCGGAGAGATCACGAGACACGACGCGTCGGGACGCGCGGTGCGGATCGGCTCGAGCATCGCCTTGAACTGACCGCTGTACAGCTTGGTCGCTGTGTCCTTGGGGCCGAGCCAGTGCGCTTCGTTCGCACCGATGCTGATGATCATGAGATCGGCGGCGCGGTGCTTGAGCTCCGCTTCCCAGTTGTCCTTTTGGCGCGTCGCAAAGTTCTTCACGTTCACGCTGACGATGCCGAAGTTGTCGACGACGACACCCGTGTCGTTCTCGAGACCGATGCCGAACAAGCGCACGCGGCCCTTCGTCGCGATCGAGAACTTCGCCGCGCCACCCTCGATAGTCGCGCTCGCGCCTTTCGCGACCTTTGTATCGCCGGAGGTATCCGCCGTCGCGACCTCGTTGTTATCCGCGAGCACCGTCGCCGTGCCGCCGTTAGGCTGCGCGAGGTAGTAGAGCTCGACGCGCGAGACCTTGCCCGCGACGAGCTTGAATGTCGCGCCGGCGCCGCCTGTCGCTTCCGCCGACGCACCGCCTGCGCCGTACATGCCGTCGACAGCAGGCAACGTCGAGATCGCGTGCGTGAGCCAGTTACCCGTGTGCGAGCGATTCACCGCTTCGTGAAAGCAGAAGCGATGCGGCTCGACGACGAACACGTAGCCAGGACCGCCATCACCCCAGTCCGCTTGCAGCTTGCCGCGCAACCGCGCCGGTATCGTATCCGCCGCGATGACGGAGTCGCCGTACCAGGACACGCGCGCCGCGCGACCGAGCTTACCGCTCTGCTCCTTCGCGACCGCGTCGTAGAACGCATCCATCGCCCAGCGCTTGCACGCATCGGGCGTTCCCTCGAGGCACGTGTCCTCGAGCGCCCCGCCGGTCGCGCGATCCTTGCCGGCGCCACCAACGGGCAACGCGACAGGTGCGTCGTCCGACGCGTCTGCAACTTCGAGGTTCTCTGCCGTCGTTCCACCCACACCAGGAACACCCGTCCCCGCCGGAGTCTCCGCTTCACGTTTGTGCGTGAGGCGATCCGCGAGCGCGGTGAGACCGCCATCGATGGTCCACAACGATGCGACCAGGAACACGCCAAAGAACGCGAGCGTCGGCGCAATCGTCCACGAGCGATCTGAACGATCCGGCGCCGCCATCTCGGTCCGAAGGTATGCGAACGCCCGAGGCTGTCAACGCCTGGCGCGCGCCTCGCATTGACGATCTTCCGATGAAGATCACACTGCGGAAGTTCGCCCCACTTTTGCTCGCGACGACCGTTTTGGGGGCATGCGGGGATGACAATGGCGCGGGGCCGGATGGGGGCGGTACTCCTACCCCTCCCCGCGTGATCGCCGGTGGCGGAATCGGAGACGGTCCGATCGCCGGTGTCGTGAATGTCTACGTTATCGACGATCTCACCCGGGCGCCCGTGGAAGGTGCCCAGGTCCGGGTCGGAGAGGTAGAGGGCTCGACCGACGCGACCGGCCTGTTCGTCGCGACCGGGGTGACCGGCCCGCAGACCGTGCTGGTCAAGGCCGACAGCTACCGCAGCGAGATGTGGATCGGCGCGAACGGCGCGAACCTGACGTTCGACCTGAACGATGGCGCCGCGGCAGCGCCGACGACGGCGACCGTGAAAGGTGCACTCTCGCTCGCGAGCTTCCCCGCGCTCGCGACGAACCACGTCTACTTCGCGTCCGTCGCGTACTCGCAGGACGATCGCGCGACCGACGAGCTGAACAACCTCGTCACGACCAACAACACGCAGCAGTGCCTGTTCACCGCCGCGAACCTCGCGACCGCGTGCCAGTACACCGTCACCACGCGCGTCGGAAAGCTCGCGCTGTTCAGCCCGATCTACGACGTCGACACCAAGGGCACCGCCGTCCTGACCGACGATGCGAACACGATCGTCGGCTGGGCATTCCACACCGGCCTCACGACGACGGCGAACGGCACGCTCACCGATATCGCGATGCAGCTCGTGCCCACGAACATGACCGAAGCGGTCAGCGTCGACTTCGGAACTCCGCCCGGCACGCTGTCCATGCGCGGAGCTGCGATCGGCCTCGACACCGACACCGACGGCACGATGCAGATGGTGTTCATCGCGCCGACCGCGAACGCGACGTACGTCCCCAAGGTGGACGCCATCCCGGGCTCGACGACGCGCCGCCTGACAGCCGTGGCCAGCGATGGTGCGACCGCGCCGCTCCAGAGCATCGTGCTGCGCCGCGGCCTGACCGGCACGCAGCTCGCGGCGGGTACCTGGCTCGCGCCGATCGCGAACACGACGGCGACCCGCACGACGGCAGCATGGTCCCCCGTGACGGGCGCCACGGTGCATGGCATCGAGTACACGCAGGGCACGGCGCACCTGTTGAACATCAGCGTGCTCGATGCGACCGCGAGTGTGACCATCCCCGACTTCGTGTCGCTCCCCGCGGGCGCGTTGACTGCGAAGATCCAGGCGATCGGTGCACCCGGCTTGGACGTGAACGACTTCGCGCTCGACACCGACCGCACCAAGCTTGCCGAGGTGACCGCGAAGACGATCCAGCTCGACTGACCCACGCGCCCACGCGACGCGCTACGATAGTGCGAGATGCGTCGCGCGTTGCTGCTGCTCTGGCTATGCGCGTGCACGCCGCCGCCCGCATACCCGGATCAGCCGTCGGGCGAGGGCCCGGACAACCGGTACGGCAGCGCGCAGTACGTCCCGCCGGAGCCGCCGGTTCCGAGCGGGCCGGTCAACCTCGATACACTCGGCCGGCTCGACGACCACCTCGTCGATTTCGACTTCGACGGCGGTCAGCTGGAGTTCGACCTGTTCGCGGATGGCGATCAGGTCACGCAGACGGCGCGCAACCGCTACATGGTCCCGGTCCAGATCGCGTGGACCATCACGCCACTCGAGAACATCGAAGGCGCGCCACTCAAGGGGTCCACGACGCTGCCTGCTGCGCCGGGGCCCGATCAGCTCGGCGAGCCGGTCATTCTTTCGAGGCTGCGTCGCCCCGCAACGGATGCGCGTTATCGCCGCGACTTCCGCTTCCGCGCGCGCTTTGGCAACGTCGCTGCTCGCCCGGCCGATTACGCGTACGCGCTGCCGTTCCCGACGGGCTCGACGTTCACGGTCCTGCAGGGCTTCCACGGCGAGTTCAGTCACCGCGGCTCCAACGAGTACGCCGTCGACTTCGACTGCCCCGTCGCGACGCCGGTTCTCGCGGCGCGCGAAGGCACTGTCGTCGTCACGCACGCCTCCGCACAGGGCGCAGGCACCACGCCGGAATATCTCGACTACAAGCGGGTGAACTTCGTCCTCGTCCAGCACGACGACGGCACGCTCGGCGAGTACATGCACCTGTCACCGAGCGGCGTCATGGTCCGCCCCGGCCAGCGCGTAGGTCGCCACCAGCAGCTCGCGCTCTCGGGGAACACCGGGTTCTCGACGCAACCGCATCTCCACTTCCAGATCATGACGGCGGCGTCCGACGGCATCTCGGCGGTGTCGTTCCCGTTCCGGTTCGCCGCGTCGCGCGACAACACCGAAGAGCCGGTGCAGGGTCATCGCTACACCGCGTGGGAGTAACTTCTGTAAGCGAAGAAGTGGCCCTCCCCCGAGGGTGGCGTGCGACAATTTCCCGATGCGTCCATGGGTGTGGCTCGCAGCCGGCTTGTTCTGCGGGCTGGCGTCAGAAGCCGTCGCTGCTCCGGTAGCGAAGCCCGCGTTCGTCGTCGGAAATCGTACGTTCGTCGCGTTCGGTAGCAAGGCAGCCGCTGTCCGGATCGCATGGTCCCCCGTCGCCGGCGCCGCTCGCTATCGCGCCGTGTGGGACGGCGACACGAAGGCGACGATCGAGCTGCCGTCGACGACGACCGTCCTCGAACGCGCCGAGTACCGCGCAGGCGCGCATCAGATCCAGGTCATCGCGATCGACGACAAAGGGAACGAGAGCGACGCAGCCGACGTGTCCGTCGAGGTCGTCGTCATCGAGGCCACCTCGCCCGGGTTTGACCACAGCGTCCCGACGCCGAATCCCGCGTATGCGATCGGCTCGCGCTTCCGCTCCGCCGGCCTCCCCTGCCAGCTCGACGGCCAGACCGATGTCGGCGGCGCGATCGTCGCCTCGCAGACGGGGTCGTACAAGCTCCGCTGCGGCGGCCAGCCCGGCCAACCTCTCGCGGAGGTTCCGATCGTCATCGTGCCCGTGCACGTCACGGCCGATACAGCACCGATCCAGATCGGCACCCGCACCGAAGTCCACATCACCGTCGCGTCTGTCGCACCCATCGGCGACAAGCTCACCGTCACCGCGATCGGTCCGCTCGACCTCGGTCAGCCCGAGCGTGTCGACGGCGGTATCGACGTCCGCGTCACGCCGCGCATGAACAGCGGCACTGGCATTCTGCTCGTCCACGCCGGCGACGTGGAGCTCGGTCGCATCACGCTCGATATCGTGGACGCGCCGCTCCCCGCCGAACCAGAGCTGGTCGAGACACGTTGGGCCGCGTTCGATGTCGGCGGCTTCGTCGGTTCCTTCACCGTCCCGCACGATGGCATGGGGAGCTCTCTCCTCGGAAAGCCGACCGATCCGCACGACACCATCGCCAACGGCGCCATCTTCGGCGCCCGCCTAGGATTTTTCCCTACTCGCCGGTTGGGCCTCGAGATGGAGGTCGGCGTGGTCACGGCCGCGTACGCGAACGAGGACGGCATCGCACCGATTCTGATCACGCGGCCACAGATCGCGGTCCGCGCGGTGGAGGACGAACGCTTCGGTCTGCGTCTCCTCGCGGGCGCCGATCTGATGTCTGTCCTCGACGATCGCAACACGTCGACAGTCTCGACGATCGGTGGAGTCCACTACGGGGCGGCCTTTACGATCGAGACCCGCGCCCGGATGTCCGTACGGTTGCAGGCCCTACACATCATTACCGCCGCGCAGGACAGCGGTTATGCAAGCTGCTTCGAGGTCGGTATCGGCATCACGG
Organism: Kofleriaceae bacterium; assembly: GCA_036499725.1. Lineage (GTDB taxonomy): Bacteria > Myxococcota_A > Polyangia > Haliangiales > Haliangiaceae > JABFXX01. The sequence continues at coordinate 144,353 of DASYDE010000025.1, forward strand.
CACGTCTCGGTCGACGCGATCGCTGGGATTGACCGCACGCGACATCTTCGCGTTATGCTGCGCGCGTGATGTGCCCTGTCTGTCGCCTGCGTCCCGCTGAAGTCGGGGTGTTGTGCGAGGAGTGTCGCGACGAGCTCTCGAGCCCGATCAAGATCACTCCGGAACAGATCCAGCTCCACGGCGCCCGTCCGACGATGGCCGCCCTGATCGATCTGTGGGGACGGCCGCACCAGCTCGATCCGCGCACGTTGATCGGCCGCCAGGTCGATGGTCAGGGTCTCGCGATTCTCGAGCCATCCGTCTCGCGCCACCACGCTCACCTGACACTCGATGGTGACGAGTGGGCTGTTCGCGACCTCGGATCCGCCAACGGAACGTACGGCACGGACGATCGCCTGCTCGAGGCGCCGACCGCGCTCAAGGACAAGGATCGGATCCGCTTCGGTCACATCGCGTTCTACTTCATCGAGGACATCACGCAGCTGCCGGCGCCCAAGCTCGGCCGCACGATGACCGCGACGATCCGGCCCAAGCCGGGTCAGGGCCAGAAGTCAGAGCTCCCTGCCCCCTACGTCGTCGAGGACGGCGAGGAGCGCACGGACGTCGGTCTGCCCGCGCTGACGTTCCGCTTGCACGAACCGACCGGCGGCGGCGGCGGCCTCATCGAGGTCGATGGGAAACAGGTCCAGCTGACGACGACGCAGTTCGAGCTGATGGCGCTGATGATCCGCCGCATGTCGTCGGAGGGCCACCAGCCCGAGCTCGTGCGTGGGTTCGTCCGCAGCTCCGAGCTGATCGCGGACTTGTCGTGGGACACAAGGGAACCCAGCGAAAACCACGTGAAACAGCTTGTTCGACGCGTTCGGCGCGCGCTTATCAAGTCAGAGATCGGCGACCTCATCGAGTCGCGGCACCGCTTCGGTTATCGTCTCCGCGCGATTCCACGCACGGAGTAGTTAATGCTGAAGCGAGTCTTGGTGACCACCGCTGTCCTTTCTTTTGGGGCGGGCGGCACCGCTGTTGCTGATCCGAAATTCGAGTACGGGAAGAAGGAAGACGCCAAGGTCGATCCGAAGCTCGGAAAGGACACCGAGTACAACGCCAGCGTCGAAGCAGGCGCGGTGTTCACGACGGGTAACTCGGAGACGACCACGGCAACCGCGGGCGCCAAGGTCTCCCGCAAGCGCGGTGACAACAAGCTCGGCGTCGAGGGGTCCGTCGCCTACGCCAAGTCCAGCACGCGCGTGGCGACCGACGACAACATGGACGGCGTCATCGGCCCGACCGACACGATCGCGACGAAGGAGCAGGTCACGGCCGAGCAGTTTGCCGGCAAGGTCCGCTACGACCGCTTCCTCACCGACTTCAACTCGCTGTTCATCGCGGGTCTCGTGAGCCGCGACCTCCCCGCCGGTAAGAGGGAAGTCCTCGGCGGGCAGGCAGGCTACAGCCGCCGCCTCTACAAGAGCGAGAAGGCCGAGGCCGTGGCCGAGATTGGTTACGACTACTCGCACGAAGGGTTGGTCGGCGGTAACAACGTCTCGATCCACTCTGCGCGCGGCTTCCTCGGCTACAAGGCCGAGATGTCCGAGGGCGTTACGTGGGACTCGTCCATCGAGGCGCTCACGAACCTCAACCACGAATCCCTCACGACGACGGATCACCGGGACGCGACGTTCGGCGAGGACACGCGCGTGAACATCAAACTCGCGATCGCCGCGAAGGTCGGCAAGAACCTCGCATTCCAGACGTCCCTCGAGGCGCACTTCGACAACCGTCCCGCGCCGCTGAAGCTCGACGGGAAGCTCGCGGACGACTTCGTGCCGTCTGCGACGAAGATCGACACCATCATGAAGGCGTCGCTGATCTACACGATCTTCTAGTTCGCCGGCGCCGGGGCCGCCGTCGCGGGAGTCGAGTCGCGCAGACGGACATGCGACGTATCTTCCCAGCCAGTAGCGGTCTCCATCTGTCCTTGGAGATACTGCGCGATGTCGTCGCGGTGGCGCGTACGTAGCAGCGGGATGACTTGCTTCACCGTCATGCCCGAGACGTTCGGCACGCTCTCGAGCGCGGCCAGAACCGCCTGCCGATAGCTCGCGACCATCGCTGCAAATGCACGCCGCGTCGCCAGCACAGACATGATGTCGGGAGGCAGTGTCGCCTGACGCAGGATGGTGTCGACGACCGCGATAGTCTCGCCGACGCTACCGCCCGTGATGGGTGCGTTGCCGAGCGCGATGTCACGGACGTCACCGGCGAGCACGTCCGTCGACTCGAGCAGGCTCGACAGCGGAACGTTGACCATACGGACCTGTGCGGTCGGCAGTCCGACGCCGTCGGTCGCGCCGCCGGAGTTCCCGTCGAGGTCGGTGTTGATCAGCTGCTCGTTTGCGAGGCGCAGCGCCGCGTTGTGCTGCGCTCCCATCCCGGCGGCGACGGTGTCGTTGCCCGTGTACTTCTGCGCGTACCACTGGTAGCCGTGCAGCGCGAGGTACTTGCGGCCACCGGTCGCGGGCTTGTCTCCGGCGGCGAACCGGCCTTCGCCAAGGTTGTAGTAGAGCGACGCCCAGAAGATGCGTGCCGCTGGCGGTAGCGTGCGGACGTTCACGCCACGCGCCATGAGATCGTGCTCGACGATCGTCATCGCGCTCGCATACATCGACGCGTTCGCGTACGCGGTCTGCTCGATCGTCAGATCGGTGAGACTGTGAACGCCCTGCCCTTGCTCGTTCTGCGGATTACTCCAGTGCGCGGGGTCGTCCATGATCGCCGCGACCGACGGATGGAGATACGGTCGGACCTGTTCGGCTCGGTCGCGGATCGTATCGATGCCGGCGTAGCCGTAGCCATCGATGTTCGCCGTCGCGCCCATGTCGAGGAGGAGGTTGCCGCCCTCCGAGAGGAAGTTCGCCGCAATCTCCGCCTGCGTCACGCGGAACGTCGCGCCTGCCGCCGTGAGCTGCTGGTTGATGTACGCCGTCACCTGCGGCAGCACGCGGGCGTAGGCCACCTCGGCGTTGTTGCGAGGAGCGTCGAGGTAGCTGCGGTACTTGCGCGGGCGGATACCGCGCTGCGCAGTGATGTCGGGACTGACTTCTTCCGTGCGCTGCTTGCGGGTGTTGCGCTCGGCACCGTCCGCAACCTCGAGCTCGGGGCCAGCAGCCGGGTGCGAGCGCTCGATGCCATTCGCGAGCTCCTGCGCGAGACGCAGCGCTGCGGCGCGCGAAGCCGCATCGCGATGTTGCGCCGGCGTTCCCGGGGGCGTCGGCGCGTGGTCTTGAAACGCGAGCTGCGAGGCCGTGGCCTTCCCACCGCCCGTTGCTTGTCCACCACCTGCGCCAGGCGCGACAGCAGGTACCTGGCCGGCGGCCGTAAACGCGGACTGGATGCCGGCTTGTTCCTGCGGCGTCTCGCCGGTTGGTGCGGCCACTGCGGGCGCGGCTGCCGCGTGCGTAGGAGAAGCTGGCTCGGCCATGTGTGGCCCATTGTAAACCGAGCCGGCCGCGCGAGGAGCGCGATTTAGCGCTTGGCGCTGCGGTGGCCGTTGCTCTTGGCTTCCGCCGGAGCATCGACGGTCGCGGCGAGCTCCTCCAGGAGCAGGCGGAGCGACTTCATCTTCTTGGAGCCGAGTCGGGTGGCCCAGCGGGCCTCGGTGGCGGCGGACACGCGGCGCACTTCCGCCGCCCACACTTTGCCCTTGGGTCCCAGGCGCACGCGCTTGATGACGCCGTGGTCCGGATCGGGAAAGCGTTCGACCATGCGCTGCTCTTCGAGCTCGTCCAGGAGGTCGCCGACCGTCTGCTTGGGCAGCGAGAGCATTCCGATGAGGTCCGAGAGGCGGACACCGCGAATCTCGGCATCGCTGTCGCGCGAGAGTCCGGTGATCGCGTTCAGGAGCTGGATGTGCGTGCTGCGCAACGCTGGAAACCCGAGTCGGCCCAATCGGGTCGCGAGCTGGGCCTGCAGGTCATCCTGCGGAACATTGAGCAGCGCGCGAAGGTCGAGAGAACGTGTCGTCGTTTTGGGCATGGTCACGAGCGCGACTAACGTGAAGGAGTCGCGTCATACCAAAGCGAGTTCGGATTTCACAACCCGATTCTCCCGCAAAGACACGCGCCAGCGTTCACGCTCCGGAGCGCGCTCATTGGACGCACCCCAGGCCGCATGCGCGAGTGTGTTTTCAGTGTGCTTCGGTACCAGGCGCGGTTGACGGCGCGTTGATATCGATCACGCCAACTTCTTCTGCACCGCGCTCCGCTGCGGTCGGGCCCTTCGGCAACACCTTCCCGACGACGCGCTTGAGGAAGTTCGCGAGGTCATCGAACCACGTGTAGATGACGGGGATAGCGACGAGCGTGAGCAGCAGCGAGAGCACCTGACCACCGACGACGATCTGCGCCATCGCCTTGGACATACCCGCACCCACGCCCTTGGACGTGATGAGCGGAATCATGCCGGCGACGAACGCGAGCGTCGTCATGAGGATCGGGCGCAGACGGTCACGACTCGCAGCGAGCACCGCTTCCGTGCGCTGCATGCCTTGGCGGCGCAGACCATTCGCGTGGTCGACCTGGAGAATCGCGTTCTTCTTGACCATCGCGAACAGCACGATGAGACCGAGCATCGACATGATGTTCAGCGAGCCGCCCGTGATGGCCAGCGACATGATCGCGAACGGAACGACGAGCGGGAGGCTCATGAGGATGATGAACGGGTACGCCCACGACTCGAACTGCGCGGCGAGCACCAGGTACATGAAGATGATCGCGAGCAGGATGGCGAAGACGAACGCCTTCATCATCTTGGCCATCTCCTTGGATTGACCGAACGGCTCCGCCGTGTACCCGAGCGGCAGGTTCAGATCCTTGATGGCCTTCTGGATCTCGGAGACGACGGTCTGCTGCGAGAAGCCAGGCTTCACGTTCATGGTGAGCGTGACGGCGCGCTCGCGGCTGTTGCGCGTGATCTTGGAGGTCGCGAGCCCCTCGCCAACGGTGATGACGTCGGTCAACGGCACCTGGCCGAGCGTGGACGACGGCACAGAGATGAGGCTCAACTTGCTCGGGTCGTTACGGAACTGCTCCGCCGCGCGGAGGAACACCGGGTACTGGTCGCCCTCGTATTCGAACGTCGACGTCTCCTGGCCACCGATGAGCACGGCGAGCGTGGCTGTGATGGCGTTGGGGTCAACGCCGAGGAGCGCTGCACGCTCGAGGTTCGGCTTCACGAGCGATTCGGCGACGGGGTCGACCAAGCTCGAGTCGAGATCGACGACGCCCGGGACGGCCCGCATATGGTCCATGACCTTCTTGCCGTAGACCTCGAGCTTGTCGAGGTCCGGACCGGAGATGAGGTACATGACCATCGCGTTCTGACCGCCGAGCGAGAAGTCGTTCACGGGCTGCGCTGCGACGCGCGTACCGGTGCGTCCCTTCAAGTCGTCGAGCTGTGCCTGCAGCGCAGGTTTGTCGGCGGCGGACGCGGTCGCGAGCTTCTTGCTGACGTCGTCCTTGGCCTTGTCGATCGCTTGCTGACTACCGATCGCGAGGTCGTTGAGAACGTTCTCGCGAACGAGCTGCATGATCTCGGCCTGGCTGCGCGTGCGCGTCTCCGGGTAGGTCATCGAGACGTACACGCGACCGATGTTGGCTTCGCGCTGGTCAGTATCCGCGATGGTCACGAGCGTCGCCGCGACCTCCGGGTACTGCCGGATGCCGCGAGCGATGCGTTCACCGATCAGCGTGGTCGCTTCGAGTGACGTGCCCTGCGGGGTCTGGATGTAGACCTCGAACTGCGCCTCGTCGTTCAGCGGCAGGAAGTCGCCGCCGACCTTCTTGGCCATGATGGGCGTCGTCATGCACGAGCCGATGATCGCGATTCCGACGACCCAGCGGTGGCGAAGGCAGAACGCGAGGACGCCGGAGTACACGCGCGCGATGGGGCGGTACACGAAGTCAGAGCCGCGCTCGAGCCAGCTGCGACGGCGCTCCTCGCCCGGAGGCGGCGGAAGCGGCAGCATGCGGGCGGCCATCATCGGCGTCAGCGTGAACGCGACGATCATGGAGACCGCGATCGCGAACGCCATCGTGAGGCCGAAGCTGTAGAGGAAGCGGCCGACGATGCCGCTCATGAACGCGACGGGGAGGAACACGGCCATCAGCGAGAGCGTCGTCGCGAGGACGGCGAGACCGATTTCCTTGGTCGCGTGGATCGCGGCCGGGAACGGCTTCATGCGCTTCTCGTCGATGAACCGGTAGATGTTCTCGAGCACGACGATCGCGTCGTCGATCACGATACCGACCGCGAGCGCGAGCGCGAGCAGCGTCATCATGTTGAGCGTGAAGCCGGCGATCATCATCAAGCCGAACGTCGAGATGATGGACACCGGGATGGAGAGCGCGGCGATGATCGTGGAGCGCAGGCTGCCGAGGAACAGCAGCACCACGAGAGCCGCGAGGAACGAGCCGATGATCAAGTGCTCGAGCACCTGGTCCGCCGACGTGCGGATCTGCAGCGAGTTATCGCGGACGATGTTGACCTCGTAGCCCTTGGGCAAGTGACTGCTGAGCTCGGTGACTGCCTTCTTCACGAGATCGACGACAGCGACGGTGTTGGTGCCGGACTGCTTGCGGATAGAGAGCGCGATCGACTTGACGCCGTTGCGGACGGCAGACGTCTCGGCGTCTTCCTCGGCGTCGACGATCTTCGCGACGTCGCGCACGAGAATCGGGTGCGTGCCGCCCATCTGGCGGACGACGATCTGACCGATCTGGTCGGCTTCGATGGCGCGACCCTCGACGCGGAGCGTGGTGTTCTGCGGACCGGCCTCGATGCGCCCACCGGGGACGTTCACGTTGCCAGCCGCGATGGCGCGCTGCACTTCGATCGCGGAGACGCCGGCGGACGCGAGCAGGATCGGATCGAGCTGCACGTTGATCTGGCGATCCTGGCCACCGAGGATGATGATCTGACCGACGCCGGGAAGGCGCTCGAGCTGCTGCTTGACGCTCTTGTCGGCGAAGCGCGTGAGGTCGCGAACGCTCGCGTCGGCAGGGCCCTTGACGGCGATCACCAGGACGGGCGCTGCATCGGGATCCGCTTTGCGAACCTCGGGGCGCAACCCGGGAGGCAGATCGCGAAGAATCGTCGCGAGCTTTTCATTGATGTCGTTCGCGGCCTTGTCCGGATCGACCTCGAGGTCGAACTGAGCGACGACGAGCGAAACGCCCTCCGTCGATGTCGATGTCAGCATGTCGAGACCGCTGATCGTGTTGACCGCTTCCTCGACCTTCTTTGATACGTCGGACTCGACGGCGAGCGGCGACGCACCCGGATACGGCGTGACGATGGTGATGGCCGGGAAGTCGACCTTGGGGAACTTGTCGACGCCGAGGCTGCTGTAACCAACAGCGCCGACGACAACAAGCACGAGGATGAGCACGGTGGCGAACACCGGCCTTCGAACGGAGATCTGGGATAGCCACTGCATGGTGCGGGCTCCTTACTTGTTCGAACCGGTGGGGGCGCTGGGAGTCGGCGCCGGGGTGGTCGGCTTCGCGGCGGGTGCCGGAGCGGTGGGGGCGGCGGGCGGAGGAGCGCTCGATCCGGCGCTCACGCCGTCCTGCTGATCGGCGGGAATCTCGGCGACTGTCTTGGGGCCGCCTTCGCTGAACTTGGCGCCGTCGACGACGGCCTTGTAGGCAACGGCGACGATCTTGTCGCCCTTCTTCAAGTCGCCCTTGATGATGGCCGCCGTTCCCGGCGCGCCCGACGGTCCCTGCAGGATCACGCTGTCCTTGAGCGAACCATCCGCGGTCGCGACGAACACGTGCTCGGTCTTGCCGCGCATCGCGACGGCGGAGCGCGGAACGACGGGGCGGGTCTTGGTGCCGATCTGAACGATCGCCTCGGCGAACATGCCGGGAACGAGCGACGACTTCGTCACGTCGACGTGGTGATCCGCGATCATCGCGGCGCACTCGGCGCTGTCGATCGCGGTCTGCGTTCCCTTGTCGATCGTCGCCTCGACGATCAACGAGCGCGTGCGGCCGATCTCCGCGCCGATGCGCGTGACCTTGGCGCTGAACTCCACGCACGGAACAGCCGTCGCGTGGATCTTGACCGTCTGGTTCTGCTGGATCGCCTGCGTGGCGACCTCGGGAACACTGAGCTCGATCTTGAGCGGCTCGTCATCGACGAGGGTGAACAGCGAGCGACCCGGTGCGACCCACTCGCCCGGCGTGACGCTCTTCTCGGCGACCATGCCGTCGAACGGCGCGCGAACGAGACCGTCCGCGACCGACTTGGACATCATCTCGGCGCGGGCCTGCGCGGCGCTCACGGACTCCTGCGCGGACGCGCACTGCGTGGTCTGGCGGTCGTACTCGCTGCGCGTGATGGCGCCCTTGTCGAGCAGCGACTTGGTGCGGCGGCACTCCTCGTCAGCGAGTCCTTTCTGCGCGCGAGCGGCGGCGACATTGGCCTGTGCTTCGCGCGCGGAGAGCGCGGCGCTGCGGACATCGAGCCGGACGACCGGGTCGCCCATCTTCACGCGCTGGCCGCGCTCGACCATGACCGCGAGGACCTTGCCCTGCGTGTCGGCGGTGACCTCGGCGCGCTGGTCCGCGGCGATCATGCCGGTCAGCGTGAGCGTCTCCGGCGTGGACACCTCGTCGACCGTCGCGAGCGCTACCTTCACGGGCGCAGGCGGGGGCGGCTTGTTCGTCGCCTCCTCTGCGGACTTCTTGTTACAGGCAGCGAGGGAAACGAGGAGGAGAACGGTCGTACCGCGCATGGCGGGCCTTTCATGCATGGTTCCTGCCACTCGGGGCAATCACCATCCGTATGGTTAGGTTCCCGAATTGGCCCTGCCCTGTACGGGGCGCCGACACCTGTCGGGCGGAATCACTAGCAGCGGAGAGCAGTTCCGGGGGACGGCGGGGATCGCCTGCGACACTCCCGCGCACCCCGCCGGGGCTACTTCGCGGTCGCCGTATCGGCGCCGACGGCGTGATTTAGCTCTGCGAGCGCCACGCGCAGGTCCACGCGCGCGTTCAACGACGCGATGCGCGCACGGGTCAGGTCGGTCTCGGCGTCGACAAGCTCGACCGCCGTCGCGCGCTCGGCGTTGAGGAGCTCGCGGCGCACGCGATAGCTCTCCTCGGAGGCGGCGAGACCGGAGGCGCTCGTGGTCAGCGCGGACTTCGCATTCGCGACCGCCTGTTGCGCGGCGAGGATCTGGATCCGCGCTCCGCGATCGAGGTTCTCGCGATCAGCGCGCAGCGAGTTGGTCTCGCCCTCGAGGCGGCGCTGCGTCGTCTGCTCGATGAGCGCGTCGTTGAGCGCCCACGTCAGCTGCAGTCCCGCCGACCATGTGAAGTCGAACTGCTGCTTCTGCGGGAAGATGCGCTGGTTCGGATCCGAGTACTCGGCCGCACCGAATGCGGAGAGGCGCGGGTAGTACGCAGCCTTCTCGCCCTCGCGCTGCTTCTCCTTCGCCTGGATGCCCTTGTCGAGCACCTGGAAGTCGAAGCGCTTCTCGTGCGCCGTCTTCACCGCTTCGTCGAGCGCCACCGAGTCGGGCGCGGTCATCTCCGCGCGAATGTCTTCGCCGATCGCGAGCGGCGTGTTGGCCGGCTCGTCGATGAGCAAGCGCAGCTGCTCTTCACGCAGCTCCGACAGCAAGCGCAACTGCGTCACCGTCTGCTCGGCCTGCGATTCGTTGGACTCGACGCGGAGAAGGTCCGCGCGAGACACGCGCTGCACGTCGGCCAGGGCGCGCACTTGCTCGACGGTCGTCTTCACGTTCGTGAGCTGCCGCTCGGCGATGAGCACCTGCAGCTTCGCGCGCACCCACTCGTAGTACGCGACGCGTGCATCCTGCGACGCATCCACTTCGCTCGAGCGGCGCGACACGCGGGCGACATCCTTCGCGAGGTTTGCCGCGTCGATCAGCTTGGGATAGCGCAGCACGTAGTCCGAGAGCGCGACGTTCACGCGTGCCGTCGCTGCATAGGTGTTGACGATCGACGGTGCGAGCGTGATCGGCGCCATCGGGCCCGCGCCGTCGAGATCGAACGCGACAGAATCCACGTGCGAGAGGCGCGTGTAGGTCATGCCGGCGGTCACCTGCGGGACGCGCGAGAGCTCTGCTGCCTCGGCCTGCGCGATCGCGACGTCGATATCTGCGGCGCTCTTGCGCACCGTCGGAGACGCATTCACGGCGCGCGCTGCTGCCTGATCAGAGGTGAGACCACCCTGCTTGAACAGCGCATCGAGGTCTCTCTCGAACGTGTCGTCCGCTGCAACCGGCGCAGCGGTGGGCGCGGGGGCAGGCGCGGGCTGCTTGGACGCGGGGGCCGGCGCACCAGCCTTGGGCTGGGCGAGAGCGGCGGGGACGATCGCGAGTGTCGCGGCGATGAACAACGACGAGCGGAGGCGCGGAGTCATGCCGCGGACGAAAGCACCGCCCGTGCCACGGCGCTAGACCAGGGGACATCAACAGATGCGAGGTTTGTCTCTCGCGTCTGTCGGCCGGCCTTACAACTGTAGGTCACGTTTCGTGACACCCGACGTCACGTTTCGATCAGCTCTCGTCCAACCTATCGATCGGGCTAGAGTTGCCGTATGGGTCTTCAGGAACCGCTCGCTGGCACGCCCCTGGCAGACACGTGTGGCGTGCCTCCATCGTTCAAGACCCTCGCTGACGCACAGGCGTGCAGAGGCGAGGTGTTTCGGGCGACTCGCGACCGCTTCTTCGTAGAGAACGCCCGCAAGACCTCCAAGGTGACCCTTGTGATGGGCTGCGCCGTTCAGGTCGCGTCGCTCTCCATCCTTTATATCGGTGGTCTCGAGTCCTGGCGTGTTGGTGCACTGCTCGGCCTCTACGCGCTGTTCGCGCTGTCGCACCGCTTCGTCGTTGGTCGGCAGACAGACCCGCAAGAGGTCGAGTCCGGCTTCATCCGCATGAACGTGGTCGCGCAGCTATTTGTCGTGGGCAGCGCCTCGCTCTCGGGCGGCATCCACTCGCCGTTCGTGCCGAGCCTCCTGCTCCCCGCGATCGTGTCGCTCCTGTTCTTCGGCCCCTACCCCGTCGCTCGCTGGACCGCCGTCGGTAACTTCTTCCTGATCGTCGCGATGGTGTTCCTGCCCACGTCCATCGTGGGCGCGCCCATCCCCACCTTCTATTACACGCTCGCGATCCTCATCGCGCTCGGCTGGCACCTCTTCATGCTTCACCTCATGGTCGGCAAGCTGACGGCGCTCTCGTCCACGACCAACTTCTCCATGGCGTCGCTCCGCGAAGAGCGCGTCGTCGAAGCGGTCGCTCAGCTCCGCCGCCTCCAGGGCGTTGGCGCCAAGGTCGCTCACGAGCTCAAGAATCCGCTCGCGTCGATCAAGGGCCTCTGTCAGCTCGTCGCCCGCTCCCCCGAGAGCGAACGTACGCAGGAGCGCCTCGCCGTCGTCTCGTCGGAGATTGCGCGCATGGAGACCATCCTCGCCGAGTACCTCTCGTTCTCGCGCCCGCTCGAGGATCTCAAGCCCGAGATGCTCGACCTCTCCGCCCTCGCCCGCGATGTCCTCGAGATCGTCGCTGGTCGCGCCGAGACCGCCGGTGTCTCCCTCGAGATCGAAGCGCCGCCGACGCAGGTCAAGGGTGATACGCGCCGCCTCAAGGAAGCGCTCATCAACCTCGTCTCCAACGCAGTCGAAGCCACGCCGAGCGGCGGTCGCGTCGTCGTTCGCGTGCGCAACGACTCCAACGGCATCACGCTCGAAGTGCGCGACACCGGTCGCGGCATCCCGCCCGAGGACATGGAGCGCCTGGGCCAGTCGTTCTTCACCACGCGCCCCAACGGCACCGGCCTCGGCGTCGTCCTCGCGCAATCGGTCATCACGCAGCACGGCGGCACGCTCGACTACAAGTCCACCGTCGGTCAGGGCACCAGCGCCACCATCACGCTTCCCGCGGAAGCCAAGATGTCCCCGCAGCCGACGCCGCGCGTCGCGATGGTCGAGGCACGCGCGTGAGCTGCGTACTTCTCGTCGATGACGAGCCCGGCGTCCTGTTCACCCTTGGCGAGGTCCTCGCCGATCGAGGCCACAAGGTGGTCTCCGCTCGCTCGGGTGAAGAAGCGCTCACCAAGCTCGAAGAAGCCGACGCGGTGCTCACCGACCTCTCCATGCCCGGCATGGACGGCCTCGAGCTGATGACGCAGATCTCGCAGCGCGACGCATCGCTCCCCGTGATCCTGTTGACCGCTCACGGCAGCGAACGCGTCGCCGTCGCAGCGATGAAGCAAGGCGCGTATCACTACCTCGCCAAGCCGTTCGACATCGACGAGGTCGCCGTTGTCCTCGAGCGCGCTCTCGAAGCTCGCCGCCTCCGGGTCGACAACCGCCGCCTCGCCGCAGAACAGACGCTCGGTCGCCGCATCATCGGTGGCTCGCGCGCGATGCGCCGCTTGCTCGAAGCCACCTCGCGCGTCGCCACCCGTGACGTCACGGTCCTCGTGCGCGGCGAGACGGGCACCGGCAAGGAGTTCGTCGCCGAGCTGCTTCACGCGCAGTCCGGTCGCTCCAAGCACCCGCTCGTGCGCTTCAACTGCGCCGCGATGACGGCCGAGCTCGCTGACGCAGAGCTGTTCGGTCACGCCAAGGGCTCCTTCACTGGCGCCACCGCCACGCGCGAAGGCTTCTTCAAGCAAGCCGACGGCGGCACGCTGATCCTCGACGAGGTCGGCGAGCTTCCCCTCGCGATCCAAGCGAAGCTCCTCCGCGTTCTCCAAGAGGGCGAGATCCAGCCCGTCGGTGGACGCATCGAGAAGGTGAACGTCCGCGTCGTCGCATCGACGAACCGCGACCTCGCCCACGACGCCAAGGCCGGCGCGTTCCGCGAGGATCTCTACTACCGGCTCGCCGTCGTCGAGCTCCACGTCCCTCCCCTCCGCGATCACAAGGAAGACATCCCCGACCTCGCCAACGAGTTCGCGCGCCGCTACGGCGATCGATTCGGGGTCGGCAACATCACGCTCGAGCCAGCGCTCATCGAGACGCTGGTTCGCGCAGATTGGCCAGGCAACGTGCGTCAGCTCGAAAACACCATCGCTCGCCTCGCCGCCCTCTCTGCGGGTGGCCCCATCGGCGTCGCCGACTACGAAGCCGCGAGCGGAACGCCGCCGTCCTCGTCGTACGACGGCATGCCTGCCGTGAACGACAGCGGTCACGACGACGAACCACCGCTGACCGACGCGCGCAACGGCCCCTCGCTCAAGGAGCAAGTCGAAGCATTCGAGCGCGGTCTCGTCGCGCGCGCCCTCGAAGGCACGGGCGGCAATCAGTCAGAAGCAGCGCGTCGCCTCGGCGTCTCGCGCGTCACGCTGATCGACAAGATGAAGAAGTACCACCTCGGTCAGAAGCGCCCGCTCTAACGCATTCGGGCCGGCGCTAGATCAACGCGAGCTTGGCGAGCGCGCCCCACTCCGCGTACAGCGCGCGTGCGGTGACGAGCTCGCCATCGCGGTCTTCGCCGGGCGGATAGCAGCGCGCCGCGAGCTCGTGACCGAGCGCGAGGTCGCCACGCCAGCCACCGTCCGCCGCGTGACGCATCGCGCGCTGGAGCAACGCGAGCGCCGCTGCGTCGTCACCATCGGCGTGCGCGAGCAGTCCCTCGACGAGCGCGACCCGATGAACGAAGTTGCTCGGCGCAGCGGTGGTCGCGAGCGTGCGGAGGGCGTCGAGGCTGACGGCGATCCTTGCGCGGAGTGGTCCCTGTGCGGCGGCCTCGGTTCGCTCGAGCTGCATGCAGGCTGCGAGCGCGGCGAACTGGTGGAGGATCGGCAGGTGCCACACCGATGGAACGGCGTCGAGGAGCGGACGCGCGCGCTCGAACTGTTCGGCCGCGTCATCGATGTCACCGAGGTAAAAGCGCGATAGCCCCATCGCGAGACGCATGATGAACATGCCGCTGCGCGATCCTGCGGCCTCGGCGGAGGCAAGGCGCTGCTGCTCGTCGAACTGTTTGTCATTCAGCCGCGGCGCATTGGCGAGCTTGCCAGTGAGAGCCTCGAGTAACTGTTCGAACGGATCGTGGACGTGCTGGGCGTTGACCTGCCCCAGCGCCCTCATCTCGGAAGAGATCGCGAGTGCTTCGTCGAGCAGCGCGCCGAGCGGACGGCCGACATAGATCGAGCTGTGAACGTAGCCGTGCGCGGCGTACGACGCGTACTCGAGATCGCCGATGCGCTTGCCGATGTTCCAGGTCTTCTGGAGCTCGGGGAGCGTGGACGCGAGCGGGACCATCCACGGACAGACGAGGTTGAACACGATATGACGCGTGGCCGCTTCGAGGCGGCGATCGGGCCAGCGGTCGAGCAGCTCGACGGCGAGCTGTCCCCAGGTATGCGATGCCGCATACATGCCGGCCGTGTTCATCACGATGCCGAACAGCGCGAGCGCGTAGGGAGTCGTGGGATCCAGGCCACGCGCGATGGACGTTTCGATCACTTGCGATGCGACCATCGGCAGGAGCAACGGGCGTGCGAAGTAGGCAGCCGGGCTGACGCGCACCTGGATTCGCATCGCGGCGGCGACGGTTGGATCGGCGACGTCCGAGAGCGCGGCGAGCCCCGTGGGCCCGATCCTCTCGAGGACGGCGAGCGTCCGCGCGAACGCCTCGCCGACTTGCGCGAGCGTCGGATCCCGCGGCAGCTCGACGTCGAGCAGTGCGAGCGCCTCCATGCCGGTATCCACGGCAGCGCCGTACTCGTGCCGACCGATGCGCGCGTCGATCTCGACCTCCCACGCGACGAGCTGATCGAGGATGCCGCGACCGTGCCGTTTGACGTCGGCGCAGCGCTCGGTCATCGCGAACCACTCGGCGGAGAGATAGGCCGCCTCGGCGGATCCCGCGTGCAGCCCGAGTGCGAGGTCGTACGCGACATTCCAGCCATCATCACCGAGGAGCGCGATGCCTCGTTCGAAGCACGAGAACGCGAGCGGGAACGCTGCACCCTCGCGCGCTCGCTGACCTGCCGCGAGCGCCAGTCGGCTCGTCGCGATGCGCTCCGCGGGACGGAGAAGCGATGCGGCGGCCGCGAGGTGACGCACGGCCTCGAAGACCCACGGTCCCTGCGGCTCCGTTGCGTGGCGGGCAGCGAGAGTGCGCCCCAGCGCGAGTGAACGCGTCGCACGCCCGCGCTCGTCCAAACTGCCGACGACGACGTCGCGGATCCTGTCGTGATACGTCGCCACCGGATCATCGACGCCGACGCCCTGCCAGTCGACGAGCGAGGCAGCGCGCAGTCCGAGCAACACGGGAAGTGCGCCTGCGCCGATACCCGTGGCGGCGAAGACGACCGATTGCGGGACGGGCGTGGAGGCGACCGCGACGAGCTCGAGCACCGCGCGTTGCTCTCGCGGCAATGCGCGCACGCGAGCGAGGATCGCCTCCTCGAGCGAGATCGATCCTTCCTCGGCCCCACCTGCCGAGACGAACCGCGCTAGCTCCTCGATGAAGAACGGAATACCGGAGGCTTCCTCGGTCAACCGCCGGAGCTTCGTGTCGCTGGTCGTCGCCGCGCGCTCGCCCAGGATCGCGCGCGCGAGCTCCTCCGCATCGGCCGCCGCCAGCGACGGGATCGCGAGATCGATGGTGCGATGGAGAACGCGTGTATCGCGAGAGGCCGCGAAGTACTCGCGCAGCGACGGATTGGCGTCCGCCTCGACGCGGCGGTAGCTCGCAATGACCAGCACGCGTGCATCGGGCAGATCGTCGACAAGCGCGGACAGCAGGCGAACGCTGTCCGCATCCGCCCACTGCAGATCGTCGAGCGTGATGATGAGCGAGTTGCGGGCGGCCAGGGCCCGAAGCAGCTGGCGCAGCGCTGCAAACGCGCGACGGCGCATCTCGATGGCATGAATCGCCTTGTCGACGGAATCCAGCTGCGCGATCCGCGGCACGGTCAACAGCGCCGGGAACACGTGCGCGAGCTCGGCGATCCACTCCGGCACGATGGTCTCGATGACGGACTCGGACAGAGTCGCGAGGTGCTCGGCGAGCTCGTCGATCACGCCGTCGAACGCCTTGTACGGCACGCTCTCGCGCTCGTAGCAGCGGCCGCGCAACCACAGCGCGCGATCGACATCAGCCACGCCGCGACAGAAGCTGCGAACGAGCGCTGACTTACCGATGCCCGATGGTCCGTGCGCGTGCACCACGATCAGCTCGCCCCCGCGCGCGATGCCGTACGCTTGACCGAGTCGCCGCAACTCGGCGCGCCGCCCGACGAACGTGGAGCGCGCGATGCGGCCATGAACGCTCTGCCGTGCCTCGTCGTCGCCCGCGAGGACGCGCAGCAGGTCAGACGCCGTCGGGCGCCGCTCCGGTGCGGGCTGCAGCAGCGCCATTGCGATGTCGCTCAGATCCGCAGGGATCTCGGGGACGAGCTCGCGCGGCGCCGGCGGCGCGTGCTGCGTCTTGAGAAAGTACAGCTCGAGCAGACTCTCCGAGTCGAACGGCACGCGCCCCGTGAGCACCTGGTACAGCAGCACGCCCACCGCGTAGCAATCCGACGCCGGTCCGACGCCCACGCCCGCGTGTTGCTCGGGGGACATGAACACCGGCGTGCCGCCTGTCGTCTGGGACACGCGCGCGTCGCCGATACGCTGGGCGAGCCCGAAGTCCACGACAACGACGTGGCCGTCCTCGCGGACGAGCACGTTCTGCGGCTTGACGTCTCCGTGCCACAGTCCCGCATCGTGGAGCGCGGCGAGCCCGCGCAGCAGCTCGACAAGGGCAGCGCGAACCGCCTCGATCGAGCGCTGGGGCTCCGACGCCTCCGGGACCGTCGCTCTCGCCACCGACGGCGCGAGCTCCCCGTCGGGGCTGTCCTGCAACACGAACGGCGCCGCCCCGAGGTCCCGCGTCGGCAGCTCGACCACGCTGAGCGCGCCCACCTCACGCGTCGCGGTCTGCGCGGACGACAGTACGGAGCTAGTGCCTGGCGACGACCGGTCGGCCGCGACCGTGATGGGCATCGAGTCCGCGTCCGTCGTCAACGCGCCGCCGCGGGCCCACTGACGAAAGCCAACGCCCTCCACGTGCTCCATCGTGAAGAACCACAGGCCAGCTTCCTGCGCCAGCTCGTACATCGGCGCGAGGTTCGGGTGCGCGAGATCGGCGACGACGCGGAACTCGCGCTTGAGCCGCATCCCCGCCGCCGCGTCGATCTCCGACAACGTTTTGAGCGCGACTTGCGTACCGCGCGTGCGATCGATGGCCGCGTATACGGTCCCCATGCCACCGCGCCCGAGCCGCCCGGTCACCTCGTAGCGGCCGAGTCCGACCGGCTGCTCTGGGGTGCTTCGCGCGAGTCGCGCGAGCAAGTCACCGCGAGCTCCGGGCCGATTCATGCGGCGCACTATCGCACAGCACCTCGCCTGCTCTAGCGCACGTCACTCGCCAGGTACGTTAAATGGTCGATCGGCCAGGAATCAGTGCTTCGCTTCGTGGGCGGCGACGAGGTCGATCACGACCGTGCTCGCGAGGATGAGGATGTGATCCTCCGCATCGAGCACTTCGACGCCGTACGTATCGGCGACTGACCACCACGCCTTGGAGACGGTCGCCACGGCTTGTCCGTTGCGGACGAAGAAGTACTCGTGCGCCCAGAGATCGCCCTCGATTGCGAGGTCATCCGAGCCGATCACGCCGATGGTGAACGTCGGCGTGAACGAGAACAGCTTCTTCTTCACTTCTGCCGCGAGGACCCCGTCGCGATAGATGTGATAGGTCGGCCCCCACGACATCAGCTTCTGCTCGATGTACGCAACCTCGCGGCCCGTCACATCGGTGAACGTCAGTTTGTCGCCGAAGCTGAACGTCCGCCCGTCGATGAACGCGACGGGCTCCTCGAGCTCGTTGGTGATCGTGAACCGATCGGCCATCGAGAACACCTTCTGCTTCATCCTGTAACGCACGCGCCCACCCTACTAGACTCTTGCGCGTGGAGTGGTCGTTCACCGGGCGCGTCATCGAGTGGCGTGGACCAGCGCCGTTCTTGTTCGTACCGATGCCTGCGAAGGCCACAGCGGCGGTGAAAGAGCTCGCGCGCGGGATCGAGTACTGGGGCCAGGTGCCATGATCGTGACGATCGGCGCGACACAGTTCCGCACGGCGATGTGGCCCAAGGACGGCCGCTACCTCGTGCCGATCAAGGTCGCGGTCCAGCGCGCCGAGGAAGTCGAGCTCGGCGATCGCGTGCGCGTGCGCATCCAGATCGTCGGGCGTGCCTAGCGCAACTTGGCGGCCGCGGCCTGCTTGCACGCGTCGTCACACTCGCCGTCGACGCGTCCCGCATACGCTCCGGTGCGATCAAAGACGTTCCCGCTCGCGTCGATGCGCCCCGCGTACGCACCCGTCGCATCGAAGCTGTTCCCGCTCGAATCGAGGCGCCCGGCGTACGCGCCCGCCGCGTTGTACGCGTTCCCACTGGAGTCGGTGCGCCCCGAGTACGCGCCCGCCGCGTCGAACGTGTTGCCGTTGCTGTCGGTGCGACCAGCGTACGCACCGGCCGCGTCGAACGTGTTGCCGTTGTTGTCACGACGGCCGGCGTACGCGCCGGTATTGCTGAACGAGTTGCCGCTCGCGTCGACGGGGGACGCGACTGCACTGGCGGATGAAGGTGACTGTCCTGCTCCATCGGTCGACGATGTCCCGCCGCTGATTTCGTCGCCGGTTCCGCCGCCGCCCCCATAGCTACCGCCGCCGATCGGCGCGTCATAAAACCCGATAGCCAGCGCGACGAAGCTGGTCGCGATCAGCGAACCTTCGACGACACCGGCCGTCCTGTCCTGGGTAACGAGCATCTCGCTGCCCATCGCGGTGACCATCGATGCGCCGCCCAACGTGCCTGCGACCATACGCCTCGTCGAAGCGCTGCACCCGACGACCATGAACAGCGAGAGGAGAAACGTCGGCGGCTTCATGCATTCCAGCCTGGGGCGCGAACGTTGCGCGTCCCTGTGGCTCGCGTGTCGCTCTGTTGCAGGCCTAGTGGGCCCAGTCCACCGCCCCGCAGAGCGCACAGCGCTTCGGATAGTCGAGGTGCGCGGCCTGTGTGAACTCGCCGCCGCATTTACCGCAGCGAAACACGAGCGGTCTGACCTTGCGCCCCTCGACCGCCGTGAGCCCGACGCCGATCAGCGTGACGGCCACGACGGCGAGGATCCCGAACAGGAGCATGCGCTAGCAGACCTTCACGTTCGTCGCGTACGTGACCTTGGGCGTCGTGACCTCGTCGTAGGAGACCGCGCAATCCTCGACGAGCGCGGCCTCATCCGTGTCCTCGGAGAGATTGTGGCGCGCGAAGTAAATGTCGGTTCCGTCCGCGCGGCGAATGAATCCAAACGCGATCGGCGGGCCCGGCTTGTAGAACTTGATCACGCCCGTCGCCATCGCTCCGCTGTAACACGAGACGGTCTATCCTGCTGTCGATGCGCCGCTCGCTACTCCTTCTCCTCGTCGCGTGTGGCCATCCTGCAGCAAAGGTCGATGCGCCTACGAACACGGCCGCGGACACGAACGGCGCGGCGCCAAGTGTCGACGAGAGCAAGCTCGGCGGGCTCGTTCTCGTTCCCTCTGTCGGCGAGAATGCGATCACGTACACACCGCACGCCGATGCGTTCGCGTTCGACACGAACAAAGCGGTGACCGCAGGAGCGAAGCGGACGCTTGTCGGGATGGGCGGCGAGCGGACGACCGTCGTCGCGGAGCAGGCCTCTGCGCTCCCATACGGTTGCGACAACAACTCGCTGGAGGGCACGCCGCTGTCACCGGTGGATAACAAGGCGCGCTTGCCTGCCGGCGTCGCGTGGATGCTCCCCGCCGACTCGACGTGGACCGTGTCGCCGCTGAAGATCGAGCGCGGCGCGCACGCGGCGAAGTTCGAGCTCTACCGCCTGGGCCCGCTGGCGCTGGACCTCCGTCGCACGCAGCCGTCCGAGGGCACGGCGACCATCCAGAGCCGCGGCGCGTCGCTCGTCGTCGAGACGTTCAAGCGCGAGCTGATGGATGGCGCAGAGCCCGCGCTCGCGACGATCGACTTCTCGGATCCCGACATGCGCCTGCAGATTCCCGTGCCGGTCGCAGGCTGGGCGCTGTCTGCGAATGGGCCCTACCTCGTCGTGCTGCACACGCAGGGGTTCGAGGGAGCGTCACTGGAGACGTTTCTCGTCGACGTCCGCCCCGACCACCAGAGGGTCGCGAAGATCGAGTCCATGGCGGTTTACCTCTATCAGTGCGCGTTCTAACGTCGCGCCCATGGAGCGCATCGTCCACATCTGCAACGGCGACTCGACCGCTGACCAGCTCTCGCTCGCGGAGCTCCCTGGCGAGATCCGCGTGTGGGCCGACGCGCTCGATCAGGGCCCTGTCCTGCCCGTCGACGATGCCGAGCACTATCGCGTCCGCGAGGCATTCCATAAGGCGCGCGGCTACGACAAGCCGGGCCAGCTCGCGCAGTACGACAAGGATCTCGACTCGGCACTCGGCGCCGAGGAGGTCATCCTCTGGTTCGAGCACGATCTGTTCGACCAGCTCGCGCTCGTGCGCATCCTGCAGCGCATCGCTCGCAAGGGCTTGCCGCAGACGCTGACCATCGTGTCGATCGATCGCCACCCCGCGATCCCTACGTTCCTCGGCCTGGGCCAGCTGAAGCCGGAGCAGCTCGCCGCGCTCTGGCCGCAGCGCGCGCCGCTGTCCAAGGACTCCATCGACGAAGCGCTCGCCACGTGGGTCGCACTCACCGCCGCGGATCCGCGCGCGCTGCAGTACCTCGTGCGCCGCGTGAAGGCGCTGCCGTTCCTCGCCGGTGCGATCGAGCGCCACCTCGAAGAGCTACCGGATCCCACGAGCGGCATGTCGCGCACGGAGCGTCAGATCCTCGCGGCCATCGCGCGCGGTGAAGGCAACGACGATTCGCTCCTGCTGGGCTCGCACGCGAGCGACCCGCGCTACCCGCTGACGGACGTCGTGCTGAAGGTCACGCTCGAGACGCTGCAGAAGGCAGGGTTCATCGACGGGCGCACCGTCACGCCGCTCGGGCGACAGGCGCTCGCCGGTGCGATCGATCGCGTGCACGAGGTCGGCATCGACACGTGGCGCGGAGGCGTCCATCTCTCGGGCCGCGGCCCCGTCTGGCGCTGGGATAGCCGCGAGCGCCGTCTCGTCGAGAAGTGATACGATCGTGGCGATGGGCCACGCACGTTTTGCGGTGATCGCAGCTCTGTTCGCGCATCTCACTGCCTGCGGTGGTGGTGACGGTGGGATCAAGGCCACGGACTTTCAAGCGGCCGAGCTCGACGCGCAGTGCGAGCGCTTGGTTCGCTGCGGTCTGTTCTCGAACCAGGACGCGTGCAAAGGGACGCTCGTCAACACGTTCGATCGTGACGTGCTGCCGGGCATCGACGCGAAGAAGGTCAAGTTCGACGGAGGGAAGGCGCAGGAGTGCATCGATGCTCTCGCGACGACGTCATGCGACGTGACGACGAAGGAGTTCCGCGAGCAACCTGCTGCATGCCAGGCGATCCTGACGGGCACCGTCGCAGACGGCCAGCCGTGCGAGATCGAAGCGGAGTGCATCAGCGGCACCTGTGACCAGCCGCTCTGCGCGCGAGAGTCCTGCTGCGAGGGAACGTGCGCTGCGACGCTCGTCGACGCGCCCGCGGGTGCCGCGTGCATGTTCGATGCGAATTGCGCCGACGCACTCTTCTGCGACAAGACCGATCATACGTGCCACGCGCTCGTCGCTGCGGCGGGTGACTGCGCGGGTGACAACGAGTGCAAGTACGGCACGGCGTGCATCGGAGCCACGGACCTGCAGAAGGGCAAGTGCCGCGCCCTTCCCGCGATCGGCGAGGCGTGCCCGTACATGCTGTGCGCCGACGCCGGGGCCACCTGTACCAACGGAACGTGCGTCGCGTTCGCGCTCGCGCCGGCGGCCTGCCCGATGGGCACCGAGTGCTCTCCGTTCAGCCGCTGCGTGAACGGCGCGTGCGTCGAACTGCCGGTGCTCGGCGAGGCGTGCGAGGACAGGTGCCAGAACGGCTCCTGGTGCAACGCCGGAACGTGCGTCGGACCGCGCGCGGACGGCGACGCGTGTGACAACGACGACGAGTGTCCCGAGCGGTTCTGCGCGGAGGGGCCGGTGTTCGACGCCTGCGCGATGCCGCCCGTCTGCGACTAACTCACGCGACGGACGGGACAGCGGCGAGGCGGTGCTTCTCCACCTCGGAGTCCATCGTGCCTTCGAGCATGTACATCCACATGCGGAAGTCGCCGCGCAGCGACCAGGCCGCCGCCTTGAGACCGCCCCACGTGGCGGGCTTGTTCTTCTCGAACACGAAGTGGCCGATCCACGCGCAGCCATAGCCAGCGACGGGAGCAGCGAGCAGCGCCGCAGGAACGGCCGGCGAGATCGCGACGCAGCCGAGCGCGAGCGTGGTGCCGACGAAGTGCAACTTGCGAGAAGTCGCGTTCTGGTGCTGAGAGACGTAGTACGGCCAGAACTCTTCGAACGACTCGGGCTGCTTCATGCGCTTCAATTTGCCCGACGCGTTTGGCGCTGTCGATCAGTTTGATCGGCCACGCTTGCCGCCTCCGCAGCGTCGGCGCAGCCCGTCATCTCCCGGCGCGCCAACCGAGCGACACCATGCGCCGATCGGCATAGGGGCCGGTAGATAACCGGTCCCCTGCCACACCACCCGGCATGCGGGTCCGCACCGGGCGGTTCGAGAAGTCACGCCAGCTGCAGGAGGCCGAGGCGGTCGAAGTACGCGAGGTCCATGGCCTGGCTCATGCCGGGCGAGTTCGCGGCAAACCACCAGCGGCGTAAATGCTGCGACGTATGGAGCGCGGCCGCGACCTGGACACCCATGGCCACCAGCCGTGGGTATGCGGTCGTGCCCCGCTTCCATTGT
>DASYDE010000026.1:0-13454 GCA_036499725.1 Kofleriaceae bacterium
GCGCGACGTGGTGGCTCGCGTCATCGAGGCCGACACCCGCGACCGCTGACCATCATTGGAGGTGCCCGTCCCGCTGCCGACTCCGTGATGGACATCGATCACGCGGTCGCGTTCGCCATCATCAGGCGCGCTCCGTAACACTTGTCAGAGCACGCGGGTCCAAGCAGGGACACAGCGATCAAGAGGGCGGAGGCGAGTGGACGAGTCTTCATGTCGGATCGGACGCGCGCTCGCACCGAAAGTCGCGCCGCGCCGGCGAGTCGCTTCACGCGGGACGGCGAGCGAGTGAGGCGAGGTCGAGCTCGCCATCGAACACGAGCGCGGCCGGGCCGTGCATCTTCACGTTCGAGAGCTCGGGCATCACGCGAATGGTGAGCGCGCCGCCGGGCAGGTTCACCTTCACGGGCGTGCCCTCGTCGCAGCGACCGGTAAGGATCGCGGCCACGACCGTCGCGCATGCACCGGTGCCGCACGCGAGCGTCAGCCCCGCACCGCGCTCCCACACGACCAGATCGATCTCCTGGCGCGACTTCACGAACGCGAACTCGGCGTTGGTGCGCTTGGGGAAGTACGCGTGCCGCTCGACGGACGGACCGACGGAGGTCGCGAGCGCGTACGCCTCGTCGCGCGAACCGACGAAGGTGATCGCGTGTGGGTTGCCCATCGAGACGCACGTGATCGTGCGCGTCGGTTGATTCGCGATCTCGATCGGCTGCTCGATGCAGCGCTCGCTGATCGGGCCGACCATCGGAATCTCGCCGCGCAGCAGTCGAGGCGCGCCCATCGACACGGTGACGCCGTCGGGCTGGATCACGCACACGAGGCGACCTGCGCCCGTGTCGATCGCCATCTCGTCCTTGGTCACGCCGCCGCGATCGTGGAGCTCTTTGACCACGCAGCGCAGACCGTTGCCGCACATCTCGGCTTCGCTGCCATCGCTGTTGAGGACGCGCATGCGAGCGTCGTCTCCCGTGCTGCTCGGCAGGATCGCGAGGACGCCGTCGCCACCGACACCGAATTGCCGATCGCACACTGCGATGACATTGGCGGGGTCCTGGATCGCCGCTGCGTCTGCCGCCGAGGCGGTGCGCAGATCGACGACGACGAAGTCATTGCCGAGGCCGTGATATTTCGCGAACCGCATGCCCGAACCCTACCTCAGTTGGGTTCGGAGCATGACAGCTCGTAGGAGCGCGACGGGCCGAAAGTACGGCCCCGGACTACGTCGATCCGGGGGGCTTCCTCCTCGGAGATACCGAGCAACCGCGAGTGGTTACGTGCAAAGCATTCGCTACCCCAAATCGTTGCGGTTCCCCCCTGCATACCGGTCCGCGCCGCCCGACTTAGAGATCAAGGCCGAGCCCGTGGGTTTGGCAAACCCCTTTCAAGGATCACCGATGAAGCAACTCTCGATTCTCGCTCTTTTCGCTACGCTTGCCACCGCCACCATTGCTCACGCGGACACGTCGTCCGGCACACTCACGGTTACAGGGACCGTCGAGAGCTCGATCAGCCTGACGATCGAGTCGGCGGGCGGTACCACCAGCGGCACGGGGACCGCGGCGGCAACCTCCGATCTGGGCAACATCTCGAAGTACGGTTCGGCTCCCACGGGATTTACGCTTGCCCGGGGCGCTTCGAACTGGACGATCTCGTCGACCATCGGCGTGAAGGTCGACAAAGCGAACCTGACCAGTACGGACTACACGCTGACGGCCCAGCTCGGATCGGCACCTGCGTCGGGCGTGGTGTGGAAGCTGAACGGCTCCAGCGTGTTGGACTCCTCCGAGACCACGTTGACGTCGACGGGAACCTACGGTTCGACCGGCAGCTACTCGTGGGATATCGTGGTCGCCGACTCCGCCGCGGCGGCTGCGATCGATAACACGCTCAACTTCACCGCAACCTCGAACTGAACGTGCGCCCCTCCCCGTGGCTCGTGTTCACCGCGCTCGCGACAGCGACGGGTGCGGCAGATGCGGCGCCTGCCCGTGGGCGGCAGCCGAACCCCGAGCTGCGGTTGGTGTTCCTCGACGCAGGAGAAGGGCCACCCATCCGGCAAGGAGCCACCGACGCTGCGAGCGTCGACCTCGGCCGCGTCGTGGCACGCTCGTGCGGAGCACGCCTGTGCCCGCGAACGGTCGTGACCAAGCGGTTCCGGTTGCGCGTGGAAGGAGCGGCGGCGACGCGCTTCGTACGCGTGAGCGCATTTGTCCGAGACGACGCCTTCGGTCAGGTCGTGCGGATCGACGGCAGGCTCGTCACCGCCCTGCCCCAGGTGATCGGAGCGGCCACGCCACTCAACGTCGCCGTGGCGCACACCGTCGAGATCGAGGTTTCCGCGACGGCGCCTGAGGGGGCGCTCTCTCACGACATCGTGTGGCAGGTGGAGGATTTCCGATGAAGCGCTTCGCCATTGTCGCGGCAATCATGCTCAGCGCCGGCGCGGCCGCGGCGGACGGTCTCAGCTTGTCCCCTGCCGTCGTGCCGCTCGGTGGCAAGCCCGGACAAAGCACGCAGCAACGGTTGTCGCTGTCGAACACCACATCGCAGGCACTCGGTTTCAAGCTGGTTGCCGAGGATGTCGTCGTGAAGGATGGGGAGCGCGTGTTCGTCGCAGCGGGCGACGAGCGCGGAAGCATCGCCGCGACGGCCGTGTTCTCTCAGAGCACGATCACCGTGCCCCCTCACGAGCAGCGGTCGGTCGACGTGACCATCACGTTGCCGGCGAAGATGACGAACCGGGCGATCGTCGTACTGTTTCAAGGCACCACGCGGATCAACACCGGGGCAACCGTTGCGCTCGGGTCGCTGATCACGTTCGAGCTCGCGGGACGACTGTCGATCTCGCCCGGCGAGCTGCATATCCAGGTACCCACGGCGTCGACCAACGCGCTGTTCACGATTCCCATCGCGAACGACGGCACCGAGCCCGCGGTGGTACGTGGCGCGGCCGCAATCCTCGACGACAAGGGAGTGATCGTTGGCAAGATCGCGCTCGAGCAACGACGCTTGCTCCCCGGTGAGCGCAACGTGCTGCGCTCGGACTACCCACGCACGCTCGCGAGCGGCTCCTATCGCGTCGTCGCGACGGTCGAATGCTTCCATCGCTCGTGGACTCGCATGGCGACGTTCCAGGTCCCGTGAGAGCTGTCACCCTCGCAGCAGCGATCACCGTATTCACGGCCGGCACCTCGCGTGCCGACGTCGAGGACACGATGGTGCTCGAGCTCCGAGAGGAGATCCGCGTCAACGTGCCGGGAGCCACCGGTGCGTTCAGCGTCGACCCCACCGTCGCGGAGGTCTCCGCTGAATCGGGGCGGCTGCTCGTGATCGCGCGCGGCGTCGGCACGACGACGATCTCCGTGATCACCGCAACCGACGTGGTGGTGATCCCATTGCGCGTCGCGCCGCTGCCGCCCCACGACGTCGTCGCGCAAACGCAGGCTGCATCTCGCACGTGGACGCTGTGGCAGAGCAACTACGAATCGTCGAGCGCCCGGCTGATGAACAGCGTCGAGATGGTCGATGGCGGCGAGCAGCGCACCTGGCGGGCCTACGCTCTCAACGCGCTCGAGCTCGCGGAACGACCGGCAGGTGACCGCGACGAACGATCTTCGATGCCCGCACTCGCGCTCGAGTGGCGTACGCCACAGGCCGAGCTCGTCGCGTTCGACAAGCTGATCGAGCATTCGGCGCTGACGCTCGATGGCATGACCGTCCGCGGTGGACACGTTCGTGTGGGCGGACTCGACCTCCACGCTGGCGTCACCTCGCCGGTGCTGTACCAGGACGTGTTCTTGTCGACGCGGCGCGAGACGGTGCTCGGCGCCTCGTACGAGGTCGTGCGCGGCAGCTCGTCGCTGACGCCAAGTGTGTATGGCTACCCCAGCGCGCCGCAGACCGGCGGCACGCGGGGGGCGGTGGGCTCGCTGATGTATCGGTATCGATCGCCCGAGGATCATCTCCAGCTCCGCAGCGAGCTCGGATGGGGCGGCGAGCTCGGCGCGGCTGCGGACCTGACGTACCAGGACTCCACCCAGCGCGCGTGGATCAATGCGCGGCACGAACCACGAGGGTTCGCCGCGATCGGTGGCAATCGACCGCTCGGATCCATCATCGATGCGGTGTGGACGCGCGAGTCGCAAAAGCTCCTCGATATCAACCTCGCGGGGACCGCTGCCCATTACCAAACAGGGCCGATCGATCAAGATGTGGCGACAACGACCGCCGAGCTCCGATTCCGCCTTCCCCGACGGCTCGTCGCGAGCGCAGGCGCGTCGGTGGGAAGATTCCGCAGCGAGCCGGCGGATGCGATCTACAGCATTTCCGCTCCCGCGGGACTGCACTACGAGGGGAAGCAGTTCGGCATGTCCGCGATCTATCGCTACCAGGCGAATAGCGCGCGCAACCGCGGCGGCCACGGCGGTCGCCTTGCCATCCGCGGAACCCGTGATGCATTGCGCCTCAGCGGGTTCGTCGACGTGCAGCAGGAGGCAGCGACCGTGGAGCTGATCCTCAAGGACCAGCCCGTGCTCGCCAAACTCCTCAACGACCTCGGGCTCACCGCGTCGACGCCCGATGATCTCGCGCGCCTCTTGCGAGAGAACTCCGCGCTTGCCCAGCTCGGCTACGCCGATAGTGCGACGCTGAACTTCAACCCGTGGCGCGCCCAGGCGAATGCCGAGCTCGCGTGGATGCCGAACGATGCGGCGAAGCGCCAGCTGCGCCTCCGCGTGCTGCTCGATCGCACCCAGACTGTCGGCAAGCAACAGGACACGCTGAGCGCGGGGCTCTCGTACCAGCAGCGGTTCGGATCCGCGATCGAAGCGAGCGCACAGCTCAGCTGGTGGGCGCGCGACGAATTGATGACGGCGCGAACCGACACGTGGTCGATCGCCGCCGCGCTCAGTGTTCGCATCGATCGCGTGCCTTCCCTGCGCGCGCGCGGATCGCGCGTAATCGATGGGGTCATCGTCGACCCCAACGACGGTCAGACGCCCGTCGCTGGCGTCACGGTGCGCCTCGATGGAACCCGGGCCGCGGTCACGGACCGCGCAGGCCACTTCTCCTTTGCCGATGTCGAAGGCGGCGATCACGACGTCGCGGCAGACGCACCGGCAAACTCGTACTTCGTGAGCCCACAGCGGGTGACCACGCGAGCAGGCGGATCGGTGCAGTTCCACGTCGCGCGCCTTCACACCAGCGTGAGCGGCACGTTCCGCGACGATGTCGGGGCCGGCATCATGGGCGTCACGATCGTGTTCCGCAGCAGCACGATGTCCGTGCCAGTCACCACCGACTCCAACGGCGCGTTCCGCGTCGCCCTCCCGGCGGGAGACTATGTCGTCGAGCCGCAGCTCGCGAGCTTCCCGATGGGCTACGACGCGTCGGCACTCGCGGCGTCTCCGCTTCGGGTTCTCGCCGATTCGCCCGTGCGCCTTCGGTTCCGTGCACCCGCGCTGCGGAGCCTCGCCGGTACGATTCACGTGGTCGCAGGACAGACCGCCACGATCAAGATCGTCGAGAACGGCCTGGTGGGGGTCGTCGACGACCAAGGGCGGTACGTGTTCCGCGACCTCGCACCCGATCGCTACACGGTGGAAGCCACGATCGACGGGCGGCACATGCGTCGCGTCGTCGACGTTCCCGCGGGACCGGCATCGATTCGCGAGATCGATTTCCCGCGCTGAGAGATCTCGCTCAGGCTGCGATGGGGAGCTGCTGGGTCGGCGTGTTGTAGACGCCCTTGTTGAGGTTGCGCTTGATGGTGATCGCCTCGCGGATGACCTTCCACATGTCCTTGAGAGGATTCACACGCGAGCGGTTGTCGTCCTTCCACTCGACGCCGACCTCCTCGATCGTCCAGCCGCGGCGCTTCGCGAGCGCGAGGATCTCCAGGTCGAACGCCCAGCCGTTGATGCGACCGCGGCGGAACAGGTCGCGCGCAGCCTCGGCCGTGAACGCCTTGAAACCGCACTGCGTGTCGCGGATGCCGGGGACGAGCGAGCGCTGGATGAGCTTGTTGCAGAGGCGGCTCCAGATGACGCGGTAGAACGGCTGCTTCACGTCGGTCTTCGCGCCCTCGGCGTAGCGCGAGCCGATCGAGATCTCGGTGCGGCCCGCGGTGATCGGCGCGAGGAGGCGCGGCAGCTGCTCCGGCGGCATCGAGCAATCGGCGTCGCACATCACGCGGATCTGGCCGCGCGCGGCGAGCATACCGCGGCGAACCGCAGCGCCTTTGCCCGCGTTCGGAAGCTGGCGCTCGAGGCGGAGGTGAGGGATGCGGAGCATCGCGGCCTCGACGACACCGCACGTGTTGTCCTTGCTGCCGTCGTCGACAACGACGATCTCGTAGCGCATCGGCTGCGCCGAGAGGAATGCGTGCAGGCGATCGAGCGTCGGCGGCAGGCGGAGCTCCTCGTTGTACGCGGGAACGATGACGGACAGGTCGACGAAGTGGACGAGGTCAGACATACGGACTCCTTCTCGCAGCGACGTGCGAATCAAACGAACGGACTAAAAACAATTACGCGGGTTGCGGTTGCAGGCGCGCGAACACCAACCGGCGCTGCGCGGGATACGTCCAGATGACGAAGATGCTCGCGGCGCAGAGCACCTTGGCGAGCATGTACGGCACGCCCATGCGCACCGCGACGAGCTTCATGCCGAACGCCATCAGACCCGCGGTCGCGAGCGCGACGCCGGCGAAGCGCCCCAGCTGTTCGGCCGACACGGGCGTCTTGTCTTTGAACGCGACGTACTTGTTGAGCGTGAAGTTCACGATGGCGCCGAACATGGATGCGAGGAACGCGGCGACCGGCACCGAGAGATGGGCGCCCTCGACCAGCAGGGCGAGGACACTCATGTCGGCGGCGGTGGACGCGACCCCGCCGAGGCCGGCGGAGATCATCTGGCGTTTGTTGGTCACGCAGACGAACTAGAGCACCCCCCGTGCCACGGGCTATCCCGCAGGGATTTCAGCCTGTTACGATCCTCCAAGCATGGTGAATCGTTGACGAGTGTGGAAATGGTTGGACCAGTGTGGTGATGGGTTCACCGGTTCGTGAAGTGGGCGTGATCAAGGTTTGCCTGACCCAAGTTATCGGGCGCGCGCTTGCGAGCATTGGTGCGATCGATCGTCCGGACCTTTATGGCAGCGGGCAAACCCATCGCGGCGATACCGACAGCGAGGCAGCTCGCGTCCAAGGTGAAGTCGCAGCGGCTCGCGTCGTCTGCGCGGTGGGCGCTCGTGATCAGCGTGATCGCGACGATCGCCGTTTACCGGCTCCCGCCGCTGCAGTTCCTCGCCTACCCGCTCATCCTGCTGTCCACGCTCGTGCACGAGATGGGGCACGGCATGGGCGCGCTGCTCTCGGGTGGTCAGTTCGATTCGTTCCACATGCACGGAGATGGATCGGGCGTCGCGCACGTGTTGCCGGAGTCGTTTTTCGGCGCCGCGTTCGAATGTGCAGCGGGTCTCGTCGGACCGCCGTTGATAGGCGCGCTCTACTTTGTCGTCGGTCGCAGAGCATCGATCGCACGATTGGCGCTCGCCGGAACCGGATTATTCTTCGCCCTCTCTGTCGTGCTCTGGGTGCGCGGCGCATTCGGCATCGGCTTCACGGCGGTCGTCGCAACGGTATGCATCGCGATCGCATGGAAGGCGTCGGCGGAGACGGCGCGTGTGGTGCTGCTCTTCCTCGGGACACAGCTCGCGCTCGCGACGTTCGCGAGCAGCGACTATCTGTTCACCGACTACGTCTCCGGTGAGATGACGGGCGGAGCGATCGCGCCATCCGACGTGAAGATCATGGAGATGGCGATCGGTGGGCCCTACTGGTTCTGGGGGCTCGTGTGCGCCGTGTTCTCCGTCGCCGTGCTCGCGCTCGGTGCGTGGCTCTATCTGCGCCGCGCGACCGCGGTGAAGTAACTACTTCTCGGGCTTGGAGTCGCCCGAATCGTCGCTGTCGGGCTCGCTGGGCTCGGCACTATTCGGCGGCTCGGCAGCCGCGTCGTCCTCGTCGGGCTCTGGATCGTCGGGCGTCGCGACGCACTTGGGATGCGACGGTGGCACGGCGAGCTTCTGCGCGCCCGGGATGGGCGTCGTCGCGCCGTCGAGCGAGTAGAGCGAGACGCCATCGTTGGTCGCGATCGCGAGCGTGCGATCCGCTGTCCACTGCAGCGAGAGACGCCCATGTCCGGACGAGCGCGCGAGCTCTTGTGCAACACCGGTCGATGCATCCGTGACGTAGGCCGCCGCTTGCGTGCACGCATCGTCGAGCTGCGCGATGAACGCCAGATGCGTCTTCGTGGGCGACCACGTCGCGGTGTTGCCATCGATCAATCCCACCGGAACGGAGACGACGCGGTTGGACGGCGCGAGGCGCATCGCCGACGCGAGGCCGTGCGCGTCCCAATCTGCGGTGACGTTCGCGAGCGGCAGCGATGCGGCGCGCGCGGACTTGGTGCGAAGGTCGAGGCGCGGCCCGACGAGCTTGGCGTCCTTTGCCGCGACAGGCTCGAGCTTGCGATCGGTGCCGATCGCTCGCCACGCGAGCGGCTTGCCGGCTCCGACGAGAAAACCTTGCTTGCCGAGCGCCACGGTCGCGGGACCCACGGTGCCGATCGCGACGGGCTTGGTCGCTTCCGCGCGCGCGAGGTCGATGAGCCCGACGCCGAGCTCGTGCTTTTGATTGCCGACCGCGACGTGCGAGACGAACGCGAGCTTCTTGCCCGCGGGGAGCGCCGCGATCACGCCGCCGTTCGTGCGCGTCAGGCGATACCAGCGCGGCGCCGCGACATCGACCGCGTAGAGATCGCCGTTCGCGAGCACCACGACGCTGTTCGCGAGCGCGGTCACGAGCTTGTCGCGATCAGCGGCCACGCGCTGCGCCCACGCTTCGCCCGCGGGTGACTGCATGAACGCGTGGAATGCCGGATGCGTGAGCGACGCGTTGCCCCAGCGGAGCAGGTCTCCCGCGACGGCGGCTTGCAACGGCGCGACGAGCTCGTCGAGCTTGCCCTGCTGAGCGAGCGCGGCCGCCAGCAGCCACTGCGCTTCGAGATGGTTCGGATCCTTTGCGATGGCGGCGTTGCACGCGGTGACCACGCCCGCCCAATCGCCCTTGCTCTCCGCCTTGCGCGCGTCGCGGAACGCATCTTGGCCCGCTCGCTTGCGCCACAGGAACGAGGCCGCGTCAGGCATCCCGAGCGGGCGCTCCACCATGGCCACGCGGGGCGCATCGACCGGCACAGCGGCCACAGAGGCGTCATCCTTGTGCGCTACGGGCTTCTTGCCCGACCCGCAGCCACTCACCGCGAGCGCCGCGGCGAGCCAGTAGCGAGCGCGAATGGTCACGGCCGATCGGGTAGCACGGAGCGGCCTAGATCGCGAAGATCGCTGATGTACGTTCGCTCATGGACGGAGTTACCGGGGCCTGATATAGAGCGCGCGCCGTGCGCGGCCTCTACCTCTATATTGCGTTGCTCCCCGCCTGCCAGGGAAGCGCTGCAACGCCTGCCCCGACCGCGGGCAGCGCCACGCCCAAAGCTGCCGAGGCACCACGCAAGCCCGTTCTCGTCGAAGTGAAGGACAGCGCGGGCAAGCTCGTCGCGCGCGTCGCGCCCAGCACGCCGTGCGAGGTCACCGTCGACGGTCTCTCGCTCGATGTCGATCAGCGCCTCGCCGCCGATAACGGCCCCATCAAGTACTCCAGCGAGGTCACGAACGGTGATCTGACGCTCCTCAAGGACGGCCAGGCGTTCGCGCGCATCGGCGAGCCAAACCAGAACGAGCTCGCCCTGTTCGACGACCAAGGCATCGCGTCCATCCGCGTCGCCGTCAGCGGCGGTGATGCCGTCGTTCGCGACAGAGCCGGGTCGCCGGTCCGGGAGCTTCGCCGCTCGGGTACTTCCATCATCATCTCTTCGTCCGCCGGTGACATGACCGTCACCGGGACCTCGGACCTTCTCCTCGCCGCGGTACTCACCGCGACCGAGGCGAGCCCAGAGGTGCGCGCGCTCGCCGCGTGTCACCGCATGCAGAAAGCCGCCGCCTAAGATGTCGACCGCAGCCTCAACTAACATCCGCAACGTCGCGATCATCGCGCACGTCGATCACGGTAAGACCACGCTCGTCGACGGCTTGCTCAAGCAGGCTGGAACGTTCCGCACCGGCGAAGTCGTTGCCGAGCGCGCGATGGACTCCAACGATCTCGAACGCGAGCGCGGCATCACGATTCTGTCGAAGTGCACGGCAGTCACGTGGAAGGGCACGCGCATCAACATCGTCGACACGCCCGGACACGCCGACTTCGGTGGCGAGGTCGAGCGCGTGCTCGGCATGGTCGATTGCGTTCTCCTGCTCGTCGACGCGTACGAAGGCGCGATGCCGCAGACGCGCTTTGTGACCCAGAAGGCGTTCGAGATGGGTCTCAAGCCCATCGTCGTCGTCAACAAGATCGATCGTCCCGGTGTCGACCCGCACGAGGTCATGGACCAGGTGTTCGCGCTGTTCGACTCGCTCGGTGCGACCGACGAGCAGCTCGACTTCCCCGTCATCTACGCGTCCGGCCGCCAGGGCTACGCGATCCGCGAGCTCGGCGACACGCCGAAGGACCTGTCGCCGATCCTCGATCTCATCATCGAGAAGGTTCCGCCGGCCGCCGGCGATCCCGATGCGCCCCTGCTCATGCAGGTCGCGACGCTCGATTACGACGACTACCTCGGCTACATGGCGATCGGTCGCATGCGCGCTGGCCGCAGCAAGGTCGGCGATCGCGTGCTGCTCGCGCACCGCGACGGCAAGAAGGAAGAGTTCCGCGTCCAGAAGGTGCTCGGCTTCCAGGGCCTCAAGCGCTTCGAGCTCGCCGAGGCAATCGCTGGCGATATCGTCGCGTTCACGGGCATGCAGAACCTGAACGTCGGCGAGACCATCACGTCCATCGCAGAGCCGACGATCCTCCCGCTCCTCAAGATCGACGCACCGACGATCACGATGAACTTCCGCGTGAACGACGGACCGTTCGCCGGCAAAGAGGGCAAGTACGTCACGTCGCGCAACCTCGACGAGCGCCTCCAGCGCGAGCTGAAGTCGAACGTCGCGCTCAAGGTCGAGAACACCAACGAGGCGGGCGTGTTCCGCGTCTCCGGCCGCGGCGAGCTCCACCTGACCGTGCTCATCGAGACGATGCGCCGCGAAGGCTACGAGCTGTGCGTGTCGCAGCCGCAGGTCATTCTCAAGTCGGATCCCGAGACCGGTAAGGTGCTCGAGCCGTACGAGAGCGCTGTCATCGATCTCGACGAGAACTACTCCGGTCCCGTCGTCGCCGAGCTCAACCGTCGACTCGGCATCATGACCGACATGCGTCCGTCGGCGCAGGGCCGCACGCGCCTCGAGTACAAGATTCCGGCGCGCGGACTCATCGGCTATCGCAGCCAGTTCATGACCGACACGCGCGGCACCGGCGTGCTGTACACGCAGTTCGCCGAGTACGGCCCGCAGGGACCCGACATCCGCACGCGCCAGAACGGCGTGCTGATCTCGTCGGAGACCGGCGTGACCAACGCGTACGGCCTGTTCTATCTGCAGGAGCGCGGCTCGATGTTCGTCGGCGCCAGCATCGCCAACTACTCGGGCATGATCATCGGCATCCACCAGCGCGACAACGATCTCGTGGTGAACCCGAACAAGGCCAAGAAGCTCACGAACATTCGTACGACGGCCGCCGACGAGAAGCTCGTCCTCGCGACGCCGCGCCAGCTCACGCTCGAGTACGCGCTCGAGTTCATCAATGACGACGAGCTCGTCGAAGTGACGCCGGCCTCGATCCGCTTGCGCAAGATGGTCCTCGACCACAGTCTTCGTAAGCGCACCGAGAAGAAGGCGTCCGAAGTCGACGCTGACTAGGCAATGTCGCGGGATCGAATCCGTTCCGGATTGACGATCTTGGCAAGTTGTATCGGATCACTCGACGGCAAATCGTGCGACCGTTTCGCCAATGGGATTCTTTGGCGATTTGAAGAACAAGATTACGGGCGGCGCTGCAAAGGTGACGCTCCAGGTTTCCAACGCTCGTCGTGGCCAGGGCGCGCCCTGCACGATTCAAGCGACGGCGTCGGCGAACGGCAAGGTGGCTGCCGTTTACATCCTCGTCCGCGGCATGGAGAGTGCCGAGTGGAAGGGTGACAACAACCAGCAAGTGCGTAACTCGCGCACGAGCTTCGAGACGCGCATTCAGGTCGCTGGTCCGTTCGATCTCGTCCAGGGTCAGACGTACACGTTCCAGGCGCAGATCGAGCTGCCGGCGAACGTT
Source organism: Kofleriaceae bacterium (assembly GCA_036499725.1). GTDB lineage: Bacteria > Myxococcota_A > Polyangia > Haliangiales > Haliangiaceae > JABFXX01. The sequence continues at coordinate 12,318 of DASYDE010000026.1, forward strand.
GGCCCGACGTACCGCGGCCAGCTGATCAACCACCTCTGGGAAGCCCAGGCCGGACTCGACATGCCGGGCAACGACCCGGACTCGGGTTGGCAGGCGTTCCAGGTCGACTAACTCAGCGATCTGGTTCGACGAGAGTGGCGCCTACAAGGGCGCCATTTTTTTTGGTGCGACTTCGCGTGAGCAATCTCCGTCCGAATTCGCACAATGGGCTTCTTCAAAAACCTCAAGAACAGCATCACGGGTGGCGCTGCCTCCGTCCACGTCAACGTCCCCACCGCGCGCCGCGGCCAAGCGGTTCCGGTTCAGATCACTGCCACCGCAAAGGCGGACGGTAAGGTCGCCGCTGTCTATCTCCTCGTTCGCGGCATGGAGAGCGCCGAGTGGAAGGACAGCGGCCAGCGCGTCGCGAACTCGCGCACCAGCTACGAGACGCGCATCCAGATCGCCGGCCCGCTCGATATCAAAGAGGGCCAGACCTACAACTTCGAGGGTCAGCTCGAGCTGCCGATCAACTCGTCGCCCACGTTCCGCGGCCAGCTGATCAACCACCTGTGGGAAGTGCAGGCGGGTCTCGACATGCCGGGCAACGATCCGGACTCGGGTTGGCAGAACGTCGAAGTGCAGTAGTCGTGTAGACCGTCACTCCGCTGTGTCGCGCGCGCAGCGGATGCCGAGCACGTTTGCATGCACGCTCGCATCGCTGAACTGGTGCGGGATGATTCCGACGGACGCCGCGCCATAGCCGAAGCCACCGCCGGGCGTGACGATCAAGCGCTCGCCGGGCATCGGGCGAAAGTCCGCGACGAACGGGGTCGATGTCCACTCGGAGACGTTGCCTCCGATATCGAACAACCCGAGCGCCGTCGGCGGAAACGTCGCGATCGGACACGTCTCCGTGCGCGGCGTCGCGCTGCTGCTGAAGCAGACGTTCGTGTCACTCGCCGCGTCGTTGCCCCACGGTTGCTTGGTCGCGCGCTCGCCGTTGCGGGCGGCCCACATCCACTCGGCTTCCGTCGGCAGTCGCGCGCCCTGGTCCTCGCAATAGGCCGTCGCCTGACTCCAGTCCACGCAGTTGATCGGGTGATCGGCGACCTCGGGACGGTTGTAGGTCGCAGCGGGCTCGCACCGCAGCTCTGT
>DASYDE010000027.1:0-7182 GCA_036499725.1 Kofleriaceae bacterium
GACTACGGGGCGTCCGAGAGCCAGCGCGGTGTGTGGCAGGGCGACATCAGGAGCGCTCGCCGCGGTTGGAACGAGCAGGGCACCGGTGGCTACGGCCCATCGAGCAGCAGCCGCGAGCTCGATCGCATGGATCGCAGCTTCGACCGCGGCTACGGCCAGAACGGCTACAGCCAGAACTACGGCCGCAACCCGGGGCAGGGCGGAACGAACCAGCCCTACAACCAGAGCCAGAACCGCGGCACCGACGACCGAGGCTTCGGCTCGATGGGGGGCCAGAGCTACGGCGGAAACTACGGCGGAACCTACGGCGGGCAGAGCGAGCAGGGCTTTCGCGGCGGTAGCTACGGCCAGCATTCCGACAATCGTCCGTTTGGCCAAGCGGCGAACCCGATGGGCCTCCATCGCGGCAAGGGGCCGCAGGGCTGGACGCGCTCCGACGAGCGCATCAAGGATCTCGTCTGCGAGGCGCTCACGGATCACGAGCACATCGACGCGTCGGGCATCGATGTCGACGTGAAGAACGGCGACGTCACGCTGACGGGGATGGTTCCCGACCGCGACACGAAGCGCGCCGCCGAGGACTGCGCGGAGCGGATCGCGGGCGTGAACGACGTGCAAAATCAGCTCAAGGTTTCCTCTGACGAGCGCATGCGCATGGGCCGTTCGACGCAGATGGCGAAGGGGAACACCGGCGGCGCGACGACGATGGCGTCGAACCCCGGGATCGAAAACGGGTCTTCGTCGAAGGACAAAAAAGCGCAGGCCTGAGGAGGAATGGACGTTTTTCGTAGACACTCGCGGCACAAGCGATGCACTACTCCGCTTCGATGCGTTTCGACGAGGAAGACCCCAAGCCGCCGCGCCCGCTCTTTCGTACGCCCGTCAGTCGCGAGCGTGATCCGAAGGAGCCGAGCCCGCTGCACCGCAACGTCAAGTCGATGCACGCGCGCGAGCTACTCGAGTCGACCGGTCGGGCGAACGTGGCCGCCGATCATCTCGACCGCCACGTGCACGTCTGACCGTTTCGACGTCGTAGCTCCGCGGTAAGACGCTGCTCCGGTGCCGGGGTGGCGCTTTCTCGTTTCGGCGTTTTTGGACAGCGGCGACCGTCTGATCTCGACCAGTTAGAGCCTTACGTATGGGTTAGGTTTGCCTTGACAGGTAGGATCTAAGCCCCCATAGTCCGGTCAAGCAGAACCAACCCTCACGTATGCGTGAGGTTCGGATCAGGGCCATGCAGGACGAAGCGGACAAGAACGACAAGTTGATGCGCGTTGGCGAGCTTGCCAAAGCGGTCGGCAAGACCGTTCGCGCGATGCACCTCTACGAGGAGCTGGGTTTGCTGGAGCCGCGCGCTCGCTCCGAAGGCGGCTTCCGCCTCTACGGTCCCGAAGCGGTCGACCGCATCCACTGGCTCGTGAAGCTCCAAGCGATCGGCTTCACGCTGGCGGAGATCCAAGGCTTCGTGAAGGACTTCGCGTCCGCAGGCACGGGGCGCGAGGCCACGGCCCGCGTGCGCCAGATGTTCAGCGAGAAGCAGGCGCAGATCCGCCAGCAGATGGTGCAGCTCCAGGTGATCGAGAACGACCTCTCCGAAGCGGTCGCGTACCTCGACTCGTGCGTGACCTGCACCGACGATCACGCTCCCGCTGCATGCGGCGGTTGCGACCACCACGGTCATCAGAAAGACAACGCACCGCCGTTGTTCGCGGGTGTCGTCGGTCGTCCCGCCGGGCGTCTGGCCGTTGGGTGCCGCGATTCCGTCTCCACGGTCAAAGAGTTCGATGTGCCCGTCAGCGGGCTGAATCGAGAGGGTAACTAGATGTCGTCTGTGAAAAATCCCATCGAAGTCACCGTGCCGGAGGGCGTCAAGCTCCCCATCTTCATGGACAACCAGTCCACGACGGCCACGGACCTGCGCGTCGTCCAGGCGATGCTGCCGTTCTTCACGCAGCACTACGGCAATGCCGCGAGCCGCAACCACTCGTTCGGGTGGACCGCGGAAGCCGCTGTCGAGAACGCTCGTTCGCAGGTCGCCGCGCTCATCGGTGGCGACGGCAAAGAGATCGTTTGGACGTCCGGCGCGACCGAGGCGAACAACCTCGCGATCAAGGGCGCGGTCAGCTTCTACAAGAAGCAGGGCAACCACATCATCACCGTCGAGACCGAGCACAAGTGCGTGCTCGACACCTGCAAGCGCCTCCAGCGCGAAGGCTTCGAGGTCACGTACCTCACGCCGCAGAAGGACGGCCTCGTCACGCCCGAGATGGTGACCGCAGCGATGACCGACAAGACGGTCCTCGTCTCGATCATGGCGGCGAACAACGAGATCGGTGTCGTCCAGGACTTCAACGCGATCGGCGCGGCCATCAAGGCCAAGAACCCCAAGACGCTGTTCCACATGGACGCAGCGCAGGCCGCCGGCAAGGTCGAGCTGAACGTCGACGCGTGCAAGGTCGACCTCGTCTCGATGTCGGCGCACAAGATCTACGGACCCAAGGGCGTCGGTGCACTCTGGGTGCGCCGCAAGCCGCGCGTTCGTCTCGACGCGCAGATCGACGGCGGCGGTCACGAGCGCGGCATGCGCTCCGGCACGCTTCCGGTGCCGCTCATCGTCGGCTTCGGCAAGGCTGCGGAGCTCGCAAAAGAAGAGATGGTCGACGAGGCCATTCGCCTGACCGCGCTGCGCACGCGCTTGCACCGCGGTCTCGCGTCGCGCCTGCCCGAGACGTTTATCAATGGCTCGATGGAGCCGGAGCGCCGCCTCCCGGGTAACCTGAACATCTCGTTCGCGTACGTCGAGGGCGAGAGCCTGATGATGGCGCTCAAGGACCTCGCGGTGTCGTCGGGCTCTGCCTGCACCTCGGCGTCGCTCGAGCCGAGCTACGTGCTGCGCGCCCTGGGCGTCGGCGACGAGCTCGCGCACAGCTCGATTCGCTTCGGCATCGGCCGCTTCAACACCGAAGCCGAGATCGACTACGTGATCGAGCTCGTCGTCAAAGCTGTCGAGCGCCTGCGCTCGTTGTCGCCGCTCTGGGAAATGCACCAGGACGGCATCGATCTTTCCACCATCGCGTGGACTCCTCACTGAGCTTGATAGGAAACCACCATGGCGTACTCAGATAAAGTCCTCGACCACTACGAGAACCCCCGCAACGTCGGCACCTTCAAGACGGAAGGCGTCGACGCTGATGAAATCGGCATGGGCCTCGTTGGCGCGCCCGCGTGTGGCGACGTCATGCGTCTCGAGATTCGCGTCAAGGACGGCAAGATCGCCGACGCGAAGTTCAAGACGTTTGGCTGCGGCTCGGCGATCGCGTCCAGCTCGCTCGCGACCGAGATGATCAAGGGCATGTCCCTCGATCAGGCGGCCCAGATCAGCAACACGCAGATCGTCGAGGAGCTCAACCTCCCGCCGGTCAAGATCCACTGCTCCGTCCTCGCGGAAGACGCCATCAAGGCGGCGATCGAGGACTACAAGAAGAAGCACCCGCAGCAGTAATGGCGACCTCCATGAGTGCATCCACCACCGCAACCACCACGCCCCCGCCGGCACCGAAGGTGATCGGTAAGCGCGAAGTCGAGATCACGACGGCAGCCGCCGACGAGATCCTCGTCCAGCGCAACAAGCGCGGAACGCCCGAGGCGCGCATTCGTCTCGGCGTGCGCGGCGGCGGCTGCACCGGCTTCACCTACGTGTTCGAGTGGGCCGACGCGGCTCGCCCCACGGACAGCATCTTCAGCGCGACCGCGAAGACCGGTGAAGTCGTGGGCATCGTGGTCGATCCCAAGTCGCTCGTGTATCTCGGCGGCATGCAGCTCGACTACACGCGCGGCATGATGGGTCACGGCTTCAAGTTCAACAACCCCAACGCCAAGGGCGAGTGCGGCTGTGGCGAGTCCGTCAACTTCTAGGATCGCAAGCCCGGCGGATCCCGGGCGCGCAGCATCGCCGGATAGCGATGCGGAGGTACGATCGTCTGCGGCCAGGCCCGCCCAGGCGGATCTGTTCGCGCTGCTCGGCGTCGCGCCGCGCTACGACCTCGACCTGAAGGAGCTCGAGGCGGCGTTCTTTGCGAAGAGCAAGGAGCTCCATCCCGATCGCTTCGCGTCGGCGCCCGCCGCCGAGCGTGTCGCCGCGCTGACCAAGAGCCGCGCGCTCAACGACGCGTACCAGACGCTGAAGAAGCCGGTCCCGCGCGCCGAGTACATGCTCGCCGCCAAGGGCATGCTGATCACCGACAACGAGCGCCTCGATCCGGCGTTCCTGATGGAGATCCTCGACCTGCGCGAAGAGCTCGCAGAAGCTCGCGCTGCCGGCAACATGAAGGTCGTCGAGGCGAACCAGGGCTCGATGCAAACGCGCCGCAAGACCACGCTCTCCGAGCTCCCCGCGCTGTTCGCGGCGAACGATCTGTCGGCCATCAAGGATCGATTGATCGCGCTGCGCTATCTCGATCGCTATCTCGAGGAGTGCGACGCCGCTCTCGATAGCGACGACTGAGGTTCCGGATGTTGTTTCAGATCTCAGAACCGGGCGAGTCCAAGATCAAAGAGGCGTGCAAGCAGCGCGTCGTCGGTATCGATCTCGGAACCACCAACAGTCTCGTCGCGCACGTCGCCGACGCCACGCCAGAGGTCATCTCGGGCGAGGGCGGTCCGCTCGTTCCGTCGGTCGTGCACTACGCGGTGAACGGCGGCGTCATCGTCGGTCGCCCCGCGCAAGCCAAGGCGCTCGACGCTCCGCGCGACACGCTCGCATCCGTCAAGAGACTGATCGGCCGCGGCGCGAAGGACCTCGCATCCGTCGCCGCGATGCTGCCGTACGAGCTCACGAGCGACGAGCGCGCTGTCAGCATCAAGACGACGACCAAGATCGTGTCGCCCGTCGAGGTGTCCGCGGAAGTGCTGCGCGAGCTCAAGGCGCGCGCGGAAGCGGCGCTCGGCGGTCCCATCGAAGGCGTCGTCATCACGGTGCCCGCGTACTTCGACGATGCGCAGCGCCAGGCGACGCGCGATGCGGGCCGACTCGCCGGTCTCGAAGTGCTGCGCCTCCTCGCGGAGCCGACGGCGGCCGCGCTCGCATACGGACTCGATCGCGCGACAGCAGCAGCGAACGGCGGCACCTACGCGGTGTTCGACCTCGGTGGCGGCACGTTCGATCTCTCGATCCTCAAGCTCGTCGACGGTGTGTTCGAAGTGAAAGCCACGGGCGGCGATAGTGCGCTCGGCGGAGATGACCTCGATCGCGCGATCGCGACGGCCGTGCTCGGCGACAAGCTCACGGGTGCCGCGCACGCGATCATCGGTGCCGCCGTTGCCGAAGCGCGCCGCGTAAAAGAGGCGCTGACCGAGACCGCATCCGCCACGTTCACGCTCGGCGATGTGAAGAAGCCCGTCACCCGCGCGGATCTCGCCGCGTGGGCGCAGCCGCTGCTCGATCGCTGCGGCAAGGCGTGCCGTCGCGTGCTCAAGGATGCAGAGCTGGCCAAGGACGACCTCGACGGTGTGATCCTCGTCGGTGGCTCCACGCGCTCCCCCGTCGTCGTCGACTTCGTCGCGGAGTTGTTCGGCAAGACGCCACTCTCCGAGCTCGATCCCGAGCAGGTCGTCGCGCTCGGCGCAGCGGTGCAAGCGGACGTTCTCGCGACCGGTCGCGACGATGTGACCCTGATCGACGTCGTGCCGCTGTCGCTCGGCCTCGAGATGATGGGCGGTGTTGTCGAGAAGCTGATCCACCGCAACACGAACATCCCCGCGGGCGCGACGCAGACGTTCACCACGTACGCGGATAACCAGACCGGCTTTGACATCCACGTGCTCCAAGGCGAGCGCGAGACCGCCGACACATGTCGCTCGCTCGCGCGGTTCACGCTGCGCGGCGTGCCGCCGATGATCGCGGGCATGGGCCGCGTGGAGATCACGTTCCTCGTCGACGCGGACGGTTTGCTCAAGGTCACGGCGAAAGAGCTGACGACCGGCAAGGAGTCCTCCATCGAGGTGAAGCCCTCCTACGGCCTCACCGACGAGGAAGTCGAGCGCATGCTCGTCGACTCGTTCGAGCATGCCGAGGATGACCTCGTGAAGCGCAACCTGCTCGTCGAGCGCGTGGAAGCCGATCGCATCCTCGCGGCGACGCGCCAGGCGTTCATCGACGACCCCGAGATGCTCACGGCCGACGTGCGCGCTGCCGGCGAGACGGCCATGACCGTGCTCGAGACCGCGATGAAGGGCGAGGACTACCTCGCGATTCGTCACGCCGTCGAAGCACTCGATGTCGCGACCAAGCCGTTCGCGCAGCTCCGCATGAATCGCGCGATCGCAGCGCAGTTTGAAGGCGTCGCGCTCGACGACGCAGCTCGCAAGGTAGGCGCCTGATGCCCAAGATCACGTTCAAGAATCCGCAGGGCAAGACGTCGCTGCCAATCACCATCGAAGTTCCGCGCGGCACGTCCGTGCTCGATGCATCCGAGATGCTGAACCCCGAGGCGCGTGTTGGTCACGCGTGCGGCGGCAACCTCGGCTGCTCGACGTGCCACGTGTACGTCGAGCAAGGCCTCGAGTCGCTCGAGGAGCCGAAGGACAAGGAGTACGACATCATGGACAAGCTGGCGTTCGACGTCCGTCAGGAGTCGCGCCTCGGCTGTCAGTGTCGTGTCACCGACGAGGATCTCGTCGTCGAGATCTCCGAGGAAGGCCTTCGCGCCTGGCTCGACGAGAACCCCGATGAGCGCAAGAAGGCCGCGGCCGTGAAGCTGGGCGCCGCGACAAAGCCCTCAGCGTCGCCGTAGCGAGCTTAGCGACGGCGGTCGCGGAGCGCGCTCAGGAGCGTCGGCTTCGGCGCCTTCGGCTTCGCGACGGCCGTCCTCTCGATCACGGGCAAGCGCACCGTGGTAGCCGCGCTATCAGCCAACATCTTCTTCACCATGAAGAGGGAGTCGGCAGCGCCAGACCTCTGGACCATCGACTCACGGCCTGCTCACCCGTGATGCTCCCGTGACGTACCCGGCAACGCGTCGGGTAGCCGTGGCGCTCCGCTAGATCGCCAAACGGTTAGGCGGCCGCTCTCTGCTGTCTGAGTGCGCCGTCAAGACCAGTCCGATGAGCCGCTTCAAGGTTCTGTAGCGCAGCAGCTCGGCGTAGGTCGAACGTGTTTTTGCGGACGCCGCAGTAGCGAGCGCG
>DASYDE010000028.1:0-35197 GCA_036499725.1 Kofleriaceae bacterium
CCTGATGATCTTCGACGCGACGATCCGCAACATCAACCTCGAGGAGTTCCGCCTCCCGCAGACGATCTACATCGTGCTGCGCTACTACGAGGAGCTCACGGACTTCATCGCGTACAAGGAGAACCTCGAGTACAAGGGCCATCGCCGCGTCCTCGAGTCCTGCCGCGTCGAGATCTCGCAGACCGAGCCCGACATCAATCGCGAAGTCGAGCTCGCGCGCATCTACCTCGAGAAGGGCGTGCAGCGCGTGCGCGATGCGCGCGATCCGGCCGACCCCAAGGCGAACGAGATCGACATGCGCTACACGCCGCGCGGCGGCATGAGCGGTTCGACGCTCCCGCCGCACCTGCGCCTGCGCATGGAGAACCTCCTCAACACGGTGCGCAAGGGCGCGCTCGAGTACACCCGCCGCGGCGTCATCGCCGGTCACGACGTCGTACAGGCGACGAACACCGCGCTGATGCTGATGTACGCGAACCAACTCGACCTCAAGAACGTGTTCGACGTGTTCCGTCTCGTCGTCGACTCCGAGGGTGAGATGGCGCTCGACGTCGATGTTCACCACCCGAACATCGCGCAGAAGAAGGAGTTCACCGAGTACCGCCGCCAGGTCGAGGTGCTCCGCGGACTCCTCGGCGAGAACAAGAACAACATGGACGCCTACATGAACTTGTTGGCGTACCAGGCGAAGTGCGCCGAGATCATGACGAGCGCGGTCGCCGGCGAGAAGGCGCTCATCGCCGTCGCGGAGGTGAAGGAAGTCGCGAAGGTCGCGGACATCAAGGATTGGGAGGGCGTCAAAGGCATGCCTCAGCCCAAGCCGTCGATGGATCTCGAAGGCATCACCTGGGTGCTCGTCGACGAGATCGAGATCCTCAACAAGGACTCCGAGGACAAGCACATCTTCACGATCAAGGAGGCCAAAGACTCCTACCGGTCGCGTCAGAAGCTCAAGTACCCCGACGGCACCACCGTCGAGGACACGGGCCGCGCGCACGTCGATGGCTACAGCGAGTTCAAGCTGCAGAACATCACGCCGGGCCGCCCGGTCGTCGTCCTGCGCCGCATGGACTACGTCTACGGCGATTACGAGCTGGAGATGAGCGTCAACGGAAAAAAGGTGAGCGTGGTGTCATGCGTCGGTACCGACCGTGTCCACCGCTGGCGCAACTGGCCGGCGATGATCCCGGCCGACGCTGTGACCGAGGGGACCATGTTCGTCCGCCAGCAGTCGATCACTGCCGGCCGTGACATCAACATGTTCCACATCTGGGTCTACCAGCCGAAGTAGCGCGCCTCCCGGGCGGACCTGCTAGAATGCTCCCCTGCGGCGCTTGGGGCGCTGCATAGGGTCGAACACGTGTTCCTTCGCTATCTCGACTTCGTCTTTCAGCCGTTCCGCGCGGTCTACAACAAGTGGATCAGCGTCAAGAACCTCAAGGGCAACCTGCAGGTCGACGTCAATCGATCGAAGGCGCTCGTCGGGCGTGCGAAGAACTTCGGCAACGAAGTGAATCAGTACACGGGGCAGGCGGGGCAAGGACAGCCGGGGCAGCAACCGCAAGAGCAGGGCGCGCAACAGCAAGGCGCGCAGCCTGGGTATCCGCAACAGGCGCAACCGCAGGGATATCCGCAGCAGCAGGGATATCCGCAGCAACAGGGAGCGAACATGCAGCAAGGCCAGCCACCGGGAATGCCCGGAATGCCGGGGATGCCAGGAATGCCTGGGATGCCTGGCATGCCGGCGCCAGGAATGCCCAACCCGAACCCGCCCGTGATCACGAAGGGGTTCTGGCTGTGGAAGAAGAAGTCCTGCAGCCAGTGTCAGCAGGTGCTCGATAAGAGCTGGGACGCGTGTCCGTACTGCGCGCAGATCGCGCAGCAAGCGATGGCGGCACCGGCGAAGCTGCAGAAGCTCAAGACGCAGGCGTTCGTCCTCGATTCGCAGGGCGGTCCCGGCAGCATGCAGCTGCTCGGCTGGCTCGTTCCGCTTCAAGGTCCGCAGAAGGGCGAGCTGTTCACGCTCTCGCCGACGACCTCGATCGGTACCGATCCCAAGTCGAACATCGTGCTCAACGACAAGTTCATGTCGAGCAAGCACGCCGAGATCAAGGCCGAGAACGGCATGTGGGTGCTCCGCGATAGCGGCTCGACCAACGGCACCTACGTCAACAACAAGCGCGTCGATCGCCACGAGCTCGTCGATAACGACTTCGTGAAATTCGGCCAAGCCATGCTGAAATTCAAGAGCCTATGAAGCGCGCAACCACGACTTCAATCTTCGCCGTGATGGCCAGCTTGGTTGTCGCGCTGTTCATGTCGCCTCGCGCTCACGCGGAAGGCGCGCAGAACACCGAGGTCTACCTGCAGGTTAAACCGCAGGAGCCCGGCAGCAAGACCGAGCACGACGCGCCGATGATCGAGGCGACCATCATCAATGGTCCCAATCCCGGCATGGACAAGATCACGCTGACGGAGCCGGCGTCCAAGCCGCCGCAGATCGTCAAAGCGATGGCCGTCAAGGGCTTCGTCGCCGGTAACGAGCCGATCGCGATCGCGCTCGTGATCAACGGCCAAGAGACGTGGATCGGTAACGACGATATCGAGCCCGAGGACAGCTCGGAGCGCTACCCAGGCATTCTCAAGCCGCTCAAGGCCGCACTGCAGACCGTGCCGTTCTCGACGGCAGGCCCGGCGTCGAGCAAGGGCATGCTGATGACCTACGCCGACCGTCCCGAGATCAAGATCCCGATGGGACCGCTGTCCGCCATCAACGCGGAAGCTCTTGGTACACAGAAGGACTACTACCGAAAGATCGGCACCTCGATGGTGCAGGCGATCAACCAGGCGATCGGCGAGCTCAAGAACGTGAGCGCGAACCGCAAGGCGCTGATCGTCGTCTGCGACGGCAACGACACCAACCCCGAAGCAGCGAAGACCGAGCTCGCGAACCTCAAGAAGGAAGCGGCCGCGGCGAAGATCGAGATCTTCGAGATCATCTACAAGGGCCCGCTCTCGACGCCGGAAAATCTGATGTCCGGCATGACGTCGAACATCTCGACGGCGACGAACGCCGAAGCTGTCGGCTCGTCGGTCGACGCGATTCTCAAGCGCCTCGCGGATCGCTATTACGTGACGTTCCCGGGCTACGACCCCAAGACGAAGCAGGGCTTCCAGTGGGACGGCAAGTCGCACGACCTCGTCGTGAAGATCGAGAAGGACGAGTTCTCCCCGGAAGCACCGCTCACGCTCTCGCCGACGTGGAACCTGCCCAAGAAGCCGTTCCCGTGGTGGATCGTCGTCGTCGCCGTGGTCGGTGGCCTGCTGCTCCTCATCATCCTAGTGAAGGTGTTGGGCGGTGCCAAGGAAGCACCGGCGCCGATGCCTATGCCCGTGATGGCTGCGCCGATGCCAGAAGCACCCAAACCCGCCGGCCCCATGAAGACCGTCATGATCGGCGTGGGCGGCGGCGAGGACGGCTTCCCGATCGTCGGCTGGCTCGTCCCTCTCAACGGACAGAACGCGTATCAGACCTACCGGCTTCGCTCGGGCGGTACCAAGATCGGTACCCAGGCACCGTCCGACATCGTCGTGAACGACGGCTTCATGAGTACTGATCACTGCCAGATCAACTGCTCACCGGCCGGCTTCACGCTCGTCGACAACGGCTCGACGAACGGCGTCTACGTGAACGACCGCAAGATCTCCAAGCACGACCTCGTCGACAACGACATGGTCACGCTCGGCAAGACGAACTTCAAATTCAAGAGCATCAACTGACCCCGCGATAGGGTCGGGTGCGCTAGCGTTGCATCGTTCGTGACGACCGAAGTTCTGATCGGGATCATCGTCGGAGGCGCCATCCTGCTGTTGGCGCTGGTCGGCTTTTTGTCGCGTCGCTCCGGTGGTGCGCCGAAGGGTCAGAAAATCTGTGGTGGCTGCAAGCGCGTGATGCTGCCGCAGTGGAGCAAGTGCCTGTTCTGCGGGTGGGCCCCGGCCGCGCGCCTGGAGTTCATCCTGGGCCCGATGGCGAACCAGGTTCTCCCACTGGCGGAGGACGTGACCACCATCGGTTCCGTCGCTGGCAACACCGTGGTCCTGGCCGATCCGGCTGTGTCGCGGAAGCACGCCGGCATCCGGAAGATCGAGAACGGCGGCTACGAGCTCGCTGATTTCGGGTCGACGAACGGCGTGTACGTCAACGGGCACAAGGTGCCGAAGAAGACCCTGGATCAGGGCGATGTTGTCCGCGTCGGTAACACCGAAGCGGTGTTCAAGCGCGACTGAGCTCGCGTCGTCCGAAACTCTCGCGGAGGATCGCGCGCGAGAAGAGAACGGCGAAGACGCGGAGACGCAAAGAGTGATCGATCGGATCGGGGGCGATCGTTGTCTGCAACGGTCCGCGCGCCTCGCCCGGCGAGGTTGACCTCTTCTTCGAGGCCTCGCGTCTTCGCGGTTCTCTGCACCGCGCATGGACCGCGACCCTCGCCCAGCTAGATACGCGGACCAAAGTCCAGGTCCACGTCTACGCAACACCCCCGACGAGCTGTGTCCTGCTACGATGCGGTACCGCAATGGCAAGCCTCCTGTTCCGGGACAGCCAGGGCCGCGAGGGAACGGTCGAGCTGTCGCCGAGTGAGACCGTTTTCGTCGGCCGTGGTCTCGAGTGCGCGATCCGCACCGACGACGGCATGGTGTCGCGCAAGCACTCGCAGATCCGCATGGAGAACGGGCGCTACGTCGTCGAGGATCTCGGCAGCGCGAACGGCACGCACATCAACAACACGCGCGTGCAAAAGCAGGCGCTCGGTCACGCTGACATCGTTCAGTGCGGCTCGCTGATCATTCGATTTATCGACGAGGGTGGCGTTGGCGTCGTGAAGCAGAGCGCCCAGAACGCGGGTGGTGCAGCCGCACCGCCGGCGAAGAAGGGCGGCACGATGGTGCTGCAGCGCGACGAAGCGCCGCCACTGGCGGGCGGAATGTCACCGCCGAGTGGAATGGGAATGCCGTCGCCGCCGAGTGGTGGCAACGCGGGCGGTGCGATGTGGGAGGCGCGGCCGGCGAGTCCTCCGACGCCAGGCGGCGGATATCCGGGTTCGTCACCTCCGCCCGGCTTTGGCGGCGCGGCAGGCGGAGGCTTTGGCGGCGCGGCGGGCGGCAGCTTCGGCGGCGGCGCGGCGGGCGGCAGCTTCGGCGGCGGCGCGGGCTATGGCGGCGCAGCGCAGGGCGGCGGCTTCGGCGGGTCGGCGTCGGCGGGCGGTGCGATGCCCTACGGCGCCCCTCCCGGAATGCCTGGTGGCCCTCCCGGTATGCCCGGTGGCGGTCCTCCCGGTATGCCCGGTGGTCCTCCCGGAATGCCTGGTGGTCCTCCCGGGATGCCCGGCGGTGGTCCTCCCGGTATGCCCGGTGGGATGGGCGCAGGTCCTCCCGGTATGCCCGGCGGTGGTCCTCCGTCGATGCCTGGCGGTGGTGCGCCCGGAATGCCTGGCGGTGCGCCCGGAATGCCGGGACCTGGCGGAGCGAATGCCGGCGGTGGCGCGCTTCCCTATGGCGGCCCGCCCGGTATGCCCGGCGGCAACATGTTCGGTTCGCGCGGTGGTTTCGGCGGCAGCGCTGGTGGAGCGGGGAGCCCGCCGCCGGCGCCGATTCCGGGCACGCCGTTCGGTGGTCCGCCTGGAATGCCTGCGGGCGGCGCGAGTGCGGCCGGTGCGGCTCCCGCGGGTGGTCCGCCTGCGATGCCTTCAGGTGGTAACGCCGCGTTCGGTGGTCCGCCCGCGATGCCTGCGGGTGGTGCCGGTGGTGTCGGTGGCGCGAGCCCGTCGATGTTCGGTCGTCCGCCTGTCGATGCGGCCGCGGCGGCAGAGAACAAGGTGCTCGTCGATCTAGGCCTCGAGTTCGATCCGAACAAAGCGGACGGCGAGATCAAGCTGCTCCGCGATGACCTCGCGAAAGCGAACCAGAGCTACGAGCGCGAGGTCGCCGACGGAAAGCGCGTGCGGGCCGAGTCGGCCACGCTGCGCGAGCGCGTCGAAGAGCTGCGTGCGCAGATCAAAGATCGCGACGATCAAGTCACGGCCCACGATCGCGTCGCCGACGAGCTGCGCGACGAGCTCCAGCAGACGCGCAACGAGCTGTCCAAGCAGCGCAACGAGATGGGCGAGCTCGCCGAGAACATGGCCGCGCGCGAGCGTCAGGCTGCCCGCGCCGTCGAGGACACCGCGAAGATCCGCGAGGACATGGAGGATCTCAACCGCCAGCTCATGGAGCTGTCGCGAACCAAGGACGAGGGCTGGAAGAAGCTCAACGAGCAGCTCACCGAGATCGATCACCTGCGCGAAGTGATCAACGAGCAGGAGCGCATGCTCGAGGAGCGCCGCGTCGGTCTGATCTCGCAGGAAGAGGTCATCAAGGATCTCCGCGCCGACAAGGAGAGGAGCATCAAGGCGGTCGCGAGCCTCCGCGCCGAGCGCGATGAAGCCGCCGCGCAATCGATCCGCACGAGCTCGCAGATCGCAGGTCTCGAAGAGGAGAACCGGCGGCTCGGGCGGCTTCTCGTCGAGCTCCAGACGGATCAGTCGCGCGGTGGCAACGGCGGCAACGCGGATCACCTGCTCAAGCTACAGACGGACATCAAGGACCTCCGCATCGAGCTCAAGCGCGTCGAGGCGGATCGCGAGCGCTTGGCCGAGCAGTTCTCGATCGCCGATCGCGATCGCCAGCGGCTCGAGGGACGCCAGGCGCAGATCGAAGTCGAGCTGCAAGAGGCGCAGGGCGGCAAGGCCATCGCCGAGAGCGCGCGCAACGTCGCGCAGGATGCACTCGCCAAGGCCGAGGTCGCACGCCACCGTTCCGCCGAGGAAGCGCTCAACGCTGCCAAGGCACGCGATGCAGCGTCGACGGGTGGCGATGATGCGCGCCGCGAGATGGACAAGCTGCGCAAGCGCATCGCCGAGCTGGAGAAGGCCGCACCCGTGGCTGCGCTCGATCCGGCGGAGGTCACGCGCGAGCGCGAGTCGCTGGAGCGCAAGCTCAAGGACGCGATCGCGAACACCGAGGCTGCCGAGCGGACGCAGAAGTCCCTGCAGGCGGAGATCGACGCGGCCAAGACCGATGCGCAAAAGGCGCGCGCGGAGGCAGCGCGTGCAAAGGCCGCTGTCGATGCACAGGCCGAAGCCGTCATCGACATGGCGTCGGGCAAGCCGAACCCGGAGATCGCACAGGCGGCCGCCGAGGTCTATCAGACGATCAACGACATCCTGTCCGAGATGCGAAACAACATGATGTTGGTGCAGGGCGAGCTCGGAAACCTCAAGGGTGAGGGCGAGACCATGCAAGCAGTGACCAACGCGGTCGAAGCGTTGGTCGACAACGCAGAGACTGCGAAGGGCGCGCTGCGCGGCCTGCGTGATTTGGCGGAGACCTAATGACAATCGAAAATAAGCGAAGCAGTAAGGCAGAGCTCGAGGATCTGATTCGCGCGCGCTACTCGCTGATCTGGATCACCTCCCCCGAGGAGACCCGCGTCGAAGAGGCGCTTCGCAAGACCTGCGTCGAGCGCGAGATGCGCCTCGAGGTCTGGTCGATCACCGAGGGGTTCAAGACGCTCGCGAACGGGCAGGGCACGCGCGACGTGAAAGATCCGATGAAGGCGATCGATCACGTGATCCGCGCCGAGGGTCGCGCGCTGTTCGTGCTGCGCGACTTCCATCCGTTCCTGAAGGAGCCGGCCGTCGTGCGCCGCCTTCGCGATGCGGCGACGGAGCTGCGCAAGACCAAGAAGAGCTTGCTCGTGCTCTCGCCCGTGACGAAGATTCCGCCGGAGCTCGAGAAGAGCATCTCCGCCGTGCTCGATTGGGAGTTGCCGAACCGCGCAGAGATCGAAGCCGCGGCGCGCAAGGTCCTTCCCGCGCTGCCGGCCGCGACGCAGCAGGAGATCGAGAGCGATCCGACGTTCATCGAGCGCGTCGTCGAAGGTGCGCTCGGGTTGACGCTCACCGAGGCGGAGAACGTGTTCTCCAAGAGCGCGGTGCGTACGCACACGTTCGACCTCGAGACGATCCTCGAGGAGAAGAAGCAGATCATTCGCAAGAGCGGTCTGCTCGAGTACTACGAGCATCGCGAGGAGTTCTCCGACGTCGGTGGCATGGAGATCCTCAAGGACTGGCTGATCAAGCGCCGCAGTGCGTTCAGCTCGCGCGCGCGCGACTTCGGTCTGCCGCTGCCCAAGGGCATCCTCCTGATCGGCGTGCCGGGTACCGGTAAGTCGCTCACAGCAAAGGCCGTCGGCGCGCTGTGGCAGATGCCGCTGCTCCGCCTCGACGTCGGCAAGATCTTCGGCGGTCTCGTCGGTAGCTCCGAGGAGAACATCCGCAACGTCATCAAGACCGCGGAAGCGATCGCGCCTGCGATCCTGTGGATCGACGAGCTCGAGAAGGGCTTCTCCGGTACGGGGTCGTCGGGTCAGACCGATGGTGGCACCACGTCGCGCGTGTTCGCGTCGTTCATCACGTGGCTCCAGGAGAAGACGTCGCCGGTGTTCGTCATCGCGACGGCGAACAACGTCCAGCAGCTGCCCCCCGAGCTTCTGCGCAAAGGTCGCTTCGACGAGATCTTCTTCTGCGATCTGCCCGATCGCGAGGATCGCCGCTCGATCATGGACATTCACCTGCGGAAGAAGAAGCGCGACACCGCTCTGTTCGATCTGGAGAAGCTCGTCGATGCGACGGTCGACTTCTCCGGTGCCGAGCTCGAGCAGGCCGTGATCGCCGCGCTCTACGACGCGTTCGATACCGGCAACGACCTCACGACCGAGGGGCTGGTGAACACGCTGCGCGACATCGTCCCGCTCGCGATCACCATGCGCGAGCAGATCGAGGCGATGCGCGAGTGGGCGCGGACCCGTGCCCGCCCGGCGGCGGCGCGCAAGGGAACTGTCCAGAAGCAGGCCAAGGCCGGCTGGATGGCCCGCCACGGGGCCCCGACGACGAATCTAGGGGACAAGGGGACGGAAACGTCCGACGACGGCGAGCGGAAGCTAGAACTCTAATCTCGCGTACACTGGAGGACTACCCATGTCGCATTTCACCAAGTGCGCGCTGAAAATGACCAACCTGGCCGCCATCAAGAAGGCGCTCCAGGACATGGAGCTCAAGTTCACCGAGGCCGAGCAAGGCCAGTCGGCGACGGTACGCGGCTATCGCGGTGACACGCTGAAAGCAGCGATCTCCGTCGATATGGGCCGCTACGACGTCGGCGTCGTCGACAACCAAGACGGCACGTTCGACATCACGGCGGACTGGTGGGGGGTGGAGACAACCAAGGGCGTCTCCGAGGAAGAATTCAAGAACACCCTCAGTCAGCGGTACCAGTACCACAACGTAAAACAGGCCTGCGAAGAGAAGGGCTACGCCGTCTCCGAGGAAGTGAACGAGGAAGACGGATCGATCCGGCTCGTCGTGAACAAGTGGGGAGCAGAGTAGTTGCGCGAGCGAAAGCGAGAGCACAAATGAGCGTGAAGAAAGAGATCCAGATCGTGATCAACGCCAAGGGCGAGGTCACGTACGAGATGAAGGGCGTCAAAGGCGGGTCCTGCCTGGCCGAGACCGAGTTCCTCCAGCAGGCGCTGGGCGGGGAGTCGGCGATCGTCGATCAGCAGAAAACCGGCGAATTCTATGAACAAAATGAGGGCTACGTTTCGCAGTGGGGCGGGGGAGACAAGGACGAGTAAGCTCGTAAAAGGACTACAGTGGCGAACGACGAGCCCAAGGGCCCCGACGAGGAGCTAGACCAGACTCAGCAGGCGGGCGAACAGCTCACCGACGAGCTGGCCAAGAAGTACGACCCGTCGCGCCTGCTCAAGATGGTCTCGACCCGCGCGGGTCGCGGTCAGGCACTCGAGCACGATGTTCGCGCGAAGTACGAGAAGAAGTTCGGCGTCGACCTAGGTCACGTACGCGTGATCACCGGCCAGTTCGCGCAAGAGTTCAACAAGCAGCGCAGCGCGCACGCCGTCACCATCGGCGGCACCGGCATGATCCTCTTGGGCGGTACGGCCGACCGCTCGCCCATTTCGCGCTCCGGCCAAGCACTCCTCGCCCACGAGCTCACGCACGTCGCGCAGGCCAAGAAGGGCCTGTGGAACGCCGACAAGGACGGCGGCCACGCTCACGAGCACGCCGACGAAGCCGAGGCGCACGCGGTCGAGCATCAAGAAGCAAGCGGCGACACCGCCGCGGCCGCAGCTGCTGGCTCCAACAGTGTCGCTGCCAAAGAGAAGAAGGCCGAGCAGATCCAGAAGATCACTGACCGAGTGATGGATATGGCCGCCGACGCTGCACGCACGCAGTGGATGCGGAACAACCTGGGTCGCCGTCCGTAGCTCGCCCCCATCCGTGGGGTATCCTCTACTGGATGAGTGATACGAGCGCCGACGCGGGCGTCGTTCAGTCCAAGGTCCAGCTCGAGCGGCTGGTCGCGGATGACGAGCTCGCAGGTCGCACGATCAGCGGATTCGCCGCCGAGTCGGTGCTGTTGCGATCCGTCGATCTCGACAACGTCTCCATCGAGCGCCTCGACCTCCGCAACGCGGATGGTGACGAGTCACGCCTCGAGCGCGCGTCGCTGAAGCAGACGGACCTCCGCAAGTCGCAGTGGCGCGGAGCGCTGTGGCACCGCGTGACCGCCGTCGACTGCGACATGACCGAGCTCGACCTGACCGGCGCGCAGATCCTTCGCTGCACGTTCGGTCCGGTGCGCATGGCTCGCATCAAGTTCCACAAGGCGAAGATCCAGGACACCACCTTCAAGGAGTCCGAGCTGTACTCGGCCGACTTCGCGAACGCGGTGCTGCTCAAGTGCGTGTTCGAGGGCTACGAGCACGCGACGGTCTCGCTCTCGCGCGCCGACTTCTCGGGCGCCGCCCTGTTCGATATCGATTTCAAACGCGCCAACATGTACGGAGCCAATCTCCGTGGCGCGATGCTCGTGCGCTGCGATCTGCGCGGCGTGAACCTGTGCTCTGCCGACCTCACGGGCGCAAAGCTCGTCGGTTGCGAGACGACCGGAGCCGACCTCGACGGCGCCACGCTGTAAGGCCGAAGGAGAAATAGACATGCCGTCCCGTCCCGACCTCCGCGATATCTCCTCTAACGTCCGTGAAGCGTTTGCCGACGCTGACAAGGAGACGTTGCTCGACATCCTGACGTTCGTGCTCAAGGAGTACGTCGTCGAGGGCCCGCCGCCGATGCTCGTCCACCAGGCGGAACAGCTGAGCGACCTCAAGGGCGCGTCGTTCGCGCAGGTGATCAGCGCGCTGCAGACGCGGTTCGACCATCCCGAGCTCGCGATGTTCGTCGTCGACGGCGAGTCCGTCAGCGTCCGCGTGAACGGTGTCGTGCAGCCGCTCCTCGCGTCTCGCACGCCGCTCGCACCCATCGCGCCCCCCGCGCAGTTCGTCGACACGCGTCCACCCCAGCCGGGTGTTCGCGTCGTCGAGGCTACGCTGCAGCAGCGCCCTGCCGCTCCGGCCGCTGCCGCTGCCCCGGCGCCCGCACGCGAAGGTAGTGCTCCGCCCCCGTCGCGCGGCTTGTCGCTGCGCGGTCGTCCGTCGGGCGAGGGTGACGCACCGGCAGCTGCGCCCGCTGCACCTGCTCCTGCACCCGCCGCTGCTCCGGCCGCCGCACCGGAGAAGCCCGAGGGCCACGGTGGTGACGACGCATCGACTCGCTTCGGCCTGTTGGAGCTCGACTAGTGTCCGCGGTTGCTCGTCGCTATTACGAGCGTGGGCGCGCCGCGCTCGCGACGAATGACTACGAGGCCGCGCAGGAGTCGCTGCGTGCTGCGCTCGATCTCGCCCCGCAGTTCGGTGACGCGCGCGTCGCGTACGGCATCGCGCTCGCGAAGGCCGGCGACTGCCCGCGCGCCGCGCAGGTCCTTCGCCACGGGCTCGGTCGCGCGAGCTCTCCGATCATGGCCGCCGCGCTGCAGGCCACCATTGGCGACGTGCTCGTCTTGGGTGGCGACTTCTTCGGTGCCGAGGACGCGTTCAAGCTGGCGGGCAACACGGCAGGCTTCGAGGCTCGCGCCGCGTCTGGTCTCGCCCGCGTCTACGCACGCCTCGGTCGCTTCGCCGACATGGCTGCGCAGCTCAAGATCGCCGCGCAGCTCTGTCGCTAGTCAGTCGGGCTGCCAGCTCCGCGTCGCTTGCTGCTCCGCGATCTCGGCGACGCACGCGCGCATCGTGAAGAACATCGGCTCGACGCCGGAGACGACGCCGTCGCCGTACTCGAGCGTGTGCGCATCGTCGTCCAGCCACAGGGTCAACAGGCCCGGTGTGTAGCGGTAGCGCGGTGTCTGCGGCACGGCCTTCATGTCTTTGATCCGCGTGAAGAACGCGGTGCCGCTCGCGTCCGGTAGACGCACTGCCATGGGTGCCGCCTTGAAGCGAAAGCGCTCGCAGCGCTCCGCTCCCTCGTCGTCGTCGATGTGCGCGTACATCGTGCCGCCCTCGACGAGGACCTTCTCGAATCGCTGCTGCGTGGCGAGTTGCTGCAACGCCGTCGACGGCTCCGCGACGCAGTCCGGCACGAACGCGACGGCCTCGTGCGCAGCGAGGGCCTGCTTGCATGCCGTCGCGCTGTAGAACAGCTTTGCTCCGTCGAGCACGAGCGCGTCGGACGTGGGAACCACGTCGACGTCGGACCGCAAACACGCCATCGTCGGCCCCACGCCGTCGGGCATCCGGCGCTGGTCGGTGAACACGAGGGCGCTCGACACCGTCATGGTCTGCTTCTCGCCCGTCAGGAGGCTCGACCACGAGTACTCGTCGGTGGCGCGATTGTAGTCCCACGGCTGACAGCGCGCTCGACCGCGGTCCACGCTGATCGTGTACAGCGCCGCGATCGCAGGCAACGGCGCGTGGACGACGGGAGCCATGCGCGGTCAGACACCAGCCTCCCGCGCCGGTTCCGCGATACAACGGTACGGATGGTCCCGGTCACGGTACTCGAGACGTTGTTCGCGAAGAGTCGCGACCACGTCGTCGTGTTCGGGCCGACCGGCGACGTGCTGTATCGCAACCCCGTCGCGCTCGAGCGCGCGCTGCCCACTGATGCCGGGTCGCGCGGTGAGGCGTTCGAGTGGGGAGATTGCAGCGGCGCGACGATCCGCTACTGGTACACCGCGGAGGTCACGCCGACCGACGACGGTACGCTGTGCATCTCGCGCGACGTGACCGCACAGAAGCGCATCGAGGATCGCCTGCGCCGCAGCGAGCAGATGATGGTCGATACGCAGGGCGTCGCGCACCTCGGGACGTGGGAGTGGGACGTCACGCAGCCGAACGCGACGTGGAGCGCGGAGCTGTACCGCATCTACGCACTGACGCCCGAGACCTACACGCCGTCGTACGACCGATACCTGGCGCTCGTCCACGACGACGATCGCCAGCGCGTCATCGACGCCACAAACCGCGTCTTTCACGAGCACGTGCCGTACTCCCACGACGAGCGCATCCGTCGCCCCGACGGCACGTGGCGCTGGCTGCACACGTGGGCGTTCCCCGTTCTCGACGAGACTGGCAAGCTCACGCACCTCATCGGTGTCTGCCAGGACATCACCGACCGCGCGAATGCCGAGATCGCGTTGCAGGACATGAACGCGACGCTCGAGAACCGCGTCGCCGCGCGCACGCACGAGCTCGAAGCAGCGCTCCGCGATCTCGAGAGCTTCTCCTCGATGGTCACACACGACCTTCGCGGTCCGCTCTCCGTGATCTCGATGGCGATGGATCTCGTCGTGCGCGATACGAACCTCTCGCCAGGCAGCACCGCGTATCTCGAGCGCTGTCGACGCGCGGTCGTCACGATGTCGAGCTTGATCGACGACCTGCTCGCGTTCGCGAAGGTCGGGAAGAGCTCGCTCGCGCCGGTGGAGCTGGACGTCACGGCGCTCGCCACCGAGCTCGTCGCAGAGCAGCGCACGCTCCATCCCGACCGCACCGTCGCTGTCACCATTGCGCCCGGGCTCCGCGTCACCGCCGATCCTCCGCTGTTTCGCCTCGCGCTCACGAACCTCATCTCCAACGCGTGGAAGTACACGGGCAAGGCAACCGCGCCCACCGTCGATATCGGCGCCGCCGACGGTCGCCTCTACGTGCGCGACAACGGCATCGGCTTCGACACCGACGAAGCAGCGAAGCTGTTCACGCCGTTCACGCGCTTGCGCGGCGCCGCCGGGTTCACGGGCACGGGCATCGGCCTCGCGACGGTCTCGGCCATCATCCAGCGCCACGGCGGGTGCGTCGCTGCCGACGGCAAGGTGGGCGAGGGCGCGACGTTCTACGTCACGCTCTGATCAGTATTCGTTCATCCAGTGGTCGCGGATGAGCTCCGCGTCGCACGCCGCGCGCGTGAAGAAGAGGTTCTCGAACGTCTGGATGTGATCGTCCACGACGATGAGGTCGGCCGTCCTGGTGTCGTCGTCGTCGCCCGGCAGCTCGACGATCGCTTCCCCGAACGAGATGCGGTAGCGATAGCGGCCCTTCGTCTTCTCTCCGTAGCGCGCGTACGTCGCTGTTCCCTCGATCCACCCGTCGCGGGTTGCCGCGCGGCCCGCCAATCGAACCGCCTCGCAGTGCTGCGGCGGATGCCCGTCCATGATCGGCGAGATCGGCGCGTACATCGTCCCGCGGCTACTCGCGAGCTTGCCGAACCGCGCGAGGATCGCTTCGTTCTCTTCGCTGGAGGCGGGCGCCGTGCAATCGGGCCGCAGCGCGACCCGCTCCTCGTTGGCGAGCGCGCTCCCGCAGGCCTTTGCCGTCAGGAACAACGTGCCCGCCGACGAGATCACCGCATCGTCCACCCGCTTGCCGTAGGGATCGATGCACGTGTTCGCGTCGATGCTGCCGTCGGCGTGGTGACGCTCGTCGGTGAGCGAGAGCGCTGCTCCGCGCACGCTGAGCCGCTGCACGTGCACGTCTGTCGCTTCGCGGCGCGACCAGCGGTACTCGTCGGTCTCGTCGTCGCGCTTCCATTGCTGACACCGCGCGGGTCCCCGATCGAAAGCGATCGTGTACAGCGTGGCGACGTCGGGCGGCGGTGTCGGCTCGGGGGCCTCCGGAGGGGTGTAGCCCGTACGCTGCACGGTACCCGCGTCCTCGGCCGTCGCTTCCTCGACCGGCGCGCCCGGAGCGATCGGCGGTCTGGCAACCGCGGCGCGTACCGGTGTCGGGGGGACCGCCCGCGCTCCACACCCCATCAGACCGAGCACGAGCGCGCAGCGTCTTGTCACGCGGCGTTGGACACACCAACTCCGCTGAGGTTTCAACATCCTCCCGCGAGCGGCGTCCCGTGGTCCGGTTTCGCCGGGTCCCTATTTGGATCTTGCGACCAGCGCGACGACGATTCCGCCAATCACGAGCATGCCGATGATGCGCCCCACGGTGTACGCCGGGTCCTTCTGCTCTGGCGTGCTCGCAACGGGCCCCTGCAGCGCTTCTGTGATCGAGACGAGCCGAGACGCGTCGACGCTGATCGAGTCGAGGAGCGACGCACACGTGACCTTCTCGCCGGTGCAGAACGCCATCAACGAAATGATGTTCGTGCGATCCACGCCCGTGACTCGGTGCACGAGAATCGTCTTGTCGCCACGCTGAAACTCTTGATCGATGACGCTGGTCCAATCGCTCGGGGTGCGCTTGATCGACGTCTGCGTGCCGAGGGCGGTGACCTCCTCGGTGGTGCCGGATTCAAACGCGGAGATCGCATTCGGGCTGCCTCCGTGAGGTAGCGTCGTCTGCACGAGCGAAAGCACGGTCGAGCCATTCGAGTACGCAGTCACGTCCACCTGGCCGTGCATCGCCACGACCTGCAACGCCCCCGCACTCATCTTGGCGCGCGCTGCCATGCTGGTGTCCTGATAGCCGTCCAGTGGCGCGTTGATCTTCCAGAAGGGGGCCGCCTCCGCGCTCCCTGCGATCAACGCGAGAACAACGAGCGGAACGAACGAAACCCGCCGACCAAACGTGATCATCGCGGCAGCTTACCCAAACCTGATCGCCCGGAATACGTGAAATGTTTCGCAGCCGTCCGTGACGCCTCTAACACTCCGGCGTGAACGTCACGGGCTCGTTCCGCTTCAGCGCCGCCCGGCACGCATCCAGCGTCAGATAGAAGCGCTCTCCGCTGACGTCGAGGGCATCCGGCTCCAGGCTCACCGTCTGGTCCGTCGTGAAGCACATCGACATTGCGACGCTCATCTCGTTGCCGGTGTTCCGCCGTGTCTCGTGGCTGACCGTCGCGCCCCACGCGTTCAGGTTGACGCCGATGAGCTCGACGCCACGCTTGCTGGCGTAGCTCCACGTGTACTGGTCCACGTCACCGCTGTACGTCCACGCGCGACAGACGTTGCGGTGCGCGCCCTTCGCGACGGTGTAGATCACCGCCGCCGTCACGAGCAGCGGGCTCGGCGCGACGACCGCGGGCGGTGGTGGCGCTGGAGGAGGCGAGTGCGGCACCTCTTGCTGACACCGCCGTCGACGCGGCGTTCCCGCATTCGTCCACGGAGGCCCGTGCTTCTGCACCCGCTTGCCCCGCGCAGGTACACTCGAGGAGTGGACAGGATTGGCCGCTATCGCGTCGTGCGCCCGCTGGGCCATGGCGGGATGGGCCACGTGTTCCTCGTCCACGATCCGACCCTCGAGCGCGACGTAGCGATCAAGCTGCTCCATCGCGAGCCGACGCGCACGAGTCTGCGCGACGAGGCCCGCGCACTCGCAGCGCTCAGTCATCCGGGCATCGTCACGGTGTACGAGATCGGCGAGCACGAGGACCAGGACTTCATCGCGATGGAGTACCTGCCAGGAAGGTCGCTCCGCGAAGTCCTGGCGAGCAAGACGTCGACGCGCGAGGAGCTGCTCGCGATCTGCGCGGCGGTCGCACGCGCGGTCGACGCTGCTCATGCAGCCGGCATTCTCCACCGCGACATCAAGCCGGAGAACGTCGTGGTGGCGAAGGGGGGAGGGATCAAGGTCGTCGATTTCGGGCTCGCGCGTCACCTCGAGCACACCGACCGGCCAACCTCGCGGGCGATCACCGCGAACGATGTCATCGAGGTGTTCCGCCGCACGCTGCCGCCCGACTCGGCGTTCGGCGGCGTTGACACCGAGGTGTCCGCGGGCACGCAGACGATGTTCGGTACGCCCGCGTACATGGCTCCCGAGGTGCTCCTCGGCGAGCCTTCGACGAAGGCGTCGGACATCTATGCCCTGGGCGTCACGGTCTACGAATGCCTCACCGGGCGTCGGCCCTACACGGCGATCTCGCTCCTCGAGGTGATCGCGCAGACGATCGACGGGCCGCCGCCGACGCTCGACGATCCGCTCGGGCCGCTGGTCGACCGGATGCTCGCGCGCGATCCCGCGCAGCGCCCGAGCCTCGCCGAGGTCTCGCGTGGACTGACTCGGACGGCGACGGTGGCACCTCCACCACCTCCGCGGAGATGGCTGCGCTTGATGGGGGCGGTCGCCGCCGCTGGGCTCGTCGCTGGTGGATCGTGGATGCTCGCTCGCCATCAGGCCACGCCACCGCCGGTTACCGCATCGGTCGCGATCGCGCCGTTCACGTTCGACGTGAAGGGATATGGCGTCGAACCGCCGCATGCCGAGGCCGTCGCCGAGGTGCTGTCTCGGCTCGTCGGAGAGGTGCGCGGCGCGCATCTGATCGCGACGACCACGGGAAGCTCGGACGCCGGCGTCTCCGCCACCTACCTGGTGCACGGCACGATCGCGACCGCTCGCGGCGAGCTCCGCGCGACCCTCGATGTCGTCGAGGTGGCGACGCACGCACCGGTGGCGACTCACGTGATCGAGCGGCCTGCGTCCGAGCTCGCGCCATTGCTCGATGACGTGACCGACGAGATCGCGCGCGTGATCGCACCAGGTGCGTCGCTCGATCGCTCTCGGAATCCGATGCGGGCGCAGATGTTCGCGCGGCTCGGCGCCCCAGTCCTCGAGGCCGGCCACTTCACCGAGGCGCGCCCGTACTTCGAGCAGGCGGTCGACGCCGATCCGAAGATGTTCGACGGCTGGTACGAGCTGGGGCTCGTGCTCGCGTGGATGGACGCATCCGATGCAGAGGTCCGCGTCGCCACCGAGCACGCGCTGGCGTTGGCGCCGCCGGGCCCCAAGCACGAGCTGGTGCGTGGCGTCCGCGCGTTCGTGGCCGGCGACACGTCAGGTGCGCGCGCGATCCTCGAACCGCTCGAGTCGGTCTCCGGGCCGGGCGCACCCGATCCGCGCGAGCTCTACTACTACCTCGGCGAGTCGAACTGGCACGACGGTCGCCACGCTGCGGCGTTCGCGTACTTCGAGAAGGTGCTCAAGCGTGATCCGCGCTTCAAGCCGGCGACGGTCCACGCGTGGCAATACGCGGTGGTTCACCAGGACGTCGCCGCGGCGCGCTACTACATCGGACTCGCGGGTGACACCGAAGACTGGGCGGAGCACGCTGCGGGGAACTACGCACAGCTCGCGACGAGCGGCACGCGCGAGCACGCCTTCGAGGCGAAGCTGGTGCTCGGTCAGCTCGATGGGCCAGAGCTCGGCGAGAAGCTGGCCGCCACCGATCTCGATGGAGCGAGCTATCAAGTCGCGCTGGCGATCGCGCGCGGTGACCGTGCGGCCGCGAAAGCGGCGTTCGCGACGGCGTGGGCGCGGGCGATCGCGAACCTCGATCCCGACAGCGTGATCTACGCGCTCGATAACCTCGGCGAGGTCGTGCTCTCCGCCGAGCTCACCGACGAGGCCCGTACGATCGTCGCGTTCCTCGCCGCGCATTCGAAGCAACGCCCCGCTCGCAACTACCTCCGGTTCTCGATCCTCACCACGCAACTAGCGCGCGACCCCGCGCTGCTCGTGCGCGACCATGCCTCCGAGCGCATGCGGTCGCTCGCCGACGCGATCGCGAGCTCGCTGGCCGGCGACCACACCGCCGCTGCTGCAGGGCTGCACGCTCTCGTCGATGATCCGACGTTCTCCTATGACTATCCCGAGCGCGCGGCTCTTCTCCGCGAGCTCGCCCCGGGAGACAAAACTGCCGCGACGCTGTGCGCTGCGCTGGACGCGCCTCCGATCGTGCACCCCGCGCTGCTCGTGCTCCGCGCCGAATGCCAGCGTCGGGTTCAGCGCCCGGATCAGCGCCCGGATCAGCGCCCGGATCAGCGATAGACGGGCTGTTGATACTGCGGCGGCGGGACCCAGAGCGGATCGACGAACGTCTGCGCGAGGACAACAGTGATGTTGTCGGTGCCGCCGTTGTTGTTCGCGGCGCGGATCAGGTTCTCTGCCACGACCTCGAGCGAATCGCCCGACGTCATGATCTCGCGGATCATCCAATCGTCGACGAGGTCCGAGAGTCCGTCGCAGCAGGCGAGGAACACGTCGTTGTGCTCCGGCTGCATCGTGTTGTGCTCGATCTCCACGTTCGCATCGAGACCAACCGCGCGGATGATGACGTTGGACGTCGCGGGCCCGAGCGTGCCGATGAGGTCGGGGCGGTCCTGGTAGAGATTGCGGAGCGAGTGGTCGCGCGTGAGCTGCTGGAGCTGGCCGTTGCGCAGCAGATACGCGCGCGAGTCGCCGCAGTGGCACACGTGGATCAGGTTTTCCTCGAAGCGGAACCCGACGGCGGTCGTGCCCATGCCGTGGCAGGCGTGGTCCATCAGCGAGCGCTGGTAGACGGCGGCATTCGCGGCCTTCATCGCGGCAACGAGTGGATCCTGGCCCGCGGCGGGCGGCGGGTCACCCGTCTTCAACGAGTGGACGATCGTGCGGATCGCGATGTCGGACGCGACCTGGCCTGACGCGTGACCACCCATGCCGTCGCACACGATGTAAACGCCGAGGAAGTCGTCGTAGTACATCGCGTCCTCGTTCTGCGTGCGTTGCGCACCAACGTCGGTGCGGCCCACGGCGCGCAGGAGGAATTTTTCGACCGGGACGGGTCGAGCGGTGCCGGGATCGCCGATCACGAGATCCCCCATTTTACGGTCGAGGATGACAGCTGCTTCCTCATTCGCTCACCCGTCGGTTCGCGAGGTTGAGCTTGAGGACGTCGGTCCACGGTTTGGCCCGGTCGGCCCGCAGGGCGGTGAAGACCTCGCGGAGCTCGACCGACGGATCGGTGAGGGGCGGCAGCTTCCAGCTGGTGGCCATCGCTTCGGCGACCTCTTTGACGACGTCGAGCGTCAGTCCTTCTTCTTCGGGGTCGGGGACGTGGAACGTCTTATCGAAGAACATCTCGGGGCGGTGCAGGTCGCGGAGCATCGCCTGTGGCGTGCACTCCTTCATGTCGTCCTGCATCTCCTCGGAGATTTCGTAGAAGCGCTCGTCGGCGATCTGCGCCTTGTTCTCGATCATCTTCATGTCGAGGCGCGCGATGGACGGGTCGGGCGTGGAGTGCGGCGGAGGAGGGAGGTAGAAGAGGTCCTCGCGCGGCGTGAGGCGCTGCTCGATCGCGGCGAGCATGCCGGGGTCGACGGCGGCGAGAGCTTTCGCGCGGCGCTCGCGAACCTCGATGATGCCTGGATCTTCCTCTTCCGGCGCAGACGGCGCGTCGCTGGAATCGACATCAGCGGACGGCAAGCCGAACCAGCGCATCAGCTGCGCTTCGTCGACGGGGCTCGCGATGAGGTCTTTGACCTTCTTGTCGTCGCTGTCGTCAGCCACAGATCACATCGTTTGGAGAACGATCACGTACGCGAGCACGCCGACACTGACGCCGACGAGCAGAGAGATGAACCAGAACAGACCGCTCGCGCCTTGCTGCACGGTCGGTTGCTGCATCGAGCGCGGACCCGCCATCGAGACGACGCCGTCGGAGGGTGCGAGCGCGATGGTCTTGTTGGGGCCTGGCCCCATACCCGGACCACCGGGCCCCATGCCCTGCTGGTGCATGCCCTGGTTCATTCCCTGGTTCATGCCGGGCGGCATTCCGGGCTGCATCATTCCGGGGACCATGCCCGGCGTCATGCCGGGCGGCAGCATGCCCGGATTGGGAATCTGCGGTGCGAGGCCCGCGACGATCGTCTTCTGAGCCGGCGACGCCTGCGAGTACTGCTGCTGCGGAGCGAGGCCGCCTTGCTGCATGGCAGCCTGCTGTTGCATCGCGGCGGCTTGGCCGGGTGCGAACGGCGATTGCTGCGCGACCATCGTCTTCTGCATCGCCGACGCTTGGCCGCCGTAGCCTTGCTGCTGCGCGAGTCCGCCCTGGGCTTGCTGCGCGTGGTGCTGCGCGACGGCAGCTTGCACCATCGGAGCTCCACCGCCCGCGATCATGGTCTTGGGCATTCCGCCCGCGCCGATCGACATGCCGCCTTGCGAGACTTCCGCGAAGACCTGCTGGCAGTGCTGCATCATCTCGCCCGCGGACTGATAGCGACGACCCGCGTCCTTCTCGAGAGCGCGGCGCACGATCTGCTGCACCGAGTACGGGATCGTGTCCGGCATCGGCGGCACCTGCGCTTGGAGGTGCATCTGGATGACGGTCATCGGGTTCTCGTCGTGGAACGGGACGCCGCCGGTGAGCATCTCGTACGCGAGGATGCCGAGCGCGTAGAGATCGCTGCGCGCGTCGAGTGGCAGACCGCGACCCTGCTCGGGCGACATGTACTGCGGCGTTCCGAACACGACGCCGGCCTGCGTCTTGAGGCGATCGCCCTCGAGGAGCTTGGCGACGGAGAAGTCGAGCAGCTTCACGAAGTCCGGCGAGCCGGCCATGTTCAGCAGGAAGACGTTATCCGGCTTGATGTCGCGGTGAATGATGCCGATGGAGTGCGCTTCGGCGAGCGACGCGCAGCACTGGATCAGGATCTTCACGACACGCTGCGGCGTGAGCGGACCCTTGTCGATGGCGTCTCGCAGCGAGATACCGTCGAGGAACTCCATCGTCATGAACAGACGGCCATCGCTGGTCTGGCCGAAGTCGAACATGCGGATGGTGTTCGGATGCTGCAGGCGCGAGCACGCCTTGGCCTCGTTGTAGAAGCGCTGCACCCACGTGGGGTCAGACGCCATCTGCTGGTTGAGCATCTTCAGCGCGATGATGCGATCGATGGAGATCTGGCGCGACTTGTAGACGACGCCCATGCCGCCTTCACCAACGCGCTGTTGGATCTCGTAGCGGTTGTCGATGACTTTGCCGACGAACGGATCTTGAGTGCTCACGGAGGCGCCAACTTCACGCGGTCGTTCTGCTTCACTTGATCCGCGGTCAGGTGGACCTTGCCGATCGTCGCTTTCGCGTCGACCCGCACGACTTGAACGTCTCCACCGGAGAGCGGCGAGTCGGTGTCGCCGCGCAGGACCTTTGCGGTCCAATCCTTCTTCACGCCTGCACCGGTGCCGGCGCCGATCGTGATCACGAGGTCGCCGCCCTGCGTCTCCTGCTTGAGGATACGCGCGACGACGGGGTCGGCCTTTGCATCATCGCAGTTGGGGTTCTGCGGATCAGGCGCGGCGAGATTGCACTTGGGCCACTGCGACTTCTTGCAGGCGCGCACGCGGCGATCCGGCGGGTTGGGGCAGGGCATCGTCAGCTGACAGGCGGGGACGTTCACGTCGGGCGTGGCCGGGCACTTGTCCTTGCACGGCGGCCAACCGGGAGGCGCGCCGAAGTCGGGGCACACATTCTTGCAAGCTGGGTTCTTCTGATCGAACTGCGTCGGATCGCAGGGGACCTCGGGGTCCGGCACAGCGGCGAGACGCGGCGGTTCCGGGATATCGAGCTTGAGCGGATCGAACAGCGGGCCCGCTGCCTTCTCGTTGAAGTCGACGGTGAGCTTGTACGAGCCGGCATCGCCGCGACCAACCGCGTAGACGCGGATGAAGTACTTGCCCTTCGCGTTGTCGAGCGACGCGACCTTCGTGCGGCCCTTGCTGCGCTTCTTGTTGCCCTTCTTCGAGGACAGGACGGGCGTGTTCCACTCGTCGAACACGTCGAACGCGAGCTGGAGTCCCGGGCGTGGCGGCGTCCACTGGAGCTTGATGTCGAGCGCGCCTTTGGTGTTCTGCGGCAACTCGATCGTCTTCCAGTCCACGCGATCGCCGCCGGGATAGGTCACGATGCCGTGGTCCTTCGCTTCGCCATTTTCGAGCGTGAGCTCTTTGGCGCCTTTGACCTTGCCGTCGTTGCCGCTCTTGGAGTCCTGAGCAACGTTGTGAGCGCACGCGCCGATAGCGAGTGCCGCGAGTGCCGTGAAGACGACCGCAGCGATGGGGCTTATCAACGCGGCGAGCCGCATCGGGTGCCCCCCCGATTTCCCGAGCATTCATAGAGTTTTGCCCAGCCCCGACGGCCGCGCAAGACCCAAGGCCACCGGCCTTTGCCCGACGAGGATCGGTTACGGCGTTAGCGAAACGGACGCGCCGCCAGCCTTGATCTGGTCGGGGGTCGCAGAAACGGTCGCGGTACACGTGCGGGCGTTGCAGGCGGACGGGCTAAAGGACCCGGGGACGCCCGCGATCTTGCCCTTCCAGCTCGGCGAGACTCCCGCGTCCGTGCCGATGCCGATGGTGATCACCGTCGAGGAACCGGCCACCGCGATGTTCATGATACGCGCGGTCTTGGACTCTGCCTTGGGCTCTTCCTTGACGGCGACCGTCTTGCGGGGGCCCTTCTTGATGGTCACGACCGTGGCCTTGGGCGCCTGGTAGCCCTTGGGCGTATCGTCGTTGAGCGGGACCATCGGCAGGGGCGGGATGAACGCGACCTGCGTCGGAAAGTCGCTCTTCACCTCGCCGGCCGAGCCCTTGCCCGTGAACGAGATTTTGACCGTGTAGTCCCCCGTGTCGAGGCGCGACTGCAGATACAGGTGCAGCAGGTAATGACCCGGCTGGAGGTCGTACAGCGTGCGGGTCTTGGTCTGCTCGCCGGCGTCCTCTTCCTCGAGGTCGGCCTTGCTGATCACGCGGTTGCCCGGATCGAGCACTTCCATCGCGAGATCGAAGTCCTCGTTGACGGCGTCGCCGGGCGGGCTGATGTCGAGCTTGATCGTCAGCTCACCGGGTGTGGGGAGGTCGAGCTCGTACCACTTGGCGCGGCGCATCTCGGGATACGACAGATCGCCCTCGGCCTTGGTGGTGCCCTTCTCGTCGAAGGTGAGGCGCTTCGCGTTCTTCCACGGCTTCGCCTTCTCGCTCTTGTAGCCGTTGTGCTTGGGCACCTGAGGTCCGCCGCAGCCTGTCGTCGCGAAGATCGACAGTCCCGTCAGTGCCACAGATGCGAGGACAAAGCGCCGCATGCGCGAACACTAACACGGGGTAGCCAGGGTCTGCCCGTGGTGGCATATCCGCGAGTGATGCGTTTCGTCGCTGCGGCGCTTTTTCTCGTTGCTGCGTGCACCAACCCGACCGGGGGGTCCAAGGACGGCGCCAAGGTGTTTCAGAGCACGTGTGCGACCTGCCACGGCATGATGGGCAAGCCCGAGGCGGCGATGGTGGCGCGGATGAATGTGCGTGACCTGACCGACCCGGAGTTCCGCAAGAAGGTCAGCAAGGACCTCGTCGAGAAGCAGGTGAGGGCGGGCTCGGCGAACAAGCTGATGCCGTCGTTCGTGGGCGCGCTCTCCGACGAGCAGATCGACGCAGTCGCGCGGTACGTCTCCGACCCGAGCTTCGTCAAGAAGTAGCGAGCGCGGTCGCCATCTCGTCGAGGACGAGCGCGTGGTCGTCCTCGTGTGCACGCAGGACGTCGAAGGCGCCGAGCACACCGAGTGACCACACCGCGTGCGCGCGGATCAGGGGCGCCGGCTCGCGCAGCAGCGCGACGAGCGCGGGGATCGCCGATGCATCGCCCGTGTTGCCGAGCGCGACGGCGACATTGCGCAGCATCACGTCGCGCGGAATCCGGCGCAGCGCGGTGCGCTTGACGAACTGGCGGAGCTGATTGGAGCCCTTCTTCGCGAGCTCGACGAGATCGGGCAGCGCGTGCTCCGTGTCGCGCTTCGCGAGTCGCGGCTCGGGCTCTGCGCCGGCGCCCGCGTTGAACGGGCAGACCTCCTGGCAGATATCGCAACCAAACACCCACGTGCCCATGGAGGCGCGGAGCTCGCGCGGGATCACACCGTGATTTTCGATGGTCTGGTACGAGATGCACTTCCTCGCATCGAGGACGAATTGATCGACGAACGCGTTGGTCGGGCACGCGTCGAGACACGCGCGACATGATCCGCACTTCGGTTTCCCCGGCTCGATGGGAGCCGTCACGAGCTCGTGATCGACGAGGAGCTCGCCGAGGACGACGTAGCTGCCGATGCCCGGCGCGATGAGCATCGTGTTCTTCGCGACGAAGCCGAGGC
The DNA here is from genome assembly GCA_036499725.1 of Kofleriaceae bacterium. GTDB lineage: Bacteria > Myxococcota_A > Polyangia > Haliangiales > Haliangiaceae > JABFXX01. The sequence continues at coordinate 25,354 of DASYDE010000028.1, forward strand.
CACCGCGCTCCGCCCACTCGCGCTCGAGGATCGGCGCCGAGTCGACGCATGGCCGCGAGGCGACCGGCGAGCCGAGCTCCCGTGCGAGTGCGTCGCTCAGCTCGACGAGCTTGTCGCGCATCACGAGGTGGTAATCCTCGCCGCGCGCATAGCGAGCAATGCGGCCGCGCAGGCGGTCTGCGGGGACGACCGGATCGGTGCGGTCGTACGCGAGCGCGACGACGATCAACGACTTCGCGCTCTCGAGGAGCGTGCGCAGGTCGGCGCGAGAGCCCACGTGCTGCGCCTCGGCGAGGTACGTCATCTCGCCCGCGTGGCCGTCGGCGAGCCAGCTCGTGTAGAGATCGTGACGACGCGGCGGCTCGATCGGAATGACGGCGGCGCGCGCGAACCCGAGTGACCGCGCGAGGGCCGCGAGGTCCACGCTCATTCGAAGCCGAGGGTCTCGGCGCCGCCTTCGCGGTCATCGTCGGGCGGATCGCCAGCGAACTGCACCGCGTCGTACGCGACCGAGCAATCGCGCTCGCGCGGCTGCGGGTACTCGATGCGCGTGCCGCGATACGTGCGAACGACGACGGTCTGCTCGTCGAGCGATTCGATGTAGTTCGGGATGAGCGGCACCTTGCCGTGGCCACCCGGTGCGTCGAGCACGAGCATCGGCACGGCCATCGAGTTCATCCAGCCGCGCAAGCCCTTGTAGAGCTCCATCGCCGTCTCGACAGGGGTGCGGAGGTGATCCGTGCCGATGACGGTGTCGCCTTGGAACAAGTAGTACGGGCGGACGCGCGAGCGCAGGAGGCCGCGCATCAGCGAGCGCAGACTCTTCACCGACGAGTTCACGCCGCGCAGGAGCACCGTCTGATTGCCGACGGGAACGCCGGCGTCGACGAGACGCTCGCAGCCCGCGCGTGACTCGGGCGTCAGCTCTTTGATGTGATTGAAGTGCGTGTTGACGAACACCGGCGCGTGCTTGCGCAGCACGGCTGCGAGCTCGTCGTCGATGCGCATCGGGCAAACGACGGGCAGGCGCGTGCCGATGCGGATCGTCTCGACGTGGGGAATCGCGCGCAGGCGGCCGAGCAAGTAATCGAGCCGACGCGTCGAGAGCAGCAGCGGGTCGCCGCCCGACATCAGCACGTCGCGAATGCGCGGCGTCTTCGCGATGTACTCGAGGCCCGCCTCGAGGTCCGCGGTCGTCGGCGGCTCGTCACCTCCGACGAGGCGGCGGCGATTGCAGTGACGGCAGTAGATGCCGCAGCGATCGACGACGAGGAACAGCACGCGATCGGGATACTTGTGAACGACCGATGGGGCCGCGAGATGCGAATCTTCGCCGAGCGGATCGCGCAGCTCCTCGTCGCGAATGTCCGCTTCCGACGGATGCGGAATGGCCTGCATGCGGATCGGGCAGCTCGCGTGCTGCGGATCCATCAGGCTCGCGTAGTACGGCGTGATGCCGACGCGGAACAGCGATGCGCTCGCTGCCATCCCCGCGCGCTCGGCCGGCGAGAGCGGCACGACCTGCGCGAGCTCGTCGGCCGACGTCAACATGTGACCGAGTTGCCAGCGCCAGTCGAACCACTGCTTGTCGCTCACGTCGGAGCGGCGCACGCTGCGGGCCAGCTGGGTCGGCGGCTCCGCGTGTGCAATGACAGGGAGAAGGGGGCGGACCACGAAACTAGCGAGCCTTGCGCCACGCGGCGAACTGCACCCGCGCGCGCTCGAGAACCACACCGAGCCCATCCGTGAGCGGAAGCTTGAACAGATCGGGCGGCGGCACGAAGCGCGCGTTCGCGGCGTCGGTGCCCGCGTTCAGCTTGCCGCCGATCACACGCGCCAGATAATCGAGGATCACAAAATGCCGATCACCTAGATCGGCGTCGCCCAGGCTCTCGACCACACACGAGAGCGGACCAACCTCGACGATGAGCCCCGTCTCCTCGCGAACCTCCCGCGCGACCGCCTGCGCGAGCGTCTCGTTGCCCTCGAGCTTGCCGCCGGGGACCGACCACAGTCCGACACCGGGAGGCGTCCCGCGCTCGACGAGCAGCACGCGGCCCTCGGGGTCGAACACGATGCCCGCAACGGCGACGATGGGCGTCATGCGCTCACCTTACCGCGGCGCCGGGCCTTGGGGGGAACGGGCTTCTGCTTCGCGATCTTCGTAGGCTTGGTGACCTTCTTTGGTGCGGCCTTGACCGCCGCCTTGGGTGGCGCGCCAACGGCAAATGCGCTCGGGCAGATCGGCGCGAGTGAGCACTGGTCGCACTGTGGCGCCTTTGCGAAGCACACACGGCGACCGTGCCAGATCATGCGATGCGCGAAGTCTGTCCATTGATCCTGCGGCAGCAGGGCCATCAACTCCTGCTCGATCTCGACGGGATCGTCGCCCGTGGTAAGGCCCAGGCGCTGCGACAGCCGCATCACGTGCGTGTCGACGACAACGCCGACGTTTAACTTCATCGCACTACCGAGAACGACGTTCGCCGTCTTGCGGGCCACACCTGGCAGCTCGACGAGCTCCTCCATGGTTCGCGGGACATTGCCGCCGTGCTTCTCGACGACGCGGCGGGCCATGCCGAGGATGCTCTTCGCCTTGTTGCGGTAGAAGCCGCTCTTGAAGATCATCGGCTCGACCTCGGCTTCGTTCGCGGCCGCGAGGGCTCCCGGGGTCGGATAACGGGCGAACAGCGCCGGCGTGATCGTGTTGATCATCTTGTCCGTCGACTGGGCCGACAGGATCGTCGCGACGACGAGCTCGTACGGATTCCGATGGTCCAGCTCGACGTGTGCGTCCGGGTAAAGTTTCGCCAACCCCTGGGCAACCTTTTCGGCATGTGAAGGCGTGGCGGTTGCCGAGTGTTTTGCCTTGGAGGGCGACTGGGGCTTCGTGCTATTGCGAGGGCGTCCCATGCAGCGCGCCAAACATTACATGGTCCTCGTGGCGTGCGTGGCGGTCGCGGTGGCGGGATGCGCCGGCAATAAGAAAGAGATCAAGACGGCCAAGTCGTCGGTCTACGACACGGACTTCGCGATCGTGTACAGCGCCGCGCTCGATGCGACGCGCGAGCAGTATCACAACCTCGACGACAACCCGCGCAGCGGCATGATCAAGACAGCGTGGCATCAGGTCACCGTCGCGAACGAGCAGGACGACGTCGCGCAGAGCAACACGCAGACGATGTCGACCTCGTCGATGGGCTCCACGTCGCCCGCGGCCTCGGCGGCGGGCATGCCCACGCGCCTCGCGTACAAGCGCACGTTCATTCGGTTCGAGGTTAGCGTCGTCGGCGGACGGCCGTGGCGCGTGAAGGTCGTCGGTCACGCCGCGGACTGGGACCCCGGCAACGCAATGCCGACGGAGCTGCACGGAATCGCACGGCCACCGTGGCTCGAGGGCCGCATCGAGAGCTTGCAGGTCCAGATCTATCGCCGCATCAAGCCGTACGCGAAGCCGGCGCCGCCCGAGATCGTGAACGAGAAGACGGAGCCGGATCTCCCGACGACGGATCCGAAGACGTTCTCCCACGTGCCAGAGGGCGCCGCGAAGGTGTTGGCGAGCGTGAAGGATGCGCTCGCACGCCGCGACTACGCGATGCTGCGCGCGATGCTCGCCGACGATGTCGCGTGGAGCATGGGCGCCGATGGCAACGCCGACACGGCGATGGCGATGTGGCAGGCCGATGCGGACTCCCTCGACTCGATGAGCAAGGTGATCGCGGCCGGCTGCGGCGTGAACGTCGGAAAGGTCGCGTGCCCCGCCGCCGCCCCCAAGTCCGGCCAGTTCCAGTTGCTGCTCGCGCCCGCGGGACCGACCTGGAAGGTCGTCTCGTTTCTGCGCGCCGAGTAGGTACAAGCGGGCCCGGCGTTCGGTGGCATGTGGCGTGCTGTTGCTGCCTACATGCAATACGTCCACGCCGATGCGCCCGGGTTGACGCGGCACAAGCGCGGAAAGTCGTTCGGCTATTCCGATGCGCAGGGAAACCCCGTGCGCGATCGCGCGACACTGTCTCGCATTCGCGCGCTAGCCATTCCGCCCGCGTGGACGAACGTGTGGATCTGCGCGGATGCGGACGGACACATCCAGGCGACCGGCCGCGATGCCAGGAATCGCAAGCAGTACCGCTATCACGTGACGTGGCGCGAACAGCGCGACGAAGCGAAGTACCACCGGCTCGTCGACTTCTGTCGCGCGTTGCCGAAGGTGCGGCAGGCGGTGGAGCGCGACCTCGCGTGTTCGTGCCTGTGTAAGAAGAAGGTGATCGCGACCGTCGTCGCACTGATGGAGCGCGCGCAACTGCGCGTCGGCAACGACGAGTACGCGAAGACGAACGGCTCGTACGGCGCGACGACGCTGCAGGATCGCCACGCGAAGTCTCACGGCGACACACTCGAGCTCGCGTACCGCGCGAAGGGCGGCATTCACCGCCGCGTCAAGGTCACGGACAGAAAGCTCGCCCGCATCGTTCGGCAGTGCCGTGACGTTCCTGGTCAGCGGCTGTTCCAGTACTTCGATGGCGACCGCATCGGCGCGGTGACCTCCAACGACGTGAACGAGTACCTCCGCGAAGCGAGCGAAGGACCGTTCACGGCCAAGGATTACCGCACCTGGGCCGCGACCCTCGGCGCCGCGATGCTGTTGTGCGCGATCGACCATCCCGACAGCGAGCGGAAGTGCAAAGCGTGCGTGAAAGAAGTGATCGTCGCCGTCGCGACCAAGCTCGGTCACACGCCGACCATCTGCCGCAAGTCGTACATTCACCCGCGCGTCATCGACGATTTTTCGTCCGGTGTTCTCGGACGCCAGCTCGCGAAGCAGATGAAGCGGCGCGTGAAGGACGTCGCGATCGATGCGAGCGCGATCGATGTCGACTCGCTGCGCGCGGTGGAGCCGGTCGTCGCACGCTACCTCGATAGCGCCGTGCGCAAACAGCGTCGGGCGTGACTACGTCTTCTCGATCACGATGAGACAGTTCGAGTCCGGCAGCTCGACAGGCTGGTCGCGCTCGTCGGTCAGCTCGATCTTGGTGCGGAGATTCTCGCGATAGCCGGGCTGCAGATAGCTGCCGAGCTCGTTCGGAACGACGCGCGCCGCCGGCCCGCACCAGCGCAGCAGCGCCGCGACGTAGTCGTCGTACGTCATGATGCCGTAGAGCTCGCGCACCTCGTACGGGAACGACGCAGGGCCCCACGTGTAGGTATAGAGGAACTCCATCGCGTCGGGCGTCGTCATCTCCACGCGGTCGGGGGCGAGCTCCGTGTACGTGACCGCGCGGCCGGCGAACTGCGCGCAGTACAGTTCGAGCGTCGCCTTCACGTCAGGTGAGAGCATCTTGATCCGGCGCGTGCCGGGTGCGGGCATGACGCCGTCGCGGATCACGATGCGACCGCCGGGCCTCAACACGCCGAACGCCGACTTGATGACTGCTTCGACCGAGGCGAGCGCGAACTTCGGCTCCGTGTACGAGTAGACCTCGTGGAGGATCGAACAGAACACGACGGTGTCGGCCGCGGGAACGATGTCGGCGAGATCCTCGGCCGCACCGAGCGCGACCGTCCACGCGCGACCGTGAGACTTCGCGCGGCCCTCGAGCGCGCCGATGACCTCGCGCGATAGGTCGACGCCGACGATCTTGCTGTCGGCGTAGCGCTCCTCGAGCAAGTCGAGCACGACACCGCCCCCCGGCCCGATCTCGACGATGGTTCCGGGCTTGACGTAGTCGAGCATGCGCTGCTTGTCGCTGCGCGCCGCGTTCATCGTCAGCAGATAGTTCGCTTCGTTCGCGACGCGGTCGAACTCGTCCTTGCGCAGCCCGTAGAGGTCGCACAGGGCCTTCAACATCGTGTGATACGAGACCTGCGAGCGCGTCTCGTACACGCCGAGGAGCGTGATGAGCGCGGCGCTCTCGTCGCTATCGGCGTAGTCGATCACGATCGCGTCCGCATCCGTCGGGTGCGCGAGGCGAGAGGACAGGGCGCCGAGCGGGCCGAGATGCGCGCTACCAGTGACGAGCTGACGCAGCGGCGTGGCGGCGAGTGCCGCTTCGACGAGCCGCAACCGGTAGCGCACCGCGGGCGAGTCTCCGTGCAGGCGCGCGACGAGCGGCTTGAGCATCGCGTGCCACGGGCGCGACACGTCCACGCCGAGCGACCGCGCGGCGCCGACGGCAGCAGCGAGAACGCCGAGTTGCGCGGCGGGCGACAGGCCGCTCGTGGCGGACTCGCAGTACCAGAGCTGACACGTCGCGAGGGCGGGTGCGAGGGCCGCGAGCTCGGTGTCACCGATCGCCGCGACGGCCGCGGTCACTGCCTCCGCTGGTTCGCCCGCGTGTTGGCGCCCGGCGCGCAGAGAGCGGAGGCGCGTCGCGAGCGCTGCCCGATCGGGCGGAGGGGAGAGCGCGGCGAGCGAGATCGTCGGATCTTGCCACTCGGGATCGCGACACACGTTGCCGAGTTGCGCGCGCACCTTTGCGAGCTTCGCGAGCAGCGCATCGTCGAGGAGTCCCTCGCGGACGGCGGACGTATCGCACGCGTCGATCACGTGCAGCGCATCGAGTGCAAGTGCCACCATCTCGAACGGAGCGAGAGGACCGGTGCCGAGTGCGGGCCACAATTGATCCGAGAGTTCTCGCAACCGCGCGACGAGCGGGGCGAACACGAGCATCGGACCTTCGCCACGCACGTGCTGGCCAGCGAGACCGTGCGCTTCGATGAGCGCGAGTGCGAGCTCGCCGAGGACGGGGGCCATCGACCACCCAGCAGGACGGTCGTAGGCGCGCAGGATCGCGGCCGAGGCTTCGTTGTGAACTTCGAGCGGGATGCCGCGTGCCGACCACGCTGCGCGCATCGCTGGATCCGCGGTCTTGGCGATATCGAGATGCATCATCGCCACGCGCAACACGGGCCCGAGGCCCGCCTCGATCACGCGAGTGCAGATGTCTGCGAGGCGCGTGAACGCGGTCGACGACAGACCGGGACCGAACGTTGCGTGGTCGCGCTTCTCGAGGCCGACGAGCTTCGCGCCCAAGACGCGCGTGGCGATGTGCTCGAGCAGCGGCTGCGTCGTCCCGGCATCGTGCTCGACCTGTGCGGCCATCTGCGCGGCGAGCGCGGCGGCTTCGGGAAACGCGGCGAGGATCGGTGCGTTCGTCGTCGGCGCGCCGCCGGCGGTGTACAGGCTGTGGAGCGTCGCGCACAGCAGCTCCGTGTCCGCGAGCGTGGCGGCAACGAGCGCCGGTGGAGACAGCCACGTCGCGAGCTCGGTCGCTCCAACATGGTCGACCAGCTTGCGCCACGCCTGGAAGTCGGACGGAGATGCAGTCGAGAGCAGGCGCAGCAGTTCCACGCCGCGACTGTAAGCGAGTTTCGCTCACGCCGTTCGAACAGCATGAAGCGCGGTTGGGCGGCAGCTGGCGTCGCGATGGGACTGCTCGCGGGCTGCAGGCATCGCGCGTACCCGCACTGGGACACACCGGCGCCGATGCACAGGCCGGAGCAGATCGAGGGTCTCAACTCGCCGTTCGACGACTTCAACAGCGCCCAATCACCGAGGATGGAGAACGGAATCGTGTTCTCCACGAACCGTGGATCGCGGGGACACGACTTCGACTTCTACGGAGCCGCACTGGATTGGGATCACGATGGCAGGGACATGATGCCGTCGCACTTTCACGTGACGCAGGAGCCCAGGCCGGTCCTGACAGACCTGCGCAGCGATGCGAACGAGCGTGGTCCGATCTTCATCCTGCCAGATGACAACTGGCCCAAAGGGTACGAGACGTTTGCGTTCGCGTCCGATCGACCGGGCGGGCAGGGCGGCCTCGACCTCTACAGCACGGTATGTACCAGGCCCGTCTCCTACTTCTGGCGGTGGTGGGAAGACATGGGGTGCGACGTAGCCGAGAACCTGCGACCGATGGGTGTGAACTCCGCGAGCGACGATGCGTACGTGACGCGACCGTTCGAGCACCGACACGTCTTGTTCTCGTCGAACCGTCCGCGTCCTCTGCACGCGGATACGAACCACCATCTTCATGACGCGCTGTGGGACGCCGGACAGTCCATCCAAGATGCACCGCGCGCGAGCGCGCCCGTCGAGATGTTGAACAGCGACGCCGATGACGACGCGCCCTTCGTGTACGACACCAGCTACGGCCCGAAGCGCGAAGTCGTGTTCGTGTCATCGCGCGAAGGCGGTCTCGGGGAGCACGATCTGTACTGCGCGCGGTACGACGAGAACGGGTGGTCCGCGCCCGTTCACCTGGTCCAGTACTCGAGCCCACGTGACGAGTACCGCCCGATCGTGATCGAGATGGGGGCGCGCTTTCTGCTCTTCTCCTCGACTCGCGAAGGCGGGCAGGGCGGGTACGACCTGTACATCGTCGGGTACGATGGCTGTCCATGAAGTGTTGGTCGCTGGTTGCCGCTATGGCGCTCGTCGGTTGCTACCGCAAGGGGCCGCCGCCGAACACGATCCCGACGCCGACGCCGATCGACGCGATCAACTCGGAGTTCGACGACGTCAACGCGAGTGATCCGGGCATTCCGTATCGCAGCACGCTGATCTTCTCGACGAACCGCGCGTCCAAGGGCGGTGACTTCGATCTGTGGACGGCGACGCTGCAATGGAGCGAGCCAGAGGGCGACGCGCCGGCGACGATCAGTGCGTTCGCTCCGCCGGCGTCTCTCGCAGGAAGCGTCAACTCGCCGCAGAACGATCGCAGCCCGATCGCGCTCGTCGACGATGATTGGTTCGGTTACTACGGCTTGCTCGCGTTCTCGAGCGATCGCGACGGCGGCAAGGGCGGCTTCGATCTCTACGCCGTCCCGTGCTCGCGCTCGTACTACGACGATTGCAGTCCGATGTCGGCGCCCGTGCCGTTCGCGCTGAACACGCCGGCCGACGAGATGTATCTGACGCGCGCGTTTGCTCCCCGCACCCTGCTGTTCGCATCCAACCGCGACTCCGTCATGGGCGGAGGCCCGGCGCAGGGACCGCACGATCTCTATCTCGCGCGCTGGCCGCTTCCGACGACCAAGAACACGACGGCGGTCGCGCAGCGCGACGTGGATCTCGGCGTGAAGGGCCCCGATGCGATCACGAACGCACCGGCGGAGCTCCATCGCGTCGACGAGCTCTCGAGCGAAGGCGATGACACCGCGCCGTTCGTTTACAAGAGCGGCGATACCCCCGAGGTCGTGTTCGTCTCCGATCGCCCCGGTAGCCTCGGGCAACACGACATCTACTGCTCGCGCTTCACGAAGGGCGCGTGGAGCGCGCCGAAGCATCTCGACAAGGTCTCGAGCGCGTCCGACGAGCTGCGCCCCATCGTCATGGACATCAACCACACGCGCTTCATGCTGTTCTCGTCGAACCGTCCCGGTGGCAAGGGCGGCTACGACCTCTACGCTGTCGGCTACAGCGGCTGCCGCTAGTGTTCGGCCACACTCGATCTGACCGGTTGCCCGAGCCCGAGCCCGAGCCCGAGCCCGAGCCCGCGATTTCGTGGGCAACTCCCCGGGCGCCAGCAGACGCCGATCAAGGCACCACCCAATTCGTCGCGTCGGCCCACAGGGGTCGCGGGTCCGCTGCCGGGCGTCGCCATGGTGATCACCAATTTGGTTCGCCAAATCGCGGGCTCGGGCTCGGGCTCGGGCTCGAGTTGAGAACGGCTCAACCGATCAGAGCTTCTGTGGGCGAGTACTAGATCGCCGATCGGTTCGCATCCGGAGCAGTTCCGCGCGGTTGCGAAGGGGGATCGACATCGATCGCACGTCGTGATCTCGTCGAGGAATGAGCATCGAGCGCTGGCTGCCACCGGAAGCGTTGAGTCGACAGGAGCAG
>DASYDE010000029.1:0-135237 GCA_036499725.1 Kofleriaceae bacterium
AGAGGCGCAGGATCACGCGACCGCCTCTCCGCCGGCGCCGGGGCCCGGTTCGTCGGGATGCGGGATGCTCGCGCGCGTCGATGCGCCCGTCATGAGCGAGCCGAGTGTTTCGCGCGCATCCGCAGCGCGGAGCTGAGCGCCAGTGCGGGTGCCGACGATCGCGCCGCGCAGCATCACGTGAATCGTGTGGCAGAGCGCGAACAGCTCGTCGAGGTCGGCGGAGATGACGAGTACGGCGGCTCCCGCGCGAGCGGCATCGCGGAGGCGCTCGTGGATCTTCGCGACGGCGCCGAGGTCGACACCGCGCGATGGCTGCACGGCGAGCACGACCTTGATGTCCGGCCGCGACATCTCGCGCGCGACGACGATCTTTTGCTGATTTCCACCGGACAGCGTAGCGGCGATGATGGATGGATCGCTCGGTCGAATATCGAGCTTCTCGATCTGCTGCTTCGCAAACGCGGCCACGCGCGCGCGATCGATGCGAAAGCGTCCGGTGATGTCGGGGCGGCCGAGCACGAGGTTGTCGGCGATCGACGCGTCGAGCAGGAGGCCGCCGTGATGGCGGTCCTCGTGGATGTGCGCGAGGCCGCTTTGCAGCCGGAACGCAGCGGAGCGGCCCGATGCGGTGACGCCGCCGATCGTGACGACCGCGGAATGGCGATCGAGACCGGAGATGATGCGAGCGAGCTCGGATTGCCCGTTTCCGTCCACGCCCGCGATGCCCGCGATCTCACCTGCGCGCACGGTGAGGTCCACTTGCACGAGGCCCTGCGTGCCTGTTTGCACGCGGAGAGCGACGGGCGCATCGGCGGCGGGCGATGGAACGGTGCTCGGCTCGGGAAGATCGGCGCCGACCATCGCGCGCGCGATCGACTTGGTGTCGAGCGGCGCATCGACGGTCGAGAACGTGGCGACGGTCTTGCCCGCGCGCAGCACGGTGACGTCGTCGGCGACGGTCTTCACCTCGTCGAGCTTGTGCGTGACGATGATGATCGTCGTCCCCTGCTCTGCCAGCGAGCGCAGCGTCTTCAGCAGCCCCTCGACCTCGACAGGTGTCAGCACGGCCGTTGGCTCGTCGAGTACGAGCAACTTCGCGCCATGATGGATCGCGGCGAGGATCTCTGCCCGCTGCGCTGCTCCGAGCGTCAGCTCACCCGCAACCACGTGCGGCTCGACGGGGAGTCCGATCTGATCGCCGAGCTTCTTCAGCGCCCGCGCGGGTGCCTCGAGGGCGAGCAGCTCGCCTCCTTCGACACCGAGGATCGCGTTCTCGACCACAGAGAGCGTCTCCGCTGACGAGCCGTGCTGCATCACGATGCCGACACCTGCGTCGCGCGCGGGGATGCGACTCCAGCTCGCGAGGTCCACCGCCCTCCCTGCGATCACGAGCGAGCCCGCGTCGGCAGGCGTGACGCCTGCGAGGATCTTCACCATCGTGGATTTGCCGGCGCCGTTCTCGCCGCACAGCGCATGCACGGTGCCACGCCGCACTTGCAGCGTTGCCTGGGTGAGCACGACGCAGCCCGGATACGCCTTGTCGAGCGTCGCGTCGACGACGAGGTCACTCACGTGGAGGGCACCTTGATCTTGCCGGCGATGATGTCATCCGCGATCGCGCGCGCTCTCTGCACGACCTCGGGAGGCAGCAGGTGCGCGTTACGCTCGTCGGCGACGAACGTCACGCCCTTCTCGGCGAGGCCCAGCTCGTGGGGACCGCCTTCGAACTTCTTATCGACGACGGACTTCACGACATCGAGGACCGCGACGTCGACGCGCTTCACCATCGAAGTGACAACGCAGCAAGGCATCGCGTCGTATTGATCGGAGTCGACACCGATCGCGAGCGCGTGGTGATGCTTCGCTGCGGCGAACACACCGTCGCCTGTCTTGCCTGCTGCGTGGAACACGATGTCCGCGCCTGCGCTCATCTGCGCAGATGCGAGCTCTTCGCCGAGCGATGGATCCGCGAACGCCTTGGGCTCCGTGCCTGCGTAGGCGCCGAGCACCTTGCACGTCGGGCACACGTACTTCACGCCTGCGTCGTAGCCAGCCTCGAACTTGCGGATGAGCGGAATCTTCATGCCGCCGACGAAGCCGACGACCTTGGTGTGCGTGAGCATGCCCGCGATCGCACCGACGACGAAGCTGCCCTCGTGCTCGCGAAACCGCAGGCCCGCGAGGTTGTCGCGCGGCGCGAAGCCCTCCGACGGCGAGTAGTCGATGCCCGCGAACTTCACGTCAGGGAACTGCGTCGCGAGGCGCTCGAGATCCGGCCCGAAGATGAAGCCGACGCCGATCACGAGATCGACCTTGCGGGCAGCGAGCGTTCGCAACGCGCTCTCGCGATCCGCGCCCTCCGTCGGCTCGATGTACTGCACGTCGACGCCGAGCTCGGCCTTTGCCTTCTCGAGCCCGCGATACGCAGCTTCGTTGAACGACTTGTCGTTCTTGCCGCCGACGTCGAACACGAGGCCGACGCGGATGCCGTTACCCTGGTGGGCAACGCGGGGCGGCGCGACGATCGCGCCGATAATCAGCAGCGCTACGTTCAGCGCTACGAGTCCACCAACGAGGCGCAAGCCTCGCTAACTTACAGGATGATCGGGCCGGCGCAGTCGGAGACGAGCGACGGATCGAACTCGATCTTCCAGGAGAAGATGTAGCCGTTGTCGATCGCCCAGAGGTCCGTCACGCGGATCGACCAGTCGCCGTTGAGCTGGCTGCCACCGAGCGTGCTCCACGGCGAGACCGACGCGTAGTCGCCGGCGGGGAGGATGTGCGGGTCGGTCGCATCGGCGGCCGCGATCATCGTCTGCGGCGCCGTCGGCGTGAAGCAGTAATCGTAGCCGACGCCCGGAACCGGGGTCGAATCGGTGTCGCTGTCGTTCGCCTCGCCGAGGTAGGTCTCGCCACCGGTGCGATCGACGAACTTGTGGAGCACGAAGACCTTGCCGTCCGGCGTGAGGAGCTCGATCTGCAGATCGCGCATCCAGCTGTGCTCGATGTTGAGGCACACCTTGTGGAGCTTGGTCGGGTCCATCAGCGTCTCGCCCTGCGGGAAGCCGACGAACGAGAGCGTCGAGAGGTACGACGCGTGGCACTCCTTCGCGACGCAGTTCGGTGCCGTCGCAGACGTACACTGAGAGTCCGTCGAGCAGGCCGCGCCGCTGGAGACGCCGTCGGGCAGCGCGAGGGGCTGCGCTTCGGGGTTGTCGACCGTGCCGCACACCGGGCAGCCGTCGATGCCAGAGCACTCCGAGTCGGAGCAATCCGTCTTGCCGTCGCCATCGTTGTCGACGCCGTCCGTGCACTTCTCGGTACCGCTGCCGCCGCCGCCATCCGGGCCGTTGCCATCATCACCATTGCCGCCGGGACGACCCGAGGGTCCACACGCGGCGAAGAGCAGGGATGCGACTGCGACCGAACGGAGGTTCATGGGGGCGGATAGTAGGAAGATTGGCGTGCCTTTCAAGCCAAAACGAATGAGGTACACATTCTATCGGATGGCCCCCTAGGCACGATCGATGCCTCGGCGCATCGCTCCCCCCGCCAAGTGCAAGCTGCGCCACTCAACCCGGCTCACTCGACGGAAACATCACTGCAACTACCGATCTCCAGGATCAGATAAAGGAGGACACGTTCCTGCGGATACAGCCCATTGTGCGTGGCCGTTGCGGTCTGAAACGGCGTGTAGAGGACCTTGCCGCAACCGGTGGGCTGGTACGTCACGGCGATCGGCTTGGGGCCGCCAGAGGTCCCGGGGCGCGATCCCGTGAGCCAGACCTTGGGCGTGTCGTAGAGCGGCATCCCCTGCCCGTCTGTCCCGATCGCGACCGGGTTGAGCTTCTTGATCCAGTTCCACAGGTCGACAACCTCGAACGCATCCGCGTCGATCATGCCGACGACCGAGCCGTTCTCGAGCGGCGCTCCCTGCAGCCCGAGCCAGGCGGAGAGGTCCGGATCGATGGCCTTGGCATCGATCACGTCGTACTGATCGCCGTCCGCATCACCGATCGTCGACAGCGTGCCCGTCAGCGCGGTCGGGTCATATGTCCCTTCGCTATCCGCCCCTTCGTCGCCCAGCTCGATCTGATGAGGGAACGCGCGATCCGCGACCTCGCCGCTCCAGTCGGTGACGTAGAGCTTGCCGCCCTCGTTCACGAACGTGCGGATGTTCGTCAGGACCGCCTCGTCCTCGAGCAGCGCGGCGACGTCGGGCGGCATCACGCCGCGGCACGGGAAGAAGATCACGTGGTAGTGGCGCATCGTGTCGATGTCGCGCAACAGCGTCGCCACGGACATCGGATCGTCGCTCGGGAGGTCGTAGTCGAACACGTCGAGCTGCATCAGGCCGAGCTTGTGGAGGATGTCCTCGATGCGATCGTTGTTGCCCTTCGCGAGCGCGAGCTTGGGCGCGAAGATGCCGAGCGAGGGAGTCCACGACGTCGGCAGCGTCGTGTCCGCATCGGGCAGCAGCGTCACGCCGGGTAAGATCTCGATCTCGCGCTCGACGCGGAACTGCCCCTTCTCGATGACGAACCAGTAGTGACCCGGCGCGGCGTCGAGGCGGAAGCGACCGTCCGCGCCCGACAGGATGCTGGACCCCGGCGCCGCCTGACACGAATCGCAATACACGTGGTCCGGCAGATCGGCGGGACGCTCCGGTGCGAGGTACACGCGCGCGCCCGAGATGGGCACCTCCTGCCCCGGCGGCACCTGCCCGGGCCCCTGATCGGGCGCCCAGACGCGCCCCGCGAGCGTCGCGCCGTCGATCTGCGCATCGGGGCGGCCCCCATCGCCGGGTCCGCAAGCGGCGAGCGCGAGCACCAACAACGCGCTCCGCTTCATCACCTCCATCGTACCTCGTTAAGGAGTTCGTAAGGCGAGCGGTCGACTAATGGGACATGAAGCAATCGTGGCTCGTCCTACTCACCTGCCTGTCTGCTTGTGGAAGCGACGGGAGCTCCTCTGATGTAGATGCCGGCGGCGGCAGCGGAACCACCGATGGCTCCGTCTCGCCGACCGTCGACTCGAGTGTCGACTGCTCCAGCGCGACGGCGCAGATGGACAAGGCCGTGTGCCAGGCGCAGGGCTTTCTCGGAACGCTGAGCGCAACGGAGCTCACAACGGCGAACCCCGCGATGACCGACACGACGGCGCGCACGAAGTGGTCGAACCTGCCGACCGGCATGGTCGCGCGCGGCGGCATCAAGATGGGCTCGCTCTCCACGAACAGCCAGGCCGCGGCGCTCGAGCTGATGAAGACCGTGCTCTCCGCCGACGGTTACTCGGATCTCGACGGCATCCGCGCCGCTGACTCCTACCTCGGCACGATGCAGGGCGGCTACGGCGCCGACCTCTACTACGTCGCGATCTTCGGCACGCCGTCGGCGACCGGCCAGTGGGAGGTGATGTTCGGTGGGCACCACATGGCGTTCAACATCGTCTACTCGGGCGGCGAAGCGCACCCGACGCCGAACCATCAGGGTGCAGAGCCCAAGGCACCGTTCACGCTGAACGGCACGACGTACGCGCCGGTCCAAGGTGAAGGCGCGGCGATGCAGGCGATCTTCACGTCGCTCGATTCGACGCAATTGGCGTCCGCGTATCTTAGCGGCCAGACGTTCGGCGACGTGCTCATCGGACCGGTCGAGTACGGCACCGGCTCGTCGACGGCGGCGAAGAACAAGTTCCCGACGGGCACGAACCGCAAGGGCGTGCTCGTGTCTTCACTCTCCGCCGACCAGCAAGCGCTCGTCACAGCCTCGATCGCGCAGTGGGTCGGGGACTACGACACGGACACCGCGACGCGCCTCATGACCGCGTACACCGGCGCATACAGCGACACGTACGTCGCGTGGGCAGGCACGCAGAGCGCAGGCGTCGACGTCGACAAGAACGGCACGTACATGCGTATCGACGGGCCCCGCGCGTGGATCGAGATCGCGTGCCAGGGCGGCATCGTCATCCAAGGCGTGACGCACTACCACATGATCTATCGCGACAAGTCCGACGACTACGCGGGCACACTGTGAGGTTGCTCGTCATCATCGCGCTGCTCGTCGGCGCCACGCGCATCGCACAAGCCCACGACGTGCACGGCGAAGTCATGCTGCTCGACATCGGCCAGCATTCGCTGACCGTCGACGTCCACGTCCCCGTGCTGCAGCTCTCTGCTGTTCGCGGTGTCGAGGTGCCGCGCGATCCAGTCGCGATGGTGCGCACCGATCAGACGGCGCTCCGCGCGTTCGGCGAGAAGTACCTCGGTGCGACGGCGCGCGACGGGCGAGCGTTCAGCACGCGCGTTACCAACGTGGATGTCGCGCGCGACCAAGGCGACCTCGTCGTCGTGTTTCACGCGCAGCTCGCTGCGCCCGACGGGGCGACCGCGCGCTGGGCGGAGTTGCACGACAACATGCTCCTGCACGTCCTCACGAACGCGAACATCTACGTGTTCGTGCGCACGGACCTGCCGAACGGTCAGCTCGGCGCACCGACACTGCTCGACATGATGCACTACCAGCAGCGCACGCTCGTCGTCGATCGCACGGGTGGCAGCTGGGCGCGCGGTCTCGACACGGTGCTCGGTCGGCTGTTCGCCGCGCTCGCCGCTGCACTGCGGGTCGTGGGGTAAAGTGTGGTCGTGGATCGCATCCTGCTCGTCGAGGACGATCAGCAGCTCGGCCAGCAGACTGTCGAGCGGCTGGAGCGCGCGGGCTATGCGATCGACTGGAAGAAGACGGCCGACTCCGTCGCGCTCGACAAGCTCGACTACTCGCTCGTCATCCTCGATCTGATGCTGCCTGGTACCTACGGGTTGGACTTCCTGAAGCAGCTGCGCACGACGTCCGAGGTCCCGGTGCTCGTGCTCTCCGCGCGCAACGACTCGAGCGACAAGGTCCGCGCGCTCAAGCTCGGCGCGGATGACTACATGACCAAGCCCTACTGGCCCGACGAGCTCGTCGAGCGCGTGAAGGCGCGGCTGCGGCGACCGCAGATGGCCCGCAGCAAACAGATCGTCGTCGGTCCGCTCGCGATCGACGTCGACGCCCGATCGGTGGCTATCGATGGCGGCCCGGTCGACCTCGCACCAACCGAGATGGAGATCCTGCTCGCCCTCGCCCGCCGCCCCGGAGCCGCCGTGTCTCGCGCCTGGCTCGTCGAGAACGTGCTCGCGAGCGAATCCGAGAACGCGATCCGCACGCTCGATGTACACGTGTCGCGCATGCGCAAGAAGCTCGGGCGCGCCGACCTCATCGAGACCGTGTGGGGCGTCGGGTATCGTCTCGCGAAGGCGACATGAAGCTGCGTACGCGCCTCCTGTTCGCAAGCGCGCTGACAACGTTGCCGATCCTGCTCGCGCTGCTGTGGCTCGACGCGCGGTCGCGCCAACAAGCGACGCGCGACGACCTCGCGCACCTCGTCGCGAACGACATGCGTGACCGTCGCGAACTGTGCGAGGCGGATCCGGCGCATTTCGGCGGTGCTCCAATGGGGCCGCCGCATCACGCGATGGGCGATCACGGTCCGCCCGACGATCACGGTCCGCCACGAGGTCATCCGCCCGACGGCGGTCCTCGCTTCAACGGTATCGGCGGCAGCCCGCCCGTGTTCTTCGCCTTTGACGCGCAGCTGCACAGCACGAATCCGAACGCGCCAACGCTGAGCGAGCCGCCGAGCGCTCCGCTGTGGCCGCGCCGAGAAGTGAGCGTCCTCGTCGACATGCCGTGGCGCGAGGGGCCGTGCGCGAAGATCCTCGCGTTCGGCAGCACCAATCCCGATTGGGTCGGCGGCCTGCTCCCGCAGAGCCCGATCTGGCTGCTCGCGATCGGCGGCGTGTGGCTCGCGCTCGCCCTCACACTGGGCAGCACCGTTCGACGGCTGCGCGCGCTGACCGCATCGGTGAAGGCGTCGGCCGCGAACAACTACACCGGCGAAGTGATGGCGCTCGGCGGCGGCACGGACGAGATCGGCGACCTGGCGCGCGCGTTCGGCGATGCGAGCGCCACCGTCCGCAAGCAGCTCGCGGAGACAGAGAGCCGCGAGCAGGCGCTGCGCGATTACGTCGCGAACACCACGCACGACGTGATGATCCCGCTGACGGTGCTGCGCGCTCACCTCGCGTCGCTCGAAGAAGCCGCTGCGGCGGGCACGCCTGTCGACAAGGCGTTGCTCGCGCAAGCGATCACCGAGGCCGACTATCTCGGCGCGCTGACGACCAACCTCGGCGTCGCGTCCAAGCTCGACGGCGAGCCGCAGGTGGTGCGCACGCGCTTCGATCTGCGCGGCCTGATCGAGCGCGTCCTCGCCCGGCACGCCACGATCGCCCGACAAGGCGGTGTGTTGCTCGACGGCGCGGTGCCGGAGGAGCCGGTCGAGATCGAGGCCGACGTGACGCTCGTCGAGCAAGCCGTCAACAACCTGGTCGCCAATGCGATTCGCTACAACAAGCGCGATGGGCACGTCGCGCTCGTCCTGGACTGCTCGGGAGACCGGTTTGTCATCACTGTCGCCGACGACGGGCCGGGTATTCCCACCTCGGAGATGTCGAAGATCACGCAGCGCGGCGTGCGTGGCAGCGCGAGCCGAACGCGCGGTGACGGCCAAGGTTTGGGCCTTGCGATTGTCCAACGAGTAGCCAGCCTGATGCAGATGGACCTCGCGCTACAGAACGCCGAGGCTGGCGGCCTGGAGGCGAAGCTCTCCGGGCGTGTGCTAGCTTCCGAGGTCTAAGGAGAACGCGATGGGAATCATCAGTTTCATCAAGGGTGGCGTGAAGGAACTGGCGATCGCGAGGCCCGACGAGGCCAAGGATCAGTGGGTCTACAAGCACCCCGACCAGACCATCCCGATGAAGGCGCAGCTGACCGTCGACTCCGACGAGGTCGCGCTGTTTTTCAAGGACGGCAAGTACGTCGGCAGCTTCTCCGCAGGTCGCCACACGCTCGACGCGTCCAACATCCCGTTCCTCGGGCAGCTGATCGACAAGTTCACGGGCGGCAACGTCTTCATCTGTGAAGTCTTCTTCGTCACCACGCGCGAGATGCCGTCGATCAAGTTCGGCACGTCGATCGGCGATGTGCAGGACCCGCAGACGCAGCTCCGCGTTCGCCTCACTGTCTACGGCGAGTTCTCCGCGCGGGTCATCGACCCCACCAAGCTCGTCATCGGCCTCGTCGGCCAGCGCGCGACGACGAACGACTCGTTCATCGGTTGGTTCAAGTCCCTCGTCCAGAAGGTGATGAAGGACGATATCGCCGAGCTGATCGTCAAGCAGGCCTGGCCGATCATGAAGGTCACGTCGGGTGCGTATACCGACGAGATCGAGAAGTCCTCGCTCGAGAAGCTCCGCCCGGAGATCGAGTCGTACGGCATCGAGCTGATCCGCTTCGGCGACTACTCGATCGGCATGGACCAGGCCGACAAGGATCGCCTCGACAAGCTCGTCGAGCGCTTCGCCTACGTGAACGCGTCGGGCGGCATGGCCGGCTACCAGCAGCTCGCGCAGGCCGAGATGATGATGGGCGCCGCGGAAGGCATGAAGAAGGGCGGCGACGGCGGCGGTGCGGCGTTCCAGGGCGCAGGCATCGGCATGGGCTTCGCGATGGCAGGCCAGATGGGCGGCATGATGGGCAACGCGAACGCGGCCAAGCCCGTCGAGTCGCGCGACGCGATCATGAGCACGCTCAAGCAGCTCGGCGAGCTCAAGGCCGCGGGCGTGCTGACGGATGCCGAATTCGAGGCGAAGAAGAAAGACCTGCTCGCGAAGCTGTAGTAACTGCGAGGCGGATGTCTCGTCTCGATAATCGTAGCTACTACGACGACTTCGCCGGCTGGTACGAGAAGGAGCGCCATCTCCCGTACCACCGGATGCTCGATGACCTGGAGGTCGAGCTGGTCGAGCGCTACGGCGCCGGCAAGGACATCCTCGAGGTCGGCTGCGGCACGGGGTTGATCCTCGGGCGCACGGCGCGGACAGCTCGCTCCGCGATGGGCATCGATCTCTCGGGCGGCATGCTCGAGAAAGCGGCCGAGCGCGGGCTCGCTGTCGCGCAAGCGTCGGCGACGGACCTACCGATCGCGACGGCATCGGTGGATGTCGCGTACTCGTTCAAGGTGCTCGCGCACATCCCCGATATCGCCGGTGCGATGCGCGAGATGGCGCGCGTGGTGCGACCGGGCGGCTGGGTGCTCGCGGAGTTCTACAACGCGCGCTCTATCCGCCGCCTCGTGAAGAAGCTCAAGCCGCCGACGGCGGTCAGCAAGACGACGAACGACGAGCACGTGTACACGCGCTACGACGACGCGGCCGCGATCAGGAGCTACCTGCCGCCGGAGCTGGAGTGGAAGACGACGCGCGGCATCCGCGTGATCACGCCCGCCGCGAAGGTGCTCGAAGTGCCGTTGCTCGGCAGCGCGATGCGCTGGGCGGAGCACAAGCTCGCGGACCTTCCCGTCGCGCGCGATGTCGGCGGGTTTCTCGTCGCGTGCTGCCAGCGCCGCTAGTCGGCGTCTTTTTCGAGCGGCAACGTCAGGCTCTCGCGCACCTTCTGGGCTGCACTCGCGTACGCACCGAGTAGGCGAGCGGTCGTGAGGTGGAATTCGGTGAAGTCGGGACGCCGCCACGCCGCGTAGACGCGCGCGGTGACCATCTCGCTCGCAGAGCCCGGAAAGTGGCGCTCCAGATCGAACGCGACACGCTCGGCCTCCGTGTAGCGATGCAGCGCGGTGAGGATCGTGATCTGGCGCCACGCGAACACGGGGTCATCGGGACGCTTGGTCGCGGCGCGCTCGGCGAACGGCAGAGCTTCGCTGTAGCGCCGCTGCTCTTGCAGGAGGCCGGCGTGCGCGAACATCAGTGACGCGTGACCACTCGCCGCCGCGCGCTCGCTGTCGGCGAACGATTCGTCGCGCCGCTTCATCGCCCCGAGCACCATCGAGCGCAGGCCGAGCAGGTACGGATCGTCGGGGCGGACGGCGAGTCCCCCGTCGACAACGGCGAGCGCCTCGGGGAACTGCGTGTAGAAGAACAGTGACTCGGTCAGGTTCTGGCACGCCTTGACGTCGCGCGGGTTCGTCGCGAACGCGTGGTCCCAGAGCTGGAGTCGCCCCGTCCACGCGCGCTCGGCCTTGATGGACATGATGCACAGTGCCGCGACGAGCGCACACAGCGCGGCGAGCCGCACGACACCGCGCAGATGAAGGAGCAGCGCGGCGACGCCGATGCAGGGCGCGAGGATGACGAGGTAGACGTATCGATCGGCGACCGGGATATGGATGCGCGTCGCGAGGTGGCTGATCGGGAAGTAGAGGATCGCGGCCCATGCGATCCATGCGCGACGCCACGCGACCTGGGGCCAGCGCCGCATCAGCCACAGGACGATCGCGCCGCCGATCACGAGGACGCCGACGGCGAGATCGATCGCCGACGCACCGTCCGTCTGCAGCGGATACGACAGTGATGGCTCGCGCGCGCCGACGAAGCCGAGCGCGTAGTGCCCGAGCCCACCGACCGCTGCGACGACGCGCGGATCGTGTGCGAGCTCGTACGTGCTGTCGACGACGCCACCGCCGCGCGCGACGATGAACACGGGAATCGCCGCGAGAGCTGTCGCCGCGCCGACGGATGCGATCGCGATCCAGCGGCGCCGGTCGGCGGGCAGGACCAGCAGGTCCCACGCCGCGAACACGGCCGGGACGAACATCGCGGGCGCTTTGCTCCACGTCGCAGCGATCGCGCTGAGTACCGCCACGACGAGCCAGCCGGCGGAGCGGTTGGACCGATAGCGGATCCACGCGTGTCCCAGCGCGATCGCGAACAGTCCCGCGAGAATGCCTTTGCGCTCCGAGATCCAGCCGACCGCTTCGACGTGCAATGGATGGACGGCCCAGATCAGCGTGCCGAGCCACGCGATGTCACGCCGCACGCCCCAGCGAATCAGCAAACCACCGAGCGCGAGCACGCTCAGCACGTACAGCGCGAGCTGCGTCGCGTGGGGGCCGCGATAGCCGTCGCCCCACACCGCCATGTCGGCCGCCGTCAGCATGTCGCGCACGGGCAGGTACTCGGTGCCCACGTCATGGCGCGCGTGCGCATCGAGCTCGAACCACACGTGATGCAGCACGTCACCGTCGACGTGCCGGAGCGGACTATCGGTCGACCACAACCAATCGTCGTCGTAGCCGGACTGCGTGAACCACAGCGACGGCAGGAACAGCGCGAAGACGAGCACGGCGATCCCGACGCGCGGGCGCCAACCGGTCCAGCGGTCGAGGTTCTGCTCGCTCATCGGTGAAGCGCCGCCTCGACCTGAGCGCCGACCACCCGATCACCGCGACACGGAACGAGGAGCGCGTGCGCTTCGTCCGTTCGCTTCATCTCGAGCAGGGCGAGCGCGAGGTTGTACGCGTTCGTACACGACGGTTCCAGCTCGTGGGCTCGACGAAACTCTGGCTCGGCAGCGGCGGCGTGACCGGTCGCGAGCTCCACCTTCCCTGCCGCACGGCGGGCCGGCGCGTACATCGGCATGAGTTGCGCTGCTCTGCGCGCCCATGTCAGGGCAGAGCTCGGATCGGTCGGCAGCAGCAGCAGCGCCAGGTTCGCCATCGCGCGCGCTTCGCCAGCGTCGCTTGCGTCGCGCATCATCGCGAGGCCGCCCTCCGAGTCGCCGTGCGCGATCCGCAACAGCGCACCACGCATCAAGAGTCGTCCCGTGCGGACATGCGCGAGGCCGTCGACAACGATCTTCTCGGCGCGCTCGGCATCGCCACTGCGCGCGACGGCCTCGGCGTACGCGGACCATGCTTCGCCATCGGCGGGGTTGGACTCGACCGCTCGCGCCCACAGCGATTCCCCATCGCGCCAGGAGCTCCGCGCATCGAGCGTACGCATGGCTGCACCGATCGCGATCGCGACGACCAGCGCTCGACGCGCTCGCACCGACCGGATCGACATGACGAGCGCCGAGAGCGCGAGACAGAACCCGAGCGAGGGAATGAGCAGGTAGCGATCCGCGACGAAGATCATCTGCAGCGACAGCGCGAGGTGACTCACGGGAAACCAGCCGACGAACCACAGCACCGCCCCGCTACGCACGATCGGCGACGGACTCCACGAGCGGCCGCGCGGCGCGACGAGAGCGAGCACGACGGCGGCGAGGCCGACCGCCCCCACGATGATCTCGACGACGGACGGCCCATCCGTGCTGAGCGGATAGGCGACGGCATTGGACCGCAGCATCGCCGCGAGCTCGACGTAGAGGCCGTGCACGCCGAGCACGAGCGCGCCCCGCCCGGCCGGTGCATGCGATGCGAGCCCCACGACCTGCGAGCTCGCCGCCATCCGCAGCACGGGAATGAACGCGACAGCTGCGCACACGCCGATCGCGCCGATGCCGACGAGCGCTCGACGTCTCTCGCGACCTGCCGGTGCACGCACGAGCTCCAGACCCGCCAGCGCGGCGACGGCGAACGCGGCGTGCGCCTTGCTCCACACGGCGCACACGCTCGCGATCATCGCGAACACCAGCCACAGCGTGCGTCCGTCGCGGTAGCGCGTGTAGCAGGCACCGCAGACGCCCGCGAACATCATCCCGAGCAAGCCTTTGCGCTCGGCGAGCCACGCGACGGACTCGGCATGGCTCGGGTGCAGCGCCCACAGCACCATCGCGACCGCGGCCACCGTGCGAGGCACGCCAAAGCGCACGAGCACGTCGAACCACACGATGATCGCCGCGAGATAGAGCACGAGGTTCGTCGCGTGGAAGCCGGCGTACGAGTCGCCCCACAGCGCGCAGTCGAGCATCACCGAGAGGTCTCGGATCGGCAGGTACTCCGGCGAGAGCACGAAGCGGCGCGGCGAATCGAGATCGAAGAAGATCGTGTGGACCGACGCCCACGACGCGTCTCGCACGACCCAGTTGTCGCGGATCAGGTATCCGTCGTCGTAGTCGACGATCCCGTACGACAGCGTGGGCGCGTACAGGATGATCACGGCAACCAGCGCGCAGAGCAGCGCGAGCAGAGCTGGATCGTTACGCAGCCGACTGAGCATCCCAAGCGCGCCACATCGTACTCCGATCGCCCCGCTCGGCGTACCCTCCGAGGAGTGACGCGCGGACGAGACCGATGGCGCCCGAGCCTCGCGGACGCGCGCCTGCTCGCCGAGGTCGTCGCCATCGTCTTCCTGACGTGGCTCGCGCTCGGCTGGCGGTTCGAAGCCATCGCGCGCGGGGACGGCGACACGATGTGGCAGCCATATCTCGCGTCGAGCCTCGCGGCCGGTAGCGACTGGACACATCACCTGTATCGATTTGGCTGGCTCGGCGGCAGCGCGATGCACGATGCAGCGGGCACGCTTCCCCTCGTCAGCGCGTGCGCGGCTCTCGGCCTGGGTCCGGTCGCGACGTCGATCGTGCAGACGATGTTCGTTCAGAGCGCGTTCGCGTTCATGGCCCTCGTCGGTGTGCGCGGGTTCGCGCGGGCCCTGGCGGGAACGAACGTGGCGCTGTCGTGGCCGCTGCGGGTCGCGACGATCTGGGCGACGGCGTTCGCTCCGTGGCTCGGCTGGCGTCTCGGCATGGGCCACGACAACCTCGTGCTCGGGCTGATCCCGTTCTTCGCGTGCGCGATGCTCGCGATGGCCGCGCGAGGAGAGGTGCCGAGTCCGGTCGCGCTCGTCGTCGCGAGCGTGCTCGTCTGGCACGGCTTCGCCACCGTCGGAGCGCAGATGGTCGTCTACAGCGCGTACTTCGGGGCGCCAGTACTGCTCGCGATCCTGCTCGTCGGCGCGGAGCGTCCTCGCTGGTCGTTCGCGCACCTCGCGATCGCGCTATCGCTCGTCGCGGGCGTGTTCCTCGTGCTTCCGCGATTCGCGGGAATGCTGCACTACGCCGCGGGCTCGGACTTTCCGCGCGCCCCGAACCTCGTCTACTCGTACACGAACGCGGCGACGAGCCCACGCGACTGGCTGCAGTCGATCAGCTGGGCGTTCCAGGGCCGCGATCACGAGACGAACCTGCCGCTCGGCCCGCTGGTGTTCGTCGCCATCGCGTGCTGGCCCAAAGGAACATCCCGCGCGACGTTGATCGCGCTCGGCATCTCGCTGATCGCCGCGGTGTTATTCGCGAGCGACGTTCCACCGTTCAGTCTCTTCGCGTCCCTGCCCGGCCTGGCGACGTTCCGCGTCCCCGCCCGCGCGGTTCTCGTCGGCTTGTCGCTCGTCGCGCCGCTCGCGATCGCGGCGTTCGCGGCACGTGGCGCGGCCCAGCCCGCGGAGAGCTCGTCGCGCGCCGAGGTCGTCGCGATCACGCTCGGTCTCGTCGTGCTCGTCGTCGGCCTGCGAGTCCCCGTCGCACTCCGCGAGACGCTCGCGTGGCTGTTCGTGATCGTCGCGATCGCCGCGCGCGGCCGGGTCGCCGTCGGTGCAGCGGCACTCGTCATCGCCACTGCGTTTGGCGCGGTCGCGTTCGTCGATCGGATCCCCGATGCGCCACACGTACCGATCGACGGAGCGCCGCGCGAGATCCACGATCACCTCGTCGCGCAGACACCCGCGCTCGCCGACCCGTTCAATCGCGTCCAGATCATCGACGCACCGCCCCCGTATGCGATGAGCACGGCGATGGCGGCCGGCCTGTCGTCGCTCGACGGCGTGTGGTGGCCGACGCGCCGCTACCTCGCGTTGATCGCGGCGTTGCGCAACCGGCACGTTCCCTCGACGACGATGGTATTCGCGCTATCGCGCGATCCCGCGTTCCCGGTGCTCGCGCAGCTCTACAACGTGCGCAGCGTGGCGACGGAGAGCGATGCGTCACACGTCGCGGTTCCATCTCGCCTCGGTGCGGCGTGGATGCCGCAGACGATCGCGCGTGTGCTGACCACCGCCGACGTCGGGATGGCCTTCCGCACCACCTCGCCCGCGCGCGTCGGGTGGGTGCTCGGGATGGAGGCTCCCGCACTACCGTCCACATGCACGGGGCGCGTGATCTCCGTCGAGCCCGATGCCCTCGGGCAGAGTGCCGCGATCACGGTCGAGGCCGAGACGGACTGTGTCGTCGTCGTGGCCACGAACTACGTCGAGGCGCTTCACGCTACCTCCGGGGGGGCCGAGCTGCCGGTGTTCCCCGTCGACATCGCGCTGACCGGAATTCTCGTCCCGCCCGGCACGCACACCATCACCCTCGGTCCGCAGCCGTACGCGCCTCTCTGGGCACGGGCCGGCACCTGGCTGGGACTCATCGCGCTCGCGACAGCGCTCTGGTTGGCCAGCCGCGCGGCTCGAGCCGTGCAATAGTCCGCGCGTGGGGAAGATCCTCGTCGTCGACGACGAACAGTCGATGCGCGAATTCCTCTCGATCGCGCTACGCCGCGCCGGGCACGACGTCCGCACCGCTCAGAGCGGCACGGAAGGCGTCGAGGCAGCTCGCACGCACGGGGTCGATGTCGTCATCACCGATCTCCGCATGCCCGGCGAGCTCGACGGCCTCGGCGTGCTGCGCGCCCTGAAGAGCTCCTCCGACGTCCGCACGCCGGAGGTCATCCTCGCGACCGCGTACGCGACCAAGGACACCGCCATCGCGGCGATGAAACAGGGCGCGTACGACTACCTGACCAAGCCGTTCCAGATCGCCGAGCTGACGGCGATCATCGATCGCGCGCTCGAGCGCCGCGCTCTCGTCGCGCAGAACCTCGCGCTGCGCGACCAAGTCGCGGGCCGCTTCCGCCTCGCGCGCCTCCTGGGCAAGAGCCCCGCGATGCAAAAATTGTTCGAGCTGATCGGCAAGATCCACTCGACGCGCACGAACGTCCTCATCACCGGCGAGAGCGGAACCGGCAAGGAGCTCGTCGCGCGCGCCCTCCACACCGAAGGCAGCCGCGCGAGCGCGCCGTTCGTGGCCGTGAACTGCGGTGCGATCCCCGAGGAGCTGATGGAGTCCGAGCTGTTCGGGCACAAGCGCGGCTCGTTCACCGGTGCGATCGCCGACAAGCGCGGCCTGTTCTCCGAAGCGGAGAGCGGCACGCTGTTCCTCGACGAGATCGGCGAGCTGTCGCTCAACCTGCAGGTCAAGCTGCTGCGCGCGCTGCAGGAGCGCAAGGTCAAGCCGATCGGCGCGACGGAGGAGACCGACATCGATGTACGTGTGATCGCCGCGACCAACCGCGATCTCGAAGAGGAGGTCGCGCGCGGTGCATTTCGCGCAGATCTCTTCTATCGCCTCAACGTGATCCAGATCTGGATCCCGCCGCTGCGCCAGCGCCGCGAGGACATCCCGATGCTCGTGGAGCACTTCGCGAAGAAGCTCGCCGTCGAGCACGGTCGCGAGGTGCAGATCACCGCCGAGGCGATGCGCAAGCTCGAGGCGTACGACTACCCGGGCAACGTGCGCGAGCTCGAGAACATCATCGAGCGCACCGTCGCGCTTTCATCGAGCACGCTCATCACGGCCGCCGAGCTACCCGACGTTAGCCCTCCCCGCTCCTCTCCTGAAGCGCTGACCGAGTTTCCGCCAGAAGGTGTCGATCTCGATCGCCTGATCAGTGACTACGAACGCGTATGGGTCACGAAGGCGCTCGAGAAGGCGAACGGCGTCCGCAAGCGCGCCGCCACGCTGCTCGGCATCAGCTTTCGCTCGCTCCGCTATCGACTCGTGAAGCTCGGCTTCGATAAGTCGGGCGATGTAGGCGAAGACGACGCGACCTAACCGTCCGCTACCCGAGCCGCGCGTGGATTGACCCGGGGAGTGCCGCAGAATGTCACCGCCGACGTCAAACGCGACGCAGTTGTTGAAGTTACGGCCGAAAACTCGCGGCACGTCCGTTGCTTTCGTACGCTGCACGCAAAAGGGGGAATCAGTAATGCTCAACCGTTTCCGCAAGCTTCAAAAGGGTTTCACGCTCATCGAGCTGATGATCGTCGTCGCCATCATCGGCATTCTTGCCGCCGTCGCCATCCCGGCCTTCATGGATTACATGAAGAAGTCGAAGAAGACGGAGGCCGCGCTTCAGCTCAACAAGATCGGCAAGAACAACAAGGTCTACTACATCACCAACGCGAGCTACGTCACCGCGGACGGTGCTACGCTGCCAGGCGTAAACGGTGGCGCGTGCGCGGTGGCTGGCAAGAAGTTCGTTCCGGTAACGACGTGGGCGGCGGACGCCGGTTGGAAGGAACTCGATTTCCAGGTCGACGAGCCGAACCTCTTCTCGTACACATACACCGGCAACGCGTCCACGCCGACTGCCGTCGCGGTCGGTGACCTCGACTGTGATGCCACGCTGATCACGTACACGTTGTACATGACGTCTTCGTCGGGTAACGCGGCTGTCTCGCTCTCCGAGCCGCCGCCGAACTCCGACTAACCCTCCGACGGTTAGATCTACGAGAGCCGCCCGCGAGGCGGCTTTTTGTTTTCAGAAACGGTGGAAGGCCATGTCGCTGTCTGAACCGCCGCCGAACTCCGACTGATCAAGAACCGAGCGATACTTCGCCGGTGGAACCACGCGAGCCGATCCGACCGTGGGTGGTCGCGAGTGCTGTCGCGCTGCTCGCCATCGTCGCGTTTGCCCCGGCCCTCTTCGGAGGGTGGATCTTCGACGACCACTCGCTGATCGCTCAGAACCCATACGCGCACTCGTTCCAATACGCGCCTCGCTGGTTCACGCATGACTTCTGGGACATCAATCCAGACAGCGTGCATCTCGCGACGCGGCTAACGTACTGGCGCCCGCTCGTCAACGCGTCGTACTGCGTGGACTGGAACCTCGGCAACGGCTCGCCCGTGATGTTCCACATCACGAATGCGCTTCTCCACGCGGCGGTGGCGGTGCTCGCGTTCACGACGTTGCGCCGCTGGACCCGCGCTCTGTTGCCCGCCGCCCTCGCCGCAGCGCTCTTCGTCGCCCACCCGACCAAGGCGGAGAACGTCGCGTGGATCGCGGGCCGCACGGACATCGTGTGCACTCTCGCGATCCTGGTCGTGCTCGCCGGCATGGCGCGACGTATGGACGGCAAGCGCGGCGGAATCGCCTTGGAGATCCTCGGCACCGTCGGCGCATACCTGTCCAAGGAGCAAGCGATCGTTCTTCCCGCATTCGTGCTCGTGGAGCTGTGGGTGGCGTGGGACCGGCCACCGATCGACCTCGCGTTCGTACGGAGGTCGATCCGTCCGATGGCCCCTCAGGTCGTGATCGCGTTCGCGTACCTCGTCGTACGCGCGCTCGTTCTACCTCTCCGCAACTTCGCGATGCCGTCTCGGTCGCTCGTGGATCACGCGCTCGCCCTGCTCGACTCGCTGGGCCGGTTTGTCGCCGAGCTCTTCGTCCCCAGCGAGACGGTCGTCAAGGTCGCCCTCATCCACGCGGGCGGTCACACCGGATGGTTCGTCGCGCTAGGCGTCCTCGCGAGCACCGCCCTCGTCGCGGCGGCGCTCGGGTTCAGAACACGGGCTCCTGCCGTCACGCTCGCGTGCATCGCGTTCGCCGTCGCCATCGCTCCCACCGTCGAGATGGCGTCCACCGGGTTCTCGCCGTTGCTCATGGAGCGTTTTCTCTACCTGCCGACGCTCGCTCTCGCGCTCCTCGTCGCGGTTCTGCTCGCCGGCGCCAACCTGTCCGTGGCACGCATCGGTTCGGTCGTCGCGCTCCTCGCGATCGTCGTGACCACGTACCTCGCGACGCAGCGCTCTAGCCTCTATAGCGACGAAACAGTCTTTGCCGATCACGAGGTCGAGTTGCACGGCGATAACTACGACGTGCGGCGCTTCCGCGTCGACATCGAGCTCCGCGCGCATCGCAGCCGACGTGCCCTCGCGGACCTCATCTACCTGCGCCAGTTTGCCAAGCGAACATTCCTCGTCGATTCCGCCTACGAGATCGCCGATATCGCGACCGGTGTCGTTCCCGATCTCGACAAGGAGTCTCTCGGCGCGCTGGACACGTTTGTCGGTCACCTCATCGACCGTGACGTCTCTCGCGCAACGCTTCGCATCCCCCCGGTCACGCTCGAGACGGAGGTGTTCGCGCCGTCGCCGCACCTGAAACCGCGCATGTATGCCTTGCGCGCGAACATCGCGAGCCGGCTTGGCGAGACAGACCGCGCGCTCGCGCTCATCGCAGAGGCCGACAAGGCCTGCGACGCGTGTGCGGCGATCGCCACGATCCACGCGTTGATCCTCGCGCGCGCCGGCCGCCTCGACGAAGCGGTTGCCGCTCTCGACAAGTCGGGGCTCGGTTCGGACCAAGAACGCGTCGCGGGGACGCTCGCCCATATCAGATCTGCGGGCGAGCACCTCAACCGCGCAAGCGCGCTCTCCGGGCCCGACCGGCTACGCGAGCAACACGAAGCGTTCGCCGCTCTCGGGATGTGGGGTAAGGCGTACGAGCTCGTCGCGCCCTACCGCGCCGCGTTCGCGAGCTCGCCCGAGCTGGATCTCGTGTACGCGGGAACCGCTGTGCGCGCGGGGCGTCCCGACGAAGCGCGCGCCGTGCTCGCCGCTCACCACTCGCCCGACGAGATCGATGCATTCGTGGCAGCAGCGATGGAAGACATGGGCTGGGGTCCCTGAGATGGATGCCCTTCCTCGTGTGCCGCGGACCGCGGTCCTGCTCGCCGCTGTCGTCGCGATCGCGATCGCCGCGTACATGCCGTCGTTGCCCGGCGGTTGGATCTACGACGACCACACGCTGATCGCGGACAATCCTCACGCGCACTCTCTGGGCGAGTGGCCCACGTGGTTGACGAACGACTTCTGGCACGGCGATGCGGAGATGGTCGGCATCCCGCGCTCGATCCGCTATTGGCGACCACTGATCAGCGCGAGCTACGCGGTGGACTGGACGATCGGCGGCGGCTCACCGATGTGGTTCCACTTCGTGAATCTACTGCTCCACGGCGTCGTCGCTGCTCTCGCGTTCAGCGTCATGCGCAGATGGACGAACAGTCCATACGCAGGGGCGCTCGCGGCAGCGCTGTTCGCGGTGCATCCCACGAAGGCGGAGAGCGTCGCGTGGATCGCGGGCCGTACGGACATCATTTGCACGATCGCGATCCTCGTCGCGATCACCGGTGTCGCGCGGCGCTTGAACCAGCAACGCGGCGGACTCGCGCTCGAGCTCGCGGGGACAGCGGCGGCCTACCTGAGCAAGGAGCAAGCAATCGTTCTCCCGGTGTTCGTCCTCGTCGAAGTGTGGATCCACGCGGCGCGGCCGGCGCTGGACCTCGCGTTCGTAAAACGCGCGATCCGCGGACTCGCGCCGCAGATCGCGTTCGCTATTGTCTATCTGGTCGCACGCGCGATCTGGCTTCCTGTCCGTCCCGCGGGCAGCGTCAGTCTACCGCCCCTCGATCACGTGCTCGCCGTGTTCGAGTCGATCGGCCGTTACCTGGTTCTGCTCGTCGCGCCGGTGAAGCTGACGATCCAACAGGGCCTATCCTATGCGCCAGGCGGTGGTCCGCGCGTTGGCCTCTACGTCGTGCTCGGCGTCATAACCATCGTCGGGCTCGCGGCAGCGGCGTGGATGTGTCGCAAGCGCTGGCCCGTTGCCACACTCGGCATCGTTGTCTTTGGCGTGACCATCGCCCCGACGTCGAACATCCTGTACACCGGCCTCCTCACGCTCGTTTCGGAGCGCTTCCTCTACCTGCCGTTCATCGGCCTGGCATGGATCGCGGGCGACCTCGCAGCGCGGTCGCGCCAGGCGCGGTTCGCCGTGGCAGCGGTCATCGTTCTGTTCGCGATCCTGTCGTGGCACCGCTCCGCCGACTACGTCGACGAATCGGCGTTTTGGGCGCGCGAGCTCACGCTCCACCCGACGAGCCGGGAGGCGAGGCAGTACCGGTTCGCGGCGGCGATGGAAGAGAGCCGCTACCGCGCCGGCCTCGACGAGCTCGTCGCGTACATCCATGTCGCCGACCCGCAGGCGATCGACGTGGAGCTCGTCGCGCGCGTTGCCGAAACGGCGGCCCTGCTGACGCCGGACGCAGCCGTGGCGGACCTGACCGCGATCGATGCATTCCTCGTGAACGTGCTCGACCGCAAGCCGACAGCTCATCTCGTGGTCGCGGTGGCGGGCGTCGACGTGTCGTTCGATCCGCGCTCCGCCACGATCGAGAAGACGTTCGCGAGTCGCGCCTACCGCCTCGTCGTGATCCGCGCGACGATCGCGAGCCGCCTGGGGAACCAGAAGGAGGCCTTGGACTTCGTCGAGGCCGCGAGCAAAGACTGCGAGCGGTGCTCGTCGACGCTCGCGACCGAAGCGCTCGTGCGCGCTCGCTCCGGCGAGTTCACGACAGGTCTCGCGGTTCTCGATCGAGGTCGTGGAACGGCGGCGGAGCGTCCTCTGGTCGCAGCGCGCGAGATGATCAGAGACGCAGCGACTCACCACCAGAGAGCGCTCGCGGCGACGGGCGACGCGTCCCTCTGGGAGAGCGCCGAGTCGCTCGCATCCCTCGAGCTGTGGGGCAAAGCGTACGAGATGCTCACCCCCGCCGCGATGCGGTTCACCGGTGACGCCGCGTTGCGCTACGCCGAGCTCGCCTACCGCGCTGGACACACCGACGAGGCACGCACGATCCTGGAGCACACGCCGGGCGCTTCTCCCGACGAAGCAATCGCCGCATGGGCTGCAGCGATGGGCTGGCAGAAGTAGACTATGACCGTGCGGCTCGGTCCGATCGCCCTGCTCATCGCCGTCGCCGGTCTCGGCACGGCCCGGTACGCGCGCACGGCGGCCAGCGCAGCAGTGCCCGAGGAGGTGGCGAAGCCGTTCGTTCCAACCCCGGACGCGGTGCCGTACCTGTCGCTGGGTTATCGCGAGATGGTGGCGGATCTGCTGTACGTGCGCCTCGTTGGATATTTCGCGGTCTCGCCAGATCCCGATTCCGGCGGTGCGCTCGCAGAAGCGATCGTCGCACTCGATCCGCAATTCCAACCGGCGTACGAGTTTGGTGCTATCGCGCTGACCGACGCGCGCTCGACGCCGGTCCAGGCGCGACAACTCCAGGCCATCGCGTTGCTCGAGCGAGGCATCAAGGCGTTCCCCAGGTCCTGGAAGCTTCCCACTCTCGCCGGGCAGCTCTACGTCGGCGATTTGATGACGACGGACAAAGCGCAGCGTGAGAAGTGGGATGAACGCGGAGCAATGCTCCTGGAATCAGCGTCGCGTAAGCCAGGCGCGCCCGCTGACTCGGCAATGATCGCGGCAACGCTCCAGACGCGCATCGGCAAGCAGCAGCGCGCGATCGAGAACCTCGACGAGATCCTGCTCCTCACCGAGGATCCCAAGGCCCGCACCAAGATTCTCGAGCAGCTCGCGCAGCTCTCCCACGAGAACTCCGACGAGCTGGCCGCGGAGATCCAAGACAAGCAGCGAGAGTTCGACAGGTCATGGAAACAGCAGCGCGATAGCGTTCCGCCGTCGATGTACGTGCTGATCGGCCCCGTGCTCCCGCGCTCGTTCAACCTGATCGACCTCGCAACGGGTGGCCGCGACATCGTCGGCGCGACAGGCTTCGAGCGGCTCGATCCGGTGACCGATCCGTGAGCGATGCCCAGGCCGCGACGACGTCAAGGCAACGGCTCGTGCGAGCGGCCCGGTGGGTTGCGACCGCACTGCTCGTCGGGCTGCTGATCAGGCTCATCGATCTCCACGCGCTGAGCAGCTCGTTCAAGGAGCTCGACCCGCGCCTCGTGGCGATGCTGGCGGCACTGACCGTAGCGATGTCGATCACGCAGAGCATGCGGCTCTACACGATCGTCCGCGCAGCCGTTCACGGCGAGCCCGGGCCACGTCCGCTGTTGCGGCGCTCCGTGCTTGGCGACCAATTGGTCGGCGTCGCCGGCAACTCGATCCTGCCGTCGACCATCGGAGGCGATGTCGTGCGCGCGGTGCTCGCGGGCGGCTACCTCGCGGGGAACGAGCCACGAGCGCGCGCCGCAGGACTGATCTTGATCGACCGCGTGATCGGCCTCGTCGCGCTCGGCTTTATCCCACTCGTCGGTTCACTCGCGTGGGGCCGTCCTCCGCCGGGCGGAGTCACCGCGATCGTCGGACTGCTCGTCGCGTTGTTCGTGGGCGCCTGGCAGTTGCCGCGAATTCTCGGCTGGTTCGCGCGCTGGACGAGCAAGCGCTGGCCGCGGGTCGCCGGCTTCGCAGACGGCATGCGCCTCGGGTTCGACGACGTTGCACCCAGGGCTCGCTGTATCGCGTTGGTGTGGTCGATTGCGTACCAGCTGTGCGTGCTGGGTTTCTTCGAGCTGATCGGCGCATACTGGAACGATGGGTGGCGCCTCCACCAAGCGGTGTGGATCGGGATCCCCACGGCCATGGTGCTGTCGGTGGTCCCCGTCTCGATCGGCGGACTCGGCTGGCGCGAATCGCTGTTCGTGGGAGCGTTCGTGTGGGCCGGACTGCCCCAGGAGCACGGCCTCGTGATGTCCGTCCTCTGGGCGGCGTCTGGCCTCGCGCAAGCACTCGCCGGGGCGGTGGTTCACGTCCGTCGCCAGCTCCGACGGGAGCGGCCGACGTGAGCGAAGACGTCGAGCCCGCTGCGCCGCCCGCCGTGCTCGCGCGGATCGCTCACGCCAAAGCTGGTCCGGGCCGGGTCGTCCCCGTCACGCACGCCGAAACGGGTGAGACGATCGGGCGCGCCGAAGCGCTTCACGCGGAGCACCTCACCGGCGAAACGGGCGACGCGATGATCGAGCGGTTCGTGCGCTGGCGGAACTTCTACCGCAACGGCTGGCTCGATCAGCGCCTCGTCACGCCGGAGACCACGCGCGCATGGGCGGCCCGCTACCTCGCCACGCCGACCACGTTGCTCTACTTGCTCTACGCGGGCGACGTACTGATCGGGCGCACCGGCTTTTTGCAGCTCACCGCGACCTCGTTCATGACCGACGGGCTGGTCCGCGGCGAGCGTGGCGGCGGCCCGCGCTTTCTCCACCGGGTCAGCGCCGCGCTCGCGGTGGCCGATCTCGAGCTCACCGGAATCAGTGCGATGCGCGCCAAGATTCTGTCCGATAACGACCTCGCCCTCGATCAAGCGACTCGCTACGGATATCGCGTCACCCACACACGCGCCCTGTACCGACATCGCGACGACCGCGGTGTCTGGCTCGACGAGGACCCGCAGGGTGGCGAGCTAGATCCTCGGCAGTTACTATTCCTCCGCGCCGAGCGCGACGCTCTGCTCGCTGCCGCTGGCACGCCGCCTGCGCCAGCACCGACCCCAGCCACGGAGACCCGATGACCACTGACCAATTCCTGATCCATCTCGACGAGATCCTCAATCGCGCGGAAGGAACGACGAAGCGCGGCGAAGCCCTCGCGGACACGGAAGGGTGGGATTCGCTCGCGATGCTCGGGCTCATCGCGCTCGCCGATAGCGATCTCGACACCCGCTTGACCGGCAAACAACTGACCGCGGCCAAGACCACCGACGATTTGATCGCGATGGTTGCCGAGAAGTTGTCGTGACCACCAGCGTCCGCGGCGTGCGGATCGCGGGCGTCGCCGCGGCGGTCCCCGAGCAGATCGTGGCGAACGAGCAAGCCGGCGAACGGTTTGGCGCAGCGGAGGCAGCGAAGATCATCAAGAGCACGGGCATCGTCCGCCGCCGCGTCGCCGCGGACGGTCAGTGCGCGTCCGACCTGTGCATCCCCGCGGGTGAACGGTTGCTTGCCGATCTGGGATGGGACAAGGCGTCTGTCGACGCGCTCATCTTCGTGTCGCAGACGGGCGACTATCTGCTGCCCGCGACGGCGTGCTTGGTCCAGCATCGGCTCGGCCTGCGGAAGTCGTGCGCGGCGTTCGATCTCACGCTCGGCTGTTCCGGGTACGTGTACGGACTGTGGGTCGCCTCGGGCCTGGTCGCTGCCGGCCTCGCGAAGCGCGTCCTCTTGCTCGTCGGTGAAATCTCCACCCGACGGGTCAACGCCGCCGACCGTGCGGCCGCTCTGTTGTTTGGCGACGCAGGCACCGCGACCGCGATCGAGGCTGATCCGGACGCACCGGCGCTTCACTTCGAGCTCGGCACCGATGGCGCAGGCGGGGAACACCTCGTCGTCCCCGCGGGCGGCTGTCGCCTCTTGCCGTCGACACGCACCGCGGAGCTTCAATCGACGGAGGACGGCAGCCAGCGATCGCTCGGCGACGTGGCCATGAATGGCGTCGAGGTGTTCATCTTCAGCACCCGCGAGGTCCCGGCGATGATCCGCACGGTGATGACCGCCGCCGAGCTCGGCACCGACACCGTCGACGCGCTCGTCCTTCATCAGGCAAACGAGTTCATGCTCAAGCACATCGCGAAGTCGCTGAAGATCCCGATGACGAAGGTGCCGCTGTCGCTCCACGAGTTCGGCAACACCTCGTCGGCGACGCTCCCGATCACGCTCGTCCACGCGCTCGCGGAGCCGCTGCGTACGGGTCCCCAGCGCCTCGTCCTCGCCGGGTTTGGCGTCGGTCTATCGTGGGGAGCGGTGGCAGGCACGTTCGGCCCGATGGTCATCTCGCCGCTCGTCGAGGTCCCTGCGACCGCGATGTACCCGGTCCTGACGGGAGGGCTCGCGCTGTGAGGAACCCGCTCGACATGACCGGGCGCACCATCTTGGTCACCGGCGCGTCATCGGGCATCGGCCAGGCGTGCGCGGTCCTGTGTGCCGAGCTCGGCGCCAAGGTCGTTCTCGCGGCTCGCGATCCGGACCGGCTGGAGAAGACGCGTGCGCTCCTGGCAGGCGAAGGTCACGCGATCGAGCCCATCGATCTATCGATCTCCGCAGCGGTGACCAAGTGGACGTCGGGCGTGATCGAACGCCACGGTGCGCTTTCTGGCCTGGTTCACTGCGCGGCGATCCAGCGGACGATACCGCTCCGCGTGACCTCTCTGAAGATGATGGACGAGCATTGGAACACCAACGTGGCGTCCGCGCTGATGATGCTCAAGGCGCTTCAATTGCCGCGCGCTGCGGCGCCGGGGTGCAGCGTCGTGCTGATGTCCTCGTCGGCGGCGGTCGTCGCGGCGCCCGGCAACTCGCTGTACTCGGCGACCAAGGGCGCGATCTCCGCGCTCACTCGATCCGTCGCCATCGAGTTCTTGCCGCTCAAGATTCGCGTCAACTGCATCGAGGCCGCACTCGTCGACACGCCAATGGTGGCGCGCGAGCGCGAGAACCTGACGCCGGAGATGTTCGAGCTCCAGCTGTCGCGTCATCCGATGGGCATGGGTACGCCGGAGGACATCGCGAACGCCGCCGCGTTCTTGCTCGCCGGCACCGCGCGCTGGATCACCGGCTCCGCGCTCACGGTGGATGGTGGCTACACCGCGCTATGAGGGACTCGCCTCGATGACGCTCCCCACCCCGTTCACGCACGGGCTCGCCGCTGCCGCGTATGTGTCGCCCGACGCGCTGGCCCGCGAACAACGCCTGTGGAGCTCCGCGTGGATCGTGGTCGGCTATGCGCGCGATCTGGACGCCGCCGATGCGTTCCTGACTGCGCGGCTGGGCCGCCTCGAGATCGTCGTGCAGCGCCACCGCGACGGCTTGTCCGCGTTCGTGAACCGCTGCGCGCATCGTGGATCTGCGCTGCACACCGAGCGTCGCGGAACCTGCGCCCTCGTGTGCCCGTACCATGGCTGGCGCTACGACGGAGCCGGGCAGCCCCAGGCCATCCCGTTCCTGCCACCCGCGGCTCTCGCGATCGCGCGCGCTACCCCCGAGCTCGCATTGCGGCGCCTCGCGGTCGAATCGCGCCACGGGCTCGTCTGGGTCTGCGCGGCGGACGCGCCGACGCCGCTCGTCGAGTTTCTCGGCGAGGAAACCGACAACTTACTCGCTGCGATCGCGCCGCTCGGCCCCGTCGCCGGCGAGCCGTTCGGCCGCCAGCTCGAGACGTGGTCGGCCAACTGGAAGACCTGCGTCGAGGGAACGCTCGAAGGGATCCACGTGCCGTTCGTCCACGCGTCGTCGTTCCACGCGGTGGTCGATGCTCAAAAGACCGAGGTGACGTGTCACGGGCGCCACCTCGTCCAGGTCACGCGCCTGTCCTCCGAGAGCGCCGCATGGTGGCGCCAGTTTCGCGCGCGCGCCGGCTTCCCGACGTCCGCGGTCGATCCGGACACCTATACGCACGCGCTGATCTTTCCGAGCTTCGCGGTCGGCATCACCGGCGGTGCCTTGGTGTCGACCCAGCTGTACACGCCGACCAGCGCGGCGGCCACCGAGCTCGATCACGTGCAGTGGCTACCAACGCCAGCACGTGCGAGCGCTGGCGTACGGGCGATCCTCCGCAGTGTCACCGCGAAGCTCGACGCCGACAACCGCGGAATCCTCGCTGAAGATCGAGCTGCCGCCGAGCGCGTCCAGCGCGGGCTCGAGGCCGCGAACGATCCGGCACATCGCATCGTCCTCGCGCTCCCCGCAGAACAGCGGATCGCGCACTTCCATCAAGCCATCGAGGAGTCCGTGTGATGATCCCGTGCTTCATCGAGGCGATCGTGGCCCACCAACCCCGGGGACGGCTCGACACCCACGACCTCGTCGCGCGAGTACCGGGATGGGATGCCGAGAAGGTCATCAAGAAGACCGGGATCCACTCGCGTCCCATCGTGGCGCCCGGCGAGACCGCCAGCGATCTCGCGGCAATTGCGGCCGAGAAACTGTTCGCAGGCGGCGTCGACCGGGCGGAGATCGACGCGCTGATCCTGGTGACCCAATCGCCCGACTACGTGCTGCCTGCGTCCGCGTGCTTGTTGCAAGCGCGGCTCGGGTTGCGCGATACGACCGCGGCGTTCGATGTCAACCTCGCGTGCTCGGGGCTGCCGTACATGCTGTGGCTCGGGCGAAGCTTGATCGCATCGGGCAGCGCGCGAAAGGTGTTGCTGTTATTCGCCGACACGTACTCGCGCTACTGCCGCGACGACGTCACGATCGCCTCGCTGTTCAGCGACGGTGCGGCAGCGGTCCTCCTCGGCGCCGACGAGAAGCGCGCGATCGCGAAAGTGGGGCCGAGCCTCCTCGGTACCGACGGCGCGAGCGGCGAGGCGCTGATCGTTCGTCAGGGAGGTGCACGCTCCGCGGCACGCGGCGAGCCGTTCACGCCTCTGCAGCTGGAGATGGATGGCCCGGCGATCTTCAGCTTCGCGCTCGCCCGCATCAAACCGCAGGTCGAAGCGCTCCTCGGCCAGGTGGGCACGACGAAGGACGACGTCGACCGCTGGTACCTTCACCAGGCAAACAAGTTCATGCTCGAAGCGCTGCGCACCAAGCTCGGAGTGGCGGCGGAGAGGTGTCCGATCGATGTCGCCGACGTGGGCAACGCGGCGACCGCTTCGTTGCCGATGCTTCTCGCGCGGCAGCTCGCCGCGGGCGCGATTCCGCCGCGGTGTCGCTCACTCGTGATCGGGTTCGGTGTCGGGTTGTCCTGGGGCACGTCGTGGGTCGAGTGGGTCTGAGCTTCTGAGCTGCGCGACGAGCCATTGCTGCCACGCGAGCACGCGCTCCTCGCGCGCGCCGAGCACCGCGCGGCTACGCGGTCGCGCATCCAGTCCCGCCTGGACCCTCGGCCACACCGCGGCATCCTCGCTGGAGATCCGCGCATCGAGTACGCCGAGCGCACGCGCGAGCAACGCGTGCAACGGCGCGACTGCGGCATGCGCGGGTCTCGGGATGAAGCCAAACCGCAGGATGCTGCTGCGCCGAGGCCCCAGAGGAGTGACCACGGCTGCATCGCAGTAGAGGTCGCCGAGGCTCAGCAGGAGATTGGGGAACGCGTGCACGTGCGTGGTCCGGCTCTGCGGTTGGGCGTTGCCCAGCACGAGGCGTTTGGCGAGTGCCATCGCGATGCCTCGAGGATTGCGCGACACCGGCTCGGCGTCGCGATACCGAGTGAACGTTGGCGCGAGAAGGTGATCGTGGTGCTCGGGCGGCCGGTAGCGCCCGAACGTCAGCGGGTGAACCATCGGTACGTGATAGCTCTCGACGGCGTTGTCGATGATGACCTTCCAGTCCACGTCGACCACCAGGTGCTTTCGCCAGACCAGCGCGAGCGGACGTTCGAACACGGACCGCAGCTCGTCGTGCAGGGCACCGACCGTCTCCGCGAACGACTGCGTCGGCGCGCGCCCGATGCGTACCAGGACGAGCTCCCCTACCCGGTCGACCGCGATCGGGGCGAGGCGGAGACGCTCGACGTGGAGGCCGTCGAACGACTCGCGATCAGGAACGTGCACGAGCTCACCGCCGGGTCCGTAGCACCAGCCGTGATAGCTGCACCGGAGCTGCTCGCTTCGCCCACGGCCGATCGGCACGACCAGGCTCTGCCGGTGCGCACATACGTTGACGAATCCACGGAGCGTACCGTGCTCGTTGCGAACGACGACCGGAACGCCCGCGACCTCGGCGGCGACGTAGTCGCCGTGGCGTGCGAGCTCGCTATTGGCGGCGACGAGTTGCCAGCTGTCGCGGAGGACGACCAGCTCGCGACGCAAGACCTCCGGATCGCCGTAGTCCGCCGCAACCAACGGCGACGGTTTCGCGCCGTGCTGGGAGAACATCTCCCAACGAGCTTACGGACCTCCGACGCCCTACTCAACCGCCACCCGCACGCTTCGCGCGACTTTCCGGTTACGCTGCTGCGGTGAACGACGACGATGCGCCACGTGCGCTGCGCGTAGCGCCTCTGCTCGCGGGCGTCCTGCTGCTCGTCCTGTTCATGCGCGTGGGCGCGTATCTCGGCTTTCGGGCGGAGTACGGAACGACGTTCCTGAACATCTCGTCGGGCGAGACCCGGCTGTGGCTGTCGTATCTGGTGTTCGGTCTGCCCGGCGTCCTGATGATCGCGTGGGGCCTCGGGCCTGTGCTCGCGCGGCGAATCACACAGGTCGACGCGTGGATCCAGTCGGCGTCGCGTTCGCAGCAGATCACCTGTTGGGTCGCGCTCTTCGCGGTGGCGTTCCTGTGGGCAGCCGCGGGCAATCACTTCGTCCTGCTCGGCGAGCCGATCACCGATGACGAGCACGGCGTGATGTTCGGAGCGCGCTTGATCGCCGGCGGACACCTGCACGTTGCGACGCTTCAGCCTGCGGCGACGTTCAACGAAGTGTTCACGTTCCAGCGCGCGGGCACCGTGACGTCGATGGACTATCCCGGCGGCATCTTGTTCGCCGCCGCGAGCCTGGTCACGAGGCTGGGTGCGCTGTGGTACGCGCTCGCTGCCGCGCTCACCGCGGTCGCGGTCGCCTATGCTGCGCGCCGCTGGTTCGGACTGCGTGCGGGCGTGCTCGCGGCGCTGATCTGGTTCGCGTCGCCGATGGCGAGCGCGCTGTCGCTGACTCACCACGCGCATCTCGCATCACGGCTGTTCGTCGCGCTGGCCCTCGCCGCGGCCGCTCGCTTCGACACCAGCCTTCGCCGAGCCGACGCGCTCTGGTTCGGCCTCGCGTGTGGCCTGGCATTTCTGTGCCGCCCGCCCGAAGCAACGTGCGTGTTGATGCCGCTCGCGTTCTGGCTCGCGGCCAAGGCCTGGCGCGAAGCGCGTGCAAGCGTCGGAGTCGCGGCGATCGGCTTCGCGATCCCGCTCGCCGTGTTCGCGTGGTGGAACATGCAGACCACCGGAGTCTGGTACCTGCCCGCTCGGTTCGCCGGCGGCACGGTGGGAACGACCAGCCTCACCAACTACGGCATATGGGACCGGCTCGCCTACAACGTCGGCTTCAACGCCATGTTGGCCGGCGTGTTCTTCCTCGGCCCGCTCGCGCTTCCCGCCGTCGTCGCCGCCGCGCGGACCACATCCGCAGTGGTGCGCGTCCTGCTCGTGTGCGTCGTGCTCCACCTGCTG
Source organism: Kofleriaceae bacterium (assembly GCA_036499725.1). Taxonomy (GTDB): domain Bacteria; phylum Myxococcota_A; class Polyangia; order Haliangiales; family Haliangiaceae; genus JABFXX01. The sequence continues at coordinate 31,837 of DASYDE010000029.1, forward strand.
CTCGGCCTCGCTCACGACGACACCGGCATCCATACGGTCGGACCGATCCATCTTTCCGAATCAGCGGTGCCGCTCACGCTCCTCGTGACCGTCGGGGCTCTCGCGGTCGCGCGATGGGCCCAGCGGCATGGCGGCCGAGCCGTCGTGAGCGTATGTCTGGCCGGATATCTCGCGTCGATGGCGCTGCTGCAGCTCCCCAACCTCGCGTCGCTGCACGACGAGGCGAGCGCCAACCACACGCCGCACGAGGTCCTCGCCGCCAACGATGTCCATCACGCCATCGTGATCGCGATGCCGCCGATCGCGTTGTTTCGCGGCAACACGAGCTACACCCAGACCGCGAGCTGGGCGCTGCACTATCCCATCCCCGATCCTTGGTTCCGCGACGACGTTCTCTTTGCGGAAGGCCCTGGTCCGCATCAACAAGGCGCGGATCCTGTCGCGCTCCACGCGCGCTTCCCGGACCGGACCATCTGGTTCCTTCGCTACACGTCTGCTCTGCCGGCGTTCTCGTTGTCCGAGTGGGATCCTGCGGCACCAGCAGCGCCCTGATCGCTGACGACGTCACTCGTGTCTGTCTCCACGACGAACCCGGGGCGTCGCTTGACGTCCAGGAACACGTTTCCAAGGTAGAGCCCGAGCACGCCCATGTTCATCATGAGCACACCCGACAGGAAGAAGAGGCTGACCATGATGCCGGTCCAACCCTCGACACCAATTCCGCCGATCAACTTGCGCGCTACCAGATACAGACCGTAGAGCCCCGCCGTCCCCGACACGACGAAGCCAGCGACCGCCGACATGTAGAGCGGCCGCGTCGACTGGGCCAGGATCGTCCCCATCGCGTGGGCCAGCTGCTTGGGGAGCGTGTACGAGGTCTCGCCGGCAAACCTCGCACCGTGCTGGACGTCGACGAACGCGGCGTCGAACCCGAGCCAGCCGACCATCATGCCGTACGTCTGGTTGCGCTCGGTGAACTTGCGCATCTCGAGGACGACCTGGCGCGAGATGATCGAGAAGTTGCCGACGCTCGGGTCGACGTCGAAGCCGCCGAGCCATCCATGGAGCTTCGCGAAGGCCCACGAGCTGAGCCGCTTGGTCCACCGATCCTGCCGTCGACGGCGGCGCGCGAACACCACGTGGAAGCCCTCGCGCGCCTTGGCGTAGAGCTCCGGGATGGCGCGCGGCGGATCCTGGAGGTCGCAGTCCATCACCACGACGTAATCGCCCTCGGCGTGCGCGAGGCCAGCGGCAATGGCCTGGTGCTGGCCGAAGTTGCGGGCCAACCGCACGCCGCGAACCCGCGGATCCCGTGACGCTAGCTCCTGGATGACCTTCCAGTCGGCCTCTGGGCTTCGATCGTCGACGAGCACTAGCTCGAACGACGGCGAGATCGAGGTCAGCGAGGCCGTGAGCTCGGCGACGAGCGCGGCGAGGCAATGCTCGCAGCAGTAACAGGGCACCACGACGGAGATGTGCGGGCGCGCTTTGGCGACGCTTCCTACGCTCGTCATACGGCTCTCGTGACCACGTCGATCACGCGCTGTTGGTCATCGATCGCGAGCGTGTTGAAGAACGGCAGGCGTACCAATCGCGACGAGACGTCCTCCGACACCGGCAGATCGCCCGCTCGATAGCCCAGCCGTTCCCCCATGCCTGACGTATGGAGCGGCACGTAGTGAAACACGGCGAGCACGCCGTTCTCCTTGCACCGTGCGAGCAAGCGGTCCCGCGCTTCGATGTTCGGGGTCAGGAACGCGAACATATGAAACGCGCTCGCACAATGATCCGGAATGATCGGCATTTGCCACCCACGAGCCGCCGCGAGCGGCGACAACGCGGCGAGATAGAGTCGGTACATTCCCTCGCGATGGCGTTGGATGGTGTCGCGTTGTTCGAGTTGGCCGAGCAACAACGCCGCGAGCAGGTCCGATAAGCCGAACGACGATCCAACGTCGACCCACGTGTACTTGTCGACCTGCCCGCGGAGGAACCGCGAGCGGTTGGTCCCCTTGGCGTGGAGGATCTCTGCCCGCTCGACGAGCGCGGGGTCATTGATGACGAGCGCACCACCTTCGCCACAGCTGCAGTTCTTGGTCTCGTGAAACGACAACGTCGACAACGCACCGAAGCTGCCCAGCGGCCGACCGCGCTGCGCACCGAACAGGCCGTGCGCGTTGTCCTCGATCACCGCGAGGCCGTGCCGGCGAGCGACCTCGAGGATCGCATCCATCTCACACCCGATCCCCGCGTAGTGCACCACGACGATCGCGCGTGTTCGCGGCGTGATCGCGGCCTCGAGCAGGCGCTCGTCGAGGTTCCACGTATCCGGCCGGATGTCCACGAACACCGGGCGCGCGCCGCGAAGTACGAATGCGTTCGCCGTCGAGACGAACGTGAACGACGGCATGATCACCTCGTCGTCGGGTCCGAGATCGAGCAGCAGGCCCGACATCTCCAATGCGTCGGTACACGACGTCGTGAGCAGCACCTTCGCCGGGCTGCCCGTCTCCGCGGCCAGCAGCTCGGCGACCTGACGGCTGAATGGCCCGTCGCTCGAGATGTGCATGTTGCGCAGCGCCTGTTCGAGATACTCGCGCTCGCGCCCGGTGAATGCGGCGCGGTTGAACGGAATCACGGGACGCGTCACTCGGCCCCTGCCATGGCCTGCAGGTACGCGTCACGAAACGCGCGCACCGCCCACTCCCCAGCGGAGAACATCTCCGGCGCCGCGTCAGTACCGAGGCTGCGAAGCCCCTGCTGCACGAGCTTGCATTGCGCCGCATCCTCCCGCGCAAGGATCTCGGTCATCTGGACGTCGAACTGAAGGTCGATCGATACAGCTGCGCGTTCGCGCGGAGTCAGCCCATCGAAACGAGCCTGGTAGCAGGTCATCTCGACCCGCGTTTGATCCACCGCGATCGGTTCGTAGCGAAATAGGCCGATCGTCCGCCCTTGCGTGCACGAGAACGTCGCATTCGGGAACATGAGCCAGTGAAGGTAGCCGTCGACGTTCTTGATCGCGCGCTTCGCGTAGGCCGCCTCCAATACCTGCACGAACTGCTGCGCGCGGGCTCCCTCAACGGGCGGTCGAGGCAACAGCGGCGCGAGGTACGCGACGTGTGTCTGCTCGGCGATCGGCGCGATTTTGATCGGGCGCGGCATGAGCGGCGCGAAGCTCTCGGCGTGAACCGACGGCACGTGCTCGAGCTCCAACGTATTCTGAACCAGTATCTTCCAGTTGGCATCGACGACGATCTGATCGCTCCACAGCAACTCTCCAACATTGGAGCTGAACGCTTCGAGCTTGCCAAAGGCGTCGCCAAGCCAGTCAGCCAATGTGACGCGGGGTTCACGGGCGACGAACAAGAACTGTCCGCACCTCGCTACCTGCCACTTCTCTAACGAAGGGCGCTCCGAGCTCGGTGCATGCACTAGCTCCGGGGCAGTCGGGCATCCCTTGAGGAGGCCGGCGGCGTCGAAGCTCCACTGATGGTACGGACAGACCATCGGTCCGTTTCCGCGCCGGTCCGCACGTAACGCGCTGAACCGATGGGGGCACGTATTACGGAACGCCAGCAGCTCGCCGCGAACATTCTGGACGAAGACCGATGTTCCACCGATGGATTGCGCCACCCAATCGTTGTGGTCACCGAGGTCACGCGCGAGCCCGAAGTACGTCCAATTCTTCGCCAGTACGGATCGCTCCCTGACCAAAACGTCGGCGTCGAGATATCGCTCCGGCACCCTCACCCACGCGGGCGAGCTCGAGCTCACGGCGCCCTCATATGCCCTTGGAGTCATTCCGAGATCTTAAATCATTACCGAAGGTGTGCTTCGGGCGGCTCCTCGATCTTCGACGCGTCGACGCGCAAATATCGGGTCCGTCAAACGTGCAGCAATCGGCGCACGTACTCACCGTATTCGTCCGTCAGCTCCGCTCCTAGCGCCGCGAGCTGGCCGTCGTCGATGAAGCCCATGCGCCACGCGATCTCCTCGGGGCACGAAATCATCAGGCCCTGCCGATCCTGGATGGCCTGCACGAAGTTCGCGGCGGCGAGCAGCGATGCGTGTGTGCCCGCGTCGAGCCACGCCGTACCGCGACCGATGATGTCGACGCGCAGCTCGCCGCGCTCGTGATAGAGGCGGTTGAGATCCGTGATCTCCAGCTCGCCGCGCATGCTCGGTTTGACCTGCTTGGCGAGCTCGCAGACCTGGCTATCGTAGAAGTAGACGCCCGGCACTGCGTAGTTGGACTTCGGGTGCTTCGGCTTCTCCTCGAGCGAGAGCACCTTGCGGCGTCCAAGGTCGTCGACATCACCGAGCTCGACGATGCCGTAGCGCTCGGGGTCGCGCACCGCGTATGCGAAGATCATCGCCCCTTTGTCGAGCGCGGCAGCTCTTTGCAGCATCGGCTGCAGACCCGCGCCGTAGAAGATGTTGTCGCCGAGGACGAGCGCGCATGGCTTCCCGCCGATGAACTCCTCACCGAGAATGAATGCTTCGGCGAGACCGCGCGGCTCGTGTTGCTCGATGTAGCTGAACGACATCCCCCAGCCCGTGCCATCACCCAGCAGGCGCCGATACAGCGGCAGATCCTCCGGTGTGGAGATGACGAGCACCTCGCGGATGCCGGCGAACATCAGCATCGACAGCGAGTAATAGATCATCGGCTTGTCGTAGACCGCGAGGAGCTGCTTCGACACCGAGCGCGTCACCGGATAGAGCCGCGTGCCGCGACCTCCGGCGAGGAGGATCCCTTTCACGACGTCTCTTTCTTCGCCCGGATCGCGGAGAGCCAGTCGATCGCGGTGAGGTACCACTCGACGGTGGCCGCGAGCCCGTCGGCCAACGTATGCCGCGGCTTCCACCCGAGCTCGCTCGCGATCTTGCTCGTGTCGAGCGCGTAGCGGCGATCGTGCCCGAGGCGATCGGTGACGGACTTCATGAGTTGTCGGTGCGGCATGTGCGGCGAGGCGGGCCGGCGCTCGTCGAGATGTGCACACAGCTGCTCGACGATCTCGAGGTTGGTCGGCTGCACACCACCAGCGACGTGATAGGTCTCGCCGCTCCGACCGCGCTCTGCGATCGCGACGATCGCCTCGCAGTGATCCTCGACGTGGAGCCAGTCACGGATCTGCTTGCCGTCTCCGTAGATCGGTAGGTGCGTGCCGATCAACGCGTTGTTGATCATCAGGGGGATCAACTTCTCGGGGAACTGGTACGGACCGTAGTTGTTCGTGCAGTTCGAGATGGTGACGTCCATCCCGTACGTCCGCGCGTACGCGAGCACCAGGTGATCGCTCGCCGCCTTCGACGCCGCGTAGGGGGACGTCGGGGCATACGGCGCACCTTCGGCAGGCGCGACTTGGTCGGGCGTCAGAGCGCCGTAGACCTCGTCGGTGGAGACGTGATGGAACCGCCGCTGCCCGGTCTTCCAGACGGTCCGCGCAGCCTCGAGCAGCGTGAACGTGCCGGTGACGTTGGTCTCGATGAACGCGCCGGGGCCCGTGATCGAGCGGTCGACGTGACTCTCCGCGGCGAGGTGCATCACGGTGTCGACGTCGTGCTCGGCGAGCAGCTTCTCGACGAGCGCACGGTCGCAGATGCTGCCGTGCACGAACGTGTGACGGTCCGCTGGCACACCGCGCAGGTTGTCGAGGTTCCCCGCGTACGTCAGTGCGTCGAGGTTAACGATGCGAAGCTCGGGCCGGTTCGCCACGAGGTAGCGCACCAGGTTGGAGCCGATAAAGCCGGCGCCGCCGGTCAGGAGCACCGACCGCATGACTCCCTACTTCGGAAGCTTGTCCGAGTAGTCCTTGATCGCCTTGGTGGGCTCGTCCGCCTTGATGTCGACGGTGAAGCTCTCCTTGATCCCGAACTCGTTGTTCACGAGCGTGACCTTGTGCTTGCCGGCGGAGAGCTTGATCTCGCGCTGCGGCGTGTGGAGACCGCTCGACGAACCGTCGATGAAGATGTCGCACGACGGCTTGGAGCCGAGCATCAGCGTACCGCTGCCACCCTTGGCGACCTTCGGAGTCTCGTCGGGCGGCTCTTCCTTCGGCGTCTTCGGCGTCTTCGGCAGATCGCCGGAGTGATCGATCTTCGTGATGGGAGTCTGCTTCGGCTCCTTCGGAGTCTTCGGCGTGTTGGTCACGATGGCCGGCGTCTTGGGCTGCTCGACCGGCGTCTTGGGCTGTTGCACCGGCGTCTTGGGCTGCTCGACCGGCGTCTTGGGTTGCTCGGCGATCACCGGAGTCGGCGGCGGCGTCACGCCCGCTGCCTTCTCGAGCGTGATCGACATCTTCTCGTCCTGTCCACCCGAGAACTGGATCGGCTTGTTCACCGAGACGAAGCCGGGCATCTCGAACAGCACCTGATACGTCATGCGCGGATCGAGCGGCGCGGTCTGCGGCGAGACGCCGAGCTCCTGCCGCTTGCCGTCGATGATGAGAGAGACCTTCGCGCCCGGCGGGGTCGTCTCGAACGTGCCCTTGATGCCCTGGATCGGCGAGAGGTTCACGTTGACGCGCGGAGCCTTGCCCTGCTCGACGGACACGCTCTGCGTCTCGCTGAGGAAGCCCGCCGGCGGATCGATCTGGACCGTGTGCACGCCCGGCGCGATGCCGCGGATGCGCGACGGCAGCTTGTCCGTGCGCGCTTCTCCGTCGAGCTTCCACGAAGAGATGCTCTGCGGCGAGACGTACAGATCGAAGCCCGTGTTCGCATCTCCGACGGAGGCCGGCGGTGCGATCGGCGTTTGCACCGGCTCCTTGTTCGCCACCGGCGTCGGTGTCGCGGGCTTGGACGGGCCGCCCGACATCACGATAACGAGGACGACCGCCGCGACAGCGACGACCGCGCCGCCCGCGAGCAGCAGCATCTTCTTGTTGTCGCTCTTCGCCTGGCGAGCACCGAAGCCCGAGCCGAACGAGCCCATCGGATCGTACGGATCGGAGGGGCGAGCGACGGGACCGGAATGCGGTAGCTCGCGCTGACCGCTCTCGAACAACGATGGAGGGTTGAGCGGCGGCGGCGGGCTAGAGCTCGAACCAAAACCGTTCTGCACGGCCATGCCGTTCATCGTGGCGGCTTGCGCTCCGTTGAGCTGGCCGCTCTCCCACCCGCGCGCCGTGGAGACGAGCGACGAGAGATCCGGCGAACCACCATTGGGGACCGCGTGCTGGCCCGATCCGGCCCAGCTCGGCGCGGGCGGCGGAAGCGGTACGCGGTCGCGCGGATCAGCAGCCGCGGGCATACCGCGCGACGTGAGCGCAGGAACCGCAGCTGGCGGAGTGGCCGGTTCTGGCGTCGGCACGGGCGTGTCGTACGACAGCGTCGACTTGGGCTTGCCGTTCAGGCCGCGTCCGCCGTTGCGCGGATCGTCCTCGGGGTTGTCGTAGATCTGCGTCTCGAGCTCGTCCTCGTCCCACGCGAGGCCACCCGAGTCTTCGCGACCGCCCTTGGCGGACACGACCGGCATCTCGCCGCTGCTGCGGCGATCAGGCGGCGGAGGCGGCGGCTTGTTCACGCCGTTGCCGGTCGGCTTGCGCGTACCACCCGAGCCGGACTGCGAGAGCGCGGGCATCTGACCGCTCGAGCGCGGGCCCGTCGTCGTGCGCGGCATCGCGGGAGGAGCAGCAGCGGCGCTGTCCTGCGGCGGCGGCTTCAACTGGCGATAGGTCTCGAGCTTCGCCGTCTCGTCTTCGATCTCCTTGCCGAACGTCTTCTTCATCCACCCCGCGAGATCCTTGCGCGAGTAGAACTCGCCGGCGGTGTAGACGAATGCTTGCAGCTCGTCGTGCAGATCGATCGCGTTCTGGTAGCGGTCCTCGACGTCCTTCGCGAGCGCCTTGAGCACGATGCGCTCGAGCTCGTCGGGGATCTTTCGGTTGTACGTGGACGGCGGAAGGATCTCGACGTTGCGCACCTTCTCGAGCGTCGAGAAGTCGCTCTCGCCGACGAACAAGCGCTCGCCGGTGAGCAGCTCGTACAAAACAATTCCGCACGAGAACACGTCGCTGCGGCGATCGATCGGCAGGCCGCGAACTTGTTCAGGCGACATGTAGCCGAACTTGCCCTTGAGGATGCCGGCCTGGGTCTTGGAACCCTTGCCCGCCGCCTTGGCGATACCGAAGTCGATGATCTTGACCTCGCCCTCGAACGACACGAGGACGTTCTGCGGCGAGACATCGCGGTGAACGAGCGAGATTTCGCGGCCGTTCTGATCGCGCTTGTTGTGCGCGTAGTCGAGGCCTTCGCAGACCTTCATGACGACGAAGCACGCTTGCGACACGGGCATCGCTTCACCGCCGGAGCGGCAGCGATCGAAGATGCCGCGCAGGTCGCGTCCGTGGACGTGCTCGAGCGCGATGTAGTAACTGCCGTCGACGACGCCGAGGTCGAAGATCTGCGCGATGTTCGCGTGGTTCAGCTGGACGGCGAGCTTGGCCTCCTCGATGAACATGCGAATGAACTCTTTGTCCTCCGCGATATTCGGAAGGATGCGCTTCACCGCGACGAGGCGCTCGAAGCCCTCCACGCCGAAGGCTTTTGCACGGAACACCTCGGCCATGCCGCCGACGTTGATTCGCTCGAGGAGGTAGTACTTCCCGAAAGGCGCCGGCTTCTTCACGCGTGATTCTCTTGGAACTGCAACAGGAGGACCGTTAAGGGGTGGGACCCTATCCGAACTAGCTTCCTTGGACCACATGAAGTGTACAAGCTCCGAGGCGGTGGTCCTACCGCGAAGATCCCGCGGATACAAAGGATTTCCACGTCCCGGGTCAGTTTCGCCGGCGCCGGCGATCGCCTCCTACTGTTGGGCGAGGGCGGAAGCGGGGGGCATCTTGGCCGCGCGGCGCGCCGGGAGATAGCCGCCGAGAATGCAGAACAGTGTCGAAAACCCGAGGGCACTCCCCCAGATCCACGTCTTGAAGTCGAACCAGGAGTCCGGCTTGAACGGGAACCGCGGGATGGCGGAGGCCGCGTAATAGTTCCAGGTCGCCCCGATCGCCCAGGCCAGGCCGACACCGATCAGGCCGCCCACGATTCCGATCAGCGCCGCCTCGCCAAGGACGATCAGCTGGACGTCGGTCTCGGTCGCACCCACTGCGCGCATGATCCCGATCTCGCGCTTCCGCTCCGAGACCTGGATGAAGAAGTTGTGGCCGATGTTGATGATCGAGATGACGAGGATCGCGATCGAGATGATGAGGAACAGGAGGCGGATGACGAAGATGACGGTCGCGAAGCGCTCGCCCTGCGAGTCCTCGAGCCGTAAGCCTTGCTTGTCGACGAGCCACGACGAGAACGGCGCGAGCTGATTACGGTCTTTGAGCTTCACGATGATGGAGCTGAAGTTCGACGCCGCGTCCTCGTTCACGAACTCCTTGTTCCAGCGCTCGATGTACTGGATGGGCATCGTCACGCCGATGCGCATCGCGCGCGACGACACACCGACGACGACCGCCTCGACGCGGCGCCACTGCTTCTTGGCCATGCGCGAGCCAGCGACCGTCGTCGCGTTGAGGCCGATCGAGAAGCGCATCGCCGAGAGGCCGCGCGTCTGGATCAGGAAGTTCACGAGGTTCTCGTCGGCCATCGGCATGCCGTGGCTCTTCGCGAACTGGTTGTTGTAGAGCTCGACCACCGTCGACGACATCACGACGGGCACGCGGTGCTTGCACATGCGCTCGGTGTCATCGCAGTAGTAGCGGTCCGGGTTCGGGCACGGATTGAAGTACGTCTGCTTTGGCGGCGGCGTCTGGACAATGACGACGGCGGAACCGCTGCCACTCCCTGCCCCACTACCGGCGGCGACATTCGAGCCCGAGCCAGCGGCCGAGCCCGACGCCGAACCCGAGCCAGCGGCCGGCGGTGACGCGGGCGCGAGCGGAATCTTCGACTTCTTGGGTGCGCGCGGCGACTGGAGGATGTCGCCCTCCGGATCCGGCGGCGGCGGTTCGCACGCGATGCGATTGGGATCATTGGGCAGCGCGTCCCAGTCCTTGAACAGCTCCTTGATGCGGTCGTCGTCCTGGACGAACGACGCGTCGACACCGTCGGCAAAGCCGCCGACCTCGAACTTGAGGTCCGTACCCTCGAACGATCCGCGGCCCGCAGATGGGAACGCGAGGTTGAGGCGCGGCACGGCGGACGCGACCTCGGGGCGAGTGGCGATCGTCTTCACGACGTCGTTGTCGAGATGCTTGCTCGCGTCGACGGTACCGACGGCCACGCGCGGAGCGACGACCTCGACCTCGTTGAGCGGGAACACTTTCTCGAGCGTCTCGCCGGCGCGCTGCGTGAGCGCGAGGAACAGCACGAACGCGCCGATACCGATCACGATGCCGAACGCGGACAGGATGAAGTGCCGCGGCGAGCGCAGCGTGTTGCGGACGACCATCCGCGAGAGTTTGCCGACGGGCATCATGCGTGCGACTCGCTCTCTCCGGGCTTCTCCGGGGAATGCTCATCTGATCCTTCGGTGATCAAGCCGTCCTTCATCTGGATGACGCGCTTCGCGACCGAGGAGACGCGCCGCTCGTGCGTGACGATCACCATCGTGACGCCGTCCTTCGCGTTGAGCTCGCGCAAGAAGCTGATGACCTCTTTGCCGGTGTCGGAGTCGAGCGAGCCTGTCGGCTCGTCGCACAACAGGAGCGTCGGCGAGTTGAACAGCGCGCGGGCGATCGCGACCCGCTGCTTCTGACCACCGGAGAGCTCGCTCGGGCGGCGGTGCGCGAACTCGGCGAGGCCCACGCGGCGCAGTGCTTCCGTACCGCGCGCATTGGCATCGTCACCACCGCTCGAGAACGACGCTGGGATCGTGACGTTCTTCAACACGTCGAGGTGATCCAGCAGGTTGAACGCCTGGAACACGAAGCCGATCGACTGGTTGCGCATCTTCGCGCGCTTGGCGTCGCCGGCCTTCAGCGTATCGATGCCGAGCACCTCGATCTCTCCAGTGTCGGGTTCGTCGAGACCGCCGATGATGTTCAGCAGCGTGGACTTTCCCGAGCCCGATTGACCGACGAGCGCGAGCAGCTCGCCCTTCTCCACGTCGAGGCTGACCCCGCGCAGAACCTGGGTTTTCCCCGTACCGGAGCCGTAGCTCTTGGTCACGTCCCGTAGACGGATGACCGGTGTGGACGACACGTTGCGGGTGTACCACGGGATCCGCGCAGGGTGCCGCTCGCGGCTCGAACCGACGGTCGCCTTACTGAGCAATTCGTCCTCGTAGGTTCCCGTTTTCGGTTCTCTGTTCCCGGTTCTTGGTTCCCTATTCCGATCGCGGCTAGTTCTTCCTGGGCCATCCAAACCCAGCGCATTTGCGGTGTTTGGGCTGCCGCTCGAACTTCTGCCGAAGAAGACCGTTCGCCCTGAATAGGGAACAGTGAACCGGAACCGAGAAGTTGAATCCAGCGTCAGTCTGGCGCTCGCGTCATTGTGGCGCGAAGAAGCAACCCGTCACGCTGCCCGCGATGGCCGCGCCAGGTGTGCTCGACGCACCGTCCGTCTCGTGAAGATCGGAGAGCGCGAACTCGGCGTGAAAGGGGGCGACATCGTCCACGCTGATCGTTCCCGCCATCGCGATGAACCCGTGGCACACGCCGGTGCCCGTACAGTCCCCGTTGCCCGTCGACTCGACATAGCGAAGCGGATGCGCCGCGACGTCCAGGTCTCCCAGGGTCAGGTTGTCGGCGAGCGGGCTGTTCACGAACAGCGAGTAGCCCTTCGTGCCGAGGAAGCCCTCGACGCCGACGACCTCGTTGTCGACACGAACGGTCCCCGCGGACGCGGCGTGAGCCTCGAACGCACCGACCATGTAGATCTCCTCGGAGGAGCACCGCCCGGCGTTGCTGTCACCGGTGTCGCCGCTGTCGTCAGAGGCACATGCACCGAGGAGAAGGAGCGAGAGAGCTGCGAGCTTCATCATGCGCCGCCGTTCAGCAGCCGCCGGGCCATGCGCCGGTCGTGTGATGCACGGTGTTACGCGCGCCCAAACGACGCTCAGTTTCGTTATCGCGACACGGCTGTCGCTGTTCCAGCCTTTGCCAGCTCAGCGTCGCGTACCGCTCGCGGTCAACACGAGCGACGATCCTTCGAGCGTCAGCGCGAGGTGCGCGTCGCGCCACTTCATCATCATTGCGATCATGTCCTTGGTCCCGTGGAAGTCGAGCGCCTCGAGGAGCGAGTGCCACGTCTTCTCGTCGAGCCCATCCGGCCGAACGTCGACGCCGAACATCGGTCCCGGGACGGTCGAGCCTTTACCGACAGCGCGCGCGAGCACGCCGTCACCCATCGCGATGAACGCCTGCTGATCGTCGAGCACGTAGTCGAAGCTGGCAACGGTTGGCACGCTGATCGAGTGACCTTTGATCGGGCCGAACGTGCGGTCCTTCTCGAGGAAGCGGCGACCGGGGATTTTGTCGAGATAGCCCGCGAAGAAGTCCTTCTTGGCCAGTGCGAGCGAGACCACGCCCTCGCCGGATTTGTCGTCCATGTCGAGCTTCTGCACCGCGAGTCGCACTGCGCGAACGCCGCTCTGCGTGAGCTCATCGACCTGCATGTTGACGAGCGCGAGACACGGCGCGAGCGCGCTCTGCACTTGAACGAGATCGAGGTTCCACTGCGCGGCAAATGGCGACGCGGCGACGAGCGCGGGGAAGCCGTCCGGCACCGGGAGAGTCGCGGCCTGGATCGCACTTGCGTGCGCACCCACGTCGAGTGTGAGGCGACCTTTGATGTCGCCACCATCGATGGAGACACCCACGCCGACGCCCGAAACGCCCCCGAGGAGGCCAACGCATGCCTTCGCGTTCGGCACCTTCTCGGCGAGCATGCCGAGCAGCTTCTGCGCATCGAGCCACACGGTGAGCGTGGATTTCGCGCCTGCCATCTTTTGCGCCCACGCGAAACCGTCGGCGACCGTACCGGCCATCGACTGCCCCGCGCGCGAGTGCTCGAACCACGTGTTGCCCTCGCCCATCGCGAACGGCGGCACGAGGTGAACCCATAACCAGCCATCCGCTTGCGCCCAGCTGAGCGCGAAGCCTTGGCCGAGCGGCGCGCTGAACAGCTCGGTGCCGTTCACATTGACCGACGTGCTGCGCATGCCGTGGCCGCGCATCTTCTCGATGAACTGCGCGAGCGCCTCCGGATCGTTGATCTTCACGACCGCGGTCGGCGCGAGGCCCTCCGAGAATAGCGAGAAGCTCGCAGTCGGATCGACGCCGATCGCTTTGACCGCCTCGGTGCTCATCGCGTCCACGCCGAGCACCTGCGTGAGCAGGCTGCCCATGTAGTTCGCGTCCATGCCGCCGAGGATGCCGAGCCCATCCACCGCCGCGCGCATGCCGGACTGCGCTCCGGACAGCGTCTTGCCGGCGCTCACGTAGACGGCCTGCGACGGGACCCAGCGCGCGGCGGCGATCTCGACCGCGGGCGCGACCTGCGGCGATGTAGGCCCGGGGCCGGACGATCCGCAACCCGCGGCAATCGCAGCGAGGGCGGCGCTGATCAACGCAGAGCGCACGACGTTCATAGACCTGAAGATTGTCACGCAACAGCGAGCGCCGCAGGTCGATAGGCGCGCTAACCTCGAAAGGCAACCACATGAGCGGTATCGGCGGACCGGGCGGAATCGGTGGACCGAAGGGACCAGGCGGACCTTCGGGACCAGGGTCTATCGACGGAGCAGATGGAGCGGACGAGGTCGACAGCCTCGAGCGCGTCGATCATGCGGATCCGATGAGCAACACGGCGGACATCGATCGCCTCGCGGGCGACGTCGCTGCGGGTCGGCTCACGCCGCGCGAAGCGATCGATCAGCTCGTCGAACAAACAGCCACGCCGGATCTCTCACCGACCGAGCGGCAAGAGCTGCGCGAGATGCTGCAGGACCTCGTCGCGAACGATCCGTACTTCGGCGGCCTCGCGAACCGCGCTTAGTAAAACGAGCCCGAGCCCCAGCCCGAGCCCGCGATGTTGCGACGAGTCGCTTTGACGACGGGTTCGCTGCGACGAAGATTCGATCCGCCGAAGATCGGGCTCGGGCTCCGGCCTTCGGCCTTGGCTCGGTCGAGAGGCCCGCCCGATCGAATGAGTCGAGTCTGGCCACTAAGTGAGCGGTATTGTGTCTAGTAGGTGATGTCGCCGACGAAGATCGTGCCGTCGACCGATCCAGGCGGCCCGACAAACTGGAGCGCGCGCGTCTCGTTGGCCGCGAGCTCCTGCATCTGAAACGGGCGCGTGATCGGGCGTCCGTCGGCGCCATGGAACGAGGCGATGATGATGGCGCGACCGATCCGGTTGGCGTCGTTGACGACGTTGGCCTGCGCGACGATGCGCGTCACCGGCTTGTCGTTCTCTGTCGTCGGATCCACGTACGTGTGCAGCTCGGTGATGTGCATGCGCGGGGGATCGTGGGTCGCGAGCGCGCCGGTCACGACGATGCGCGCCGATGTGGTCGTGGGCCGCGGAACGCGCTCTGAATCGATCAACGCGAACGTGCGGGTCTCGCCGGACGGGATCCACAACGACTGCGCTTTGAGATGGCCGACGACGACTCCGCCCTCTCCGGTGAGGTCGCCAGCGAGCGTGACGTACGCGCCATCGCTCGTGGGGTTCTTGGCGTCGACGAGAACGAACGTCGACTCGCTCGCGAACCGCCGATCCTCTTTGATCTCGCGGTCGGTGTTCTGCGGAAACGCCGGCATGTCGTGCAGTAGGCCGACCGTGTCGGTGCGCAGGCGCGCGTTGTTCACGACCTCGATCTTCGCGACGTCGAGCTGCCGAGCGGGGCTCTCCTTCTTCGCGCAGCCAACGAGGCTGGCGGCGGCGAGCACGGCGATCAGCGAGCGCATCACGCGCTCAGCATAGCGCTTGGCGAGCGGAAACGCTCAGGCCACAGCGGCGCGACGCGGACCGCTGCCCTCGTGGGCGCGGAGCAAGTCGCGGACCTTGGCCGGCAACTCGAGCTCGGACGTATCGAACGTGCCCAGCGCCGTGGCGAGCGTCGTAACGCGCTCCTCGGAGCTGGCGCGCTTGTCGATGATGATTCGGTAGGTGCCCTTCACGCGGCAGAGCCCGCCGGTTCCGAGGCTTCCGAGGCCACTGGCCTGGAGCGCGTCGTAGGACACCTTGATCCCGAGCTGGTCGGCCGCGGCCTCCAAGAGCTCGAGCATGACTTCTGGCTTCATGACCTAGCCACACTACGTGTCTGGATCTGGAGCGCAACCTTTCTACGAGCTAGCGTCCGAAAAACCGGACAGTCCGGGATCTACGAGGAGATCTGACGCGCTCTGCAAGTGATCTAAGCGATTGGCAAAATCACGCGGAACGCAGCGCCACCGAGATCCGAGCGGTCCACCGAGATCTCTCCCTTGTGGTGCTCGACGATGTTGCGAACGATCGGCAGGCCGAGGCCCGTGCCCTTTCCATCGGGCTTGGTCGTGAAGAACGGCTCGAAGATCTTCTCGCGCGCGGGCTCGGGAATGCCGGGGCCCGAGTCGGCGACCTCGATGACGATCGATGCGGGGCCATCGATGCCCGCGTGAACAGCGACCTTGCCACCGCGCACGCTGCTCGTGTCTCCACCCTCGATCGCGTGCACCGCGTTCGTGATGAGGTTGATGAGGACCTGCTCGAGCTGACCGGCGACCGCTTGAATGGTGGGGAGATCGGGATCGACCTCGACCGTCAGCTCGATGCCGCCGCGCTCGACGAGGTGCTCGCAGATCGAGACGGACTGGCGAACGACCGATGCGACATCGACGGGCTCGAGCTCGGTGCCGCTTGGCCGCGCGTACTGGACGAGGTCGCGCGAGAAGCGAAGGATGCGGTGCGCGCTCGCGCCAATGCGGCGAAGCTTGTCGACGTCCGTCGCTTCGGCGTTCTGTCCCTCGAGCTTCTTCACGAGGTAGTCGGAGTAGACAGTGATCGAGGTGAGCGGATTGTTCAGCTCGTGGACGATGCCTGCGGCGAGCTCGCCGAGTGTGGCGAGACGCTCCGAGCGAACGACCTGCTGTTGCAGCGCATCGACGCGCGACTGGTCCTGGCCGATCGCGACGACGGCTTCGATCGCCGAGCCCGCACCGGCCCGACCGACGGGCGCGATGCTCCACACGGTGCGCACGTTGCCGCCGCTCTTGGTGGGAAGCACCACGGTGACGCCCTCGTGATGCTGCCCCGCGAGCGCCGCGGCAAACGCCGTCGTGAGGAACTGACGCTGATCGGGCGAGAGAAAATCGCGCACGTCGCGGCCGACGAGCTCGTCGCGCGTGTACTCCGTGAGCTCGAGGATGGCGCGGTTCGCGACCGTGATGCGCCAGCTGCGGTCGACACCGAGGATGAGCGCGTTAGCGCTCTCGAGGAGCCGCGATTGGTAGTCGCGCAGGCCGAGCGCGTCGTCGGCCAGACGCAGCGTGCGCAGGGCGATCGCGAGCTGCGCAGCGACGGGCCAGGCGATCGGCTCGTCGGTGATGCGCGTGTCCTGTCCTGGCGTGTAGCCGATGTCGAGCACGCCGTAGAGCTCGCCCGCGGCAGCGAGCGGCAGCGCGAAGCCCGTCGCCATGCCCGTGAACGGCGAATCCCAGCGATCGCGCACGTTGAGCCTCGCCGACGCGGCGACCGCCCCCTTGAGCTTGGCCTTTGCGAGCGCGCCATCACTGATGGTGACGTGCTCGGCACCGACGCTCTCGCGCAGCGTTCCGCCTCGTACGTACGTGCGCGCAGGTTCACGCGTCCGCACGTCGACAACGCGAACGCAGAGCCCGCGGCCGGGAAAGAGTCCTCCCGCGATCTGGAAGACGCGCTCGACGAGACCCGCTTCGCTCGTCGCGAGCGGGAGCTCGGTCGTCAGCTCGCGCAGTGCGGTGAGCTGCGCCTCGAACGAGGGCGTCGCGGTCATCGGCTCCCTCCGCGGATGTCGAGGTCGCGCAGATCGTCGAGCGTCGGGCGCGAGTCACCGACGCGATTCTCGCCGGTCTTGTCCTCGAACTCCTCGGGGACAGACACGGCCTGGAACTCACCGGTCAGCCGCTCCTCGTCCTTGTCGGTCGGAATCGGAATCGCGGGGTCCGACTCGGGCGCCGCGCGATCGAGATCGAAGATCTTGGCGCCGCCGACGTACTCCGTCACCTCGTACTTGGTGATGCGGCCGATCTTCTTGACGATGCTCGCCATGCGCTCGGTCTCGGACATGATCACACCGACGGCGCGCATGTGCTTGCCTTCGGGGTCACTGACGCGCTGGATGAGCTGCGTGTACGCCATGATCGATGTGAGCGGCTGATTCAGCTCGTGCGCAGCCGCGCCCGCCAGCTCGGCGACGAGCGCCTGCTTCTCGGAGAGCTGCAGTTTCTGTTGAGCGTCGAGGAGGCGCTGTTCCATACGGATGCGTTCGCGAAGGTCCGTAAGAATACCGACGGTCGCGACCTCGCGCTCATCCTCGTACACGATGGAGGCGGTCATGCTCACGGGCACGACGTCTCCTCCCGCGATCCTCACCTCGCGGCGCGTCTGCTCGATGCGCCCCACACCACCGTGGGAGGTGGAGCGGAGCATGCGCATGATCTGGTTGGACCCGCCGGCTTCGTAGAGATCCCAGACCGGCATCTTGCCCAGGACGTCGCGCGCGCGGTACCCGAACAACCGTTCGGCGCCCTGGTTGAACAGGATGATGCGGCCGCGCATGTCAGCCGCGATGATCGCGTCGACCGTCGAGTCGATGAGGCGCTCGAGGAACTCCTTGGTCGATCGCAGCTCGAGCTCGAGGCCGCGCTCCGCCGTCACGTCGCGGAACGCGAGGATCACGGCACCCGTCCCCGCGAGAACCGTCGACGTCGAGGCCGACACCCACACGGGCGACCCCGATGTGGTAGATAGCTGCAGATCGAACGCGTCGGTGTTCGAGCCCGCGAGCACGCGCGACACCGTCTCGTGGATCTGACTGCGCTGCTGGAAGCCGACGAGGTCCACGAGCTCGCTGCCGAGCAGACCATCGCGCGCGAAGCCGGTGATCCGTTCCGCTGCACGGTTCACGAACAGGATGCGGCCCGCGTCATCGAGCACCACCACACCGTCGGCGCCGGCCTCGAAATGCTCCTTGAGCGAATCGATCCCCCGCAAGCGACGCTCGGCCTCGTAGCGCGCGCGACTGATGCGATGCGTCTGATCGCGCAGACTCTCGAGCACGACACCGTGACGCAAGTGACCTGCCGTGACGCTCGCGATCAGCTTGCCCAGCTCGAGCCTCTGAGCGTCGAGATGATGCACGCCCGGCAGCGTCTTGCGCAGCAGGATCGCGCCGAGCGGGCGACCGCGCCATTGCACCGGGAACACCGCACTGCCGCGCACGTTGCGCGACGCGAGCAGCTCGGCGAGGTGGCGCGTGAGCGGATGCTCGAGCGCGTCGTCGATGAGCACGGGATGGAGCGTGCGGATCGCCTCCGCGATCTCGGGATACTCCGCGATGCTGAGCGTGAAGCGCTGCAGAGGCTGCGCGTCCGTCGCGGCGATCATGAAGGCGTGGTCACTGCCCTCGATGTGTGCGAGCAGGCCCGCGCGATCGAAGCCCATCGCCGCCGCCGTGATCGACATGATCTGGACGAGCGCACCCGCGTCGTCGCCATGCGCCGTCAGCACGTCGTTCACCTTGGACAGCGCTGACGCTGCGAGATTGTCGCGCTTACCGGCTCGCGTCAGGTTGCGCACGCGCGCCGCCAGCACGGCGGTGGGAGCCTGGAGGAACGCGACATCGGTGGCGCCTGCCGCGAGCGCTTCCGTCGCTGCCGTTGGAGGAATCTGCGCGACGACGGCCAGGATCGGGACGTCCGCGAGCACGGGCACATCGCGCGCTTCGGCGACCAAGTGGGCCGCCTCAGAGCCCGTCACGACAATGGCCGCTGGGGTGCCCTTCGACAGGTCGATCTGGGTCGCGGCGACAGCGGGTAAGCCGCTCCCGACGAGCTGAGACGCGAGCGTCGTGCGCTCGTTCTCGCTACCGCCCAACACGACGATGCTCGCGGCCTCCACGCGCGGCAACTGTACCCCGCGCTCGTCGGGGTGTCAGCGTCAGTGCGCCAGGACGGGGGCTGCCGATGGCGGCATCGTGCCCTGGAAGTCGAGCTCCAGGCCGTCCTCGACCAGGTCGAGCTGCATGACCAGGTCCTCGAGCTGCATCCCGTAGTTCGGCATCGCCTCCTTCGAGAGCTTCTGGAGCCGGGGCGTATTCATCTGGACGGATACCAACGGCGAGTGGGCGGGGGTCGGCGCCGAGATGACGGCGTTGACAATCTTCTCGCTACCCGGGCCCACCGCGAGGGCCGCGCGCTGCGGACGGGCGAGGAGGTGCGCGGTCATCTCGGGCGGCACGCCGAGCAGCCCGAGCGGAATCTCCATCGCTGGCCCCATCGTCGAGAGCGTGGCGTTCGCGAAGCCGGGCACGAAGTGCAGCGCCGCTTCCATGCGCTCCGCGGCCGAGGCCCCGACGAGCGTGATCGTGCCCTCGCCGTAGCGGCGGTCGATGTCCATGTCGTCGAGGACGGCGGTGCCGCCGTCGAGCCCCTTGAACTGCGTCATCGCCGGGCTGTCCAGCTCCGGGGCGAGCTCCTCCGCCATCATGTTGAGCCCGTTGAACCAGTCGCAGCGCATCGGACGCTCGCGGAGGCTCTTCACGAGCTCCTTCATCAGGGAGACGAGCTCGTCCGACTTGGCGGCGATCCCGAGGGCGAAGATCGGGTGACCGTTGATGCCCGCAGTCACGCCCGGCACGGGCACGGAGAGGCGGCCCAAGCGCTTCACGAGCACGGGTGGCATCTCCGCGACGAGCGAGAAGTCCATCAGCTTCGCGTCCAGATGGTGATATCCGCCGAACAGCCGCGGCACGACCTCGACGAACCGACCGATGTCATCGCGGCACGCCTGCGTCACGGGGCCCGTCGCCTGCGCGAGCGGCGCTTCGAGCGGGTTCGTCGCGTCCGCCTTGGTGAATCGGCTCGCGAGCGCGCGGACATCGACGACGAACACGGCCTGCGGGAGCAGCTTGTAGTGCGCGAGAGACGCGCCGAGCGTGTCTGTCTCGCCGAGCGAGTGCGCTGGCTTCTCGAGGCCGAGCACCTTCGGTAGCGCCGCTTCGAGCGCCGTCGTCGGGACGATCGTCAGGACCATCTCCTTGTCGATCACGGCGACCGCCACCGAGAACTTCTCGATCGGGAAGACCCAGTACTTCTTGCCGCGCAGCTCGCGCTCCTGCGTCTGGACATTCGCCTTGGCGAGGATGTGCGCGATCGTCTGGTGCAGCTTCACTGGATCGTTCACGCCGATCCGCGCGACAGGCCAGATGCCGATACCGTAGAGCGCGAACGCTTGGTTCGTGTCGAGCCCTAGCTCGCGCGACCAACGCTTCGCATCCTTGCCCTTCAGCTCGTCCATCCACGCGAATGCAACGCGGATCCACGCCGGCAGCGTGCTGCGATCGAAGTCGGCCGGCAGCTTCTCCATCATCTTCATCGCCTCTTCGATCTTCGCGTCGGCTTGCGCGAACATCCGGTCGCGGAAGTCCTGCGACATCGGCGCGAGCTGCGCGATCAGGTACGGCGTGTCGGCGGGCACGTTCACGAGCACGGCGGGCGGCGTCCACGCCCTGCCGTCGAGCCTCACGGTCGCAGGCGTGCGCGAACCACCACACGCGGCGAGTGCGCCGACGATGACGAGCGAAAGCATCCTGGAGGCCATGGCGCTTCATACCTGGATCGGGACGCGCGTGTCCCGGTGTGGCCGCTTGTCCCCGCGCGAAACGGGTCAGGCTTGTCCCGACGACCGACGCAAGTCCGCGGAACGGTGCTGGCATGTCGGCTGCTGTAGTCCACAGCGATGAAAGACCGACTCGCGCTTCTTCTCGTGCTCGTGGCCGCGTGCACCACCGAGCAAGCCGACCCCAACACGCTCGACGATACGAACGAGCTCAGCAGCTGCCTGGGAACGCCGCTGCGCACCGAGAAGTCGCTCGCGGTCACGGATCCGGCGGTGCTGAGCCGCTTCGGCTTCGACCGCACGATGACGCAGTTGTTGACGAGCGCGAACGTCGTCGGTCACGAGAACAAGACGCAGCTGTTCCAACAATGGATGTCGACGTTCGGCGCCTCCGATTGCCCTGGGACCAACCCGCTGATCGATCCGCAGCACTATGGAGAGCGATGCCCGCGCGTCGAGTCCGTCCTGGCGACGATGGATCCGTTCGGCCCTCCGTCAGGGCTCCACTTCAAGCCCGTCGGCCTGTTCAACCGCTTCGACCTCGCCCCGAGCAACGGTGCGAACTGCGGCGAGTACCGCGTCGTGTACGCGATGGACTCCGGGATCAGCGGCCGCGCGTTCATCATCTTCGAGGGAGCGCTCCCCAACCCCGAACCAGACCGCGGCATCGACGCGTGCGCGCCGGTCGCGAGGTTCTGGGCGGACCGGTCCGCCGACACGACGGCCGAGCAGACGGCGACGGCGCTCGAGAAGTTCTTCTTCCTAGGTGGTGCGGTGCCGCACTTCGGTCCCGTCGTCGACGCCCACAACTACGGTCTCGGCGTCAACAGCACCAGCTTCGGCGGCCAGATCCGCACGGACATGTTCATCCAAAGCAACGACTGGAACCTGCGCGAGTTCACGCTCGCGAAGCGCTGCTCGACGATCTCCGACTCGACGTCGCCCGACTCCACGTGCCAGCTCGTCTTCAATCACGTGACCGTGAAGAACAACCCAGCGAACGAGCTGTTCCAGGGCACGCATCCGCTCGCCGGCAAGTTCACGCAAGAGTTCCCGCGCAACGTCCGTGCGCTCGCGACGAATGACGTCTCGACGCTGGGGATGGTGACGGCGGATCTGTTCAACGAGCTCGAGAGCCGCTCGCAGGGCCTCGATGTCGTGTACTTGCAACTCACACCGGCGACCTCTCCGCTGCGCCCGGCGATTCAGAGCGCGTTGAACGCGGCCGGAAGCACGCTCACTGTCGACGACATCCTGTCCCGTGCGACGACCCAGACATGCGCTGGCTGCCACGAGGCCTCGAACTTCGACCCGCTCGGGGGCGGGCTCAGCTGGCCAGCAAGCCTCGGCTTCACGCACATCAACGAGCAAGGCGCGCTGTCGCCTGCTCTACGCAACGCGTTCCTTCCTCATCGCTCGTCGGTCCTGATGCACTTCCTCTGCGATCCGCACACGGGCGCCGACGCGACGCTCACCGTCGGAGGCTCCGTCGTCGGAGCGGCGAACTGAGTCGAACGATGAAGAAACTAGCGATTGGCTCCATCCATCAACAGCTCCTCTGCCTCACGTGCGCGGCACTCGCGAGTGCGTGCACGACCGACGCCCCCTCGCACGATCCTCCACCCGTCGACGAAGCGAACGGCACGCCCGAGCTCGAGGACGCGACCGCGACCATCCGCGTCGTCTACGCTTCGCAAGCGATCACGGCGGGCGACGTCGCGATCACGCTGCGCGGCGAAGGCTCGCTCGTCACGGAGACGCCGTGCGCACCGGTCGATGCGACGACGTGCGAGGCCACGGTCACCCAGTTTCCGGCCGGAGAACGCGAGCTCGCGTTCCGGCCCTACCGAGGAGGTGTTCCCGCTCGCGGCGCGCGCTACCTCGTCGCGCGCGACGAGAAGGTCGAGATTGCACCCCACTTCACGCAGACCAAGGGGACGCTGCGCGAGCTGATCCCCGCGTTCCACTCGACGGTCCTGAACGAGGTCGAGCCCGGCAACACGCGCCGGATCTGGGCGTACCTGCCGGCGAGCTACAGCGAGAACGCCGCGAAGCGGTACCCGGTCGTGTACATGCACGACGGACGCAACCTGTTCGACCCGACGCTCTCCATCACGGGCATCGAGTGGCAGGTCGACGAGTCTGCCGAGCGCGCATGGGAGGAGACCGGGGAGTTCGCCGAGGTGATCGTGATCGGCATCGATCAGTTCGTCACGGTCAACGGCACGCTCGGCAACTATCGCCAGGGTGACTACAACCCGACGCCCGATCAAGGAATTCTGAATCGCCCGCCGACGGGAACGCTCTACGCACAGGCAATCGCGACCGAGCTCAAGCCAACGATCGACGGGATGTTGCGCACGCTGCCGGGCGCGTCGACGACGGCGACGCTCGGTTCGTCGCTCGGCGCCACGATCTCCGTATGGCTCACGCACGCGCATCCCTCGGTGTTCGGGCGCGCTGCGATCATGTCGCCGGCGAGTGGCATCGGCAACGACTGGATCATCGACCAACTCCTGACGGCCCCCGTGCTCACGCTCGTCGCGCAGCGCCTCGCCGCGCTGTACATCGATGCGGGAACGTCAGAGCCCATGTTGGTCGCAACCCAGTACATCGACGCGTATCACACGCTCGGTTACGTCGACGGCGACACGATGTCGTCGTTGTTCGAGCTCAACGGCTACCACGACGAGAACGCGTGGGCGCGCCGACTACCGATCGCCCTCGCAGCCCTCTTCCCCGGCCGGAGGATCCCATGATCACGCGCGTCTCTCTGTGTCTCGCGCTCCTGGCCGCGTGCAGCAGCGACTCGAGCGTATCTCCCGATGACGCCTCGCTCACCGCGACCGTGACCGCCGGAACGCCGCAGCGCGGAGGGCTCGTCGCGGTTCACCTCGCGCCGGTCGAAGAAGGACGCACGTGGTCCGACGTCGAGCTGTTCGCGACGCCGGGGCTCACCGTCGACGCGCGGAACGTCACCGCCACGGAGATCGACGCGCTGGTCGCGATCGACGCGAGCGCGCCGCTCGGCGACGCCACGATCGAGATCCACTCCGGCACCGACGTGTTCAGCGCGCCCGCCGCGGTCAGGGTGGCGGATGCGGCAGACGCGCCCGCGTTGCGCGACACGTTGCATGTCCAGCCCGACGCGGCCGGCGCGTCGTTCGCGTGGATCGCCCCCGCGTCGTCGCTCGCGCTCGTCGATCTCGAGATGAACGTGCCCGGCGCCGGCACGATCGTCCTCGACGCAGAAGGCACCTACCCTCGCCCCCTCGCGTTCACGACGACCCGAAGCGCGGTTCTCGACGGCGTGCGTGGCGTCGCGTTCTACGCGAGCGACGCGTTCGATGTCACGGCACACCGATATCCGCTGCGCGCGATCGCGAACGGCACGGACAACACGACGTTCGCGAACGCGACGCTGCTCGGCACCCCGGACGCCAACGTCGCGGATGCGTTTCTCACGGGACCAGACGACGCGCGGTACTTCGCCGTCGACATCGCGGACGCGAGCATCGGCCAGCGGCTGCGCGTGCTCACGCTTGGCGACGCGCGCACCGATACGAAGATCGCCGTGTTCCGCGACGACCACGTCTCTCTCCTCGGGCCGGTATCGGACGACACGACGATGCTCGACGAGCTCGTCACTCCGACCGTGTCCGTTGCGGGCCGCTATTACATCCGCGTCACGGCCGGCGCCGGCTTCGACGCGACCCACTCCACCTTCTCTCTCACGGCGGTGACCCGATGATGCGATTCCTGGCCATCTCGCTCACGCTCCTCGCGGCGTGCAATTCAGCCGACGATGCTGCGGACTCCGTCGACGCGGGACCGTGGAGCCCGCCCGACGTGGATTCCCCGCCAGGACTTCCCGCGAATCTCGCACCCGTCGCCGACGTGAACGCGCAACCTCCCGCTCTCGGTGCGTCCGGCTACGGTGGTCACGCGGGCGCGGCGTACTTCGGTGCACGCCGCGTCGGCGGTGGCTTCTCGCTCTACACGTCGGATGGCACGAGCGCTGGCACCGTCGAGGTCGCGTCCCGCTCGACGTGGAACGGTGCACCGCGTGCGGCCGTATCCGCCGGCGGCGCGCTGTACTTCACGGTCGGCGACGATGTCCTCGGCACGGAGCTGTGGCGGACCGATGGAACAGACGGCGGCACGCGCGTGGTCGCGGATGCGAACGTCGGCGTCGGCAGTGGCTTCTACGCGATGATCGGTACGTCGAGCTCGTCGGTGTTCTGGCTCGCGAATACGATCCAGGGGCCGCGGCTGTGGCGCACGGACGGAACCGATGCGGGGACGCGCGAGACCGGCGACACCCCGGTGCTCGCGTCGACGGGATCTCCGAACGCAACGGTGCTCGGGAACCAGGTGTACTTCGGATCTGCCGACGGGTCTTCCGGATCCGAGCTCTACGTGTACGACGACAGCGCGGGCACCACGCGCTTGATCAAGGACATCAACCCTGGCGCCGCGAGCTCGAGCCCGACGGCGCTCGTTGTCGTCGGTACGAAGGTCGTGTTCACGGCGGACGATGGTGTGCACGGACAGGAGCCGTGGGTCACCGACGGGACGGCGCAGGGCACGACGCTCGTCGCCGATATCCAACCGGGCGCGATCGCGAGCATCAATCGCTTCGCGACGATGCTGTTCGTGCACCAAGGCTACGCATATTTCGGCGCGGATGATGGTGTGCACGGATCGGAGCTGTGGCGCTCCAACGGCACCGCCGCCGGCACCACGCTCGTGGCGGATCTCAACCCGGGAACTGCGAGCAGCTCGCCGCGGCCGTGGACAAGCCTCGGCACCAAGCTGCTGTTCACGGCGTCCGACGCCACCCACGGGCGCGAGACGTTCGCGACCACGGGAGCGGCCGCGGGCACCGCGCTCGTCGCCGACATCAACCCCGGCGTCGCGAGCTCGAACAGCAGCTCGTTCGCCATCCTCGGCAGCGTCGCGTACTTCAGCGCCGACGACGGTACGCACGGCTCGGAGATGTGGCGCTCGGATGGCACCGCTCCCGGCACCTCGCTCGTGATCGACCTGTTGCCCGGTCCCGGCAGCGGCGCGCAGGCCAGCGGCCTCGTCACGATCGGCGGTCGCGTCTACTTCACGGGGACGTCGGCGACCGTCGATGTCGCGCCGTTCACGACCGACGGCACGCCGGCGGGAACCGCCCCGTTGATCGCGGGCGCAGAGTCCGGCGCGACCGCCGCGTCAGCACCCGGCGCGTTCGTCGCTGCGGGCGACAAGGTCTTCTTCGCCGCAACCGACGCCCCGCACGGTCGCGAACTGTGGGTACGCGACGCGAGCGGCACGCACCTCGTGCACGACGTCAACGCGGGCGCACTCACGGGCATCTCGGGAGACCCGCTCGCGTTCGGAGCCTCGGTCTGTTTCGTCGGCGTCGACACCACGCACGGCGCCGAGCTGTGGATCAGCGACGGCACCGACGCGGGCACGCGACTCGTGAAGGACCTCGCGCCGGGACCGACAGGTGGTGCATTGCAAGGGGTGGGTCAGATGACCGCGTTCGACGGCAAGCTCTACTTCTTCGGCAACGATGGCAGCGCCGTCGGCTGGGAGCTCTACACGACGAACGGCACCGCTGTCGGCACGACGCTCGTCGCGAACCTCGATCCCACACCGAACAACCTCGGCTACAGCCCGCGCTGGTTGGGGACGTACAACGGCATGCTGTTGTTCAACGCGCGCGACGCCGAGCTCGATGGCGTCTTCCGCTACGCGCCCGTCACCAACACCGTCACGCGGCTCACGCCGCACTCGTTGTTCGCCGAAGAGATCGCGGTCGCGGGCGGCAAGATCTACATGTCCATCGCGTCGCCGATAGGTGAGCCCTCGCCCAAGCCTTCCGGCATCTACGTCACCGATGGCACAACCGCGGGGACAACGATCGTCGACGCCCGCCGGTCGCGAGCCATCTTCTCGCTCGGTTCGACGCTCGGTTACTTCTACGGCGGCGTGCTGTATCGCAGCGCGGGAACACTCGACTCCTCCACCTGGGTGAGCGACGCGGGTCCGCCCGATACGTCGCTGTTCTCGCAGCAACCCGTCGAGCTCCGCGGCGCGCTGTACTACATCGGCGGCAACGGGACGACGGGGATTGGCTTGTGGCGCACGGACATGACGACGGGTGGCACGGCGCTCGTCCGCGCGTTCGGCGCCGGCCCGAACTTCGCGAACGCGACTCCGCCGGTGCGCGTCGGTGACACCTTGTACTTCTCGGCGGGCGACAGCGCGACGGGGAACGAGCTGTGGCGCAGCGACGGAACTCCCCAGGGCACGGGCCTCGTGAGCGATGTCTGGTCCGGCGCGCGCAGTAGCTCGCCGAAGAACCTCGCGGTGATCGGCAACGCGCTCTATCTATCGATCGACGATGGCGAGCATGGCGCCGAGCCGTGGAAGCTCACGCCGTAGCGTCGAACGCGGCGAGCGCCGCTGCGTAGACCTGCTTCACGGGAACGCCGTGGGCCACCGCCGCTGCCGCGCACGCTTCGTATTCGGGCGCCGCATTCGCGACGGTTCCGTCGGGCAGCGTCGCGATCTTCAGCGCGATCGCGCCGTAGCGCGTCTGCACTTCGACCATGCGCCGCGCGAGCACGGTGCGCTCCTTCACGCTGTAACGCACGCCGATGGAGGTGGTGTTGCGCAGGATCGCGGTGACGACGGCATCGCGCGCGCTGCCCGGCACGAGCGCCGAGAGCGTCACTGCCGGGCGGCCCTTCTTCATCGTGATCGGCGTCCACCACGCATCGACGGCGCCGGCGGCAAACACCGCGTCGAGTGCAGGCTGTGCGAGCTCGGGGCTCATGTCGTCGAGGTTCGCGTCGATCTGCCAGACTGCATCCGCGGCCACGGCAGGTTGCAACGCGACGACACGCAGCACGTTCGCGCGGTCCTCGAGATCCATGTCGCCCGCGCCCCACCCGATCGCGACAGGTGTGCCCGCAGGAGCCGCGCTCCACGCGGTCACCGTTGCGGCCAGGATCGCCGCGCCCGTCGGCGTACACAGCTCGCGCGCGACCCCACCGTCCGTCATCACGCCGCCCGCTTCGCGCAGCACTTCGAGCGCCGCAGGAGCGGGCACCGGCAGAACGCCGTGCGCGCACACGAGCGTGCCGTGACCCATCGCGATGCTCGTACAGCTAACGCTCGTCGGCGAGAGCCAATCGAGCGCAGCCGCCGTGCCCACGATGTCGACGACGGAATCGATCGCTCCGACCTCGTGGAACGAGACGGTCTCGACCGTCGAGCCGTGGAGCTTGGCCTCCGCACGCGCGAGGCGATCGAAGATATCGAGAGCGCGCTGCCTGGTCCCCGGTGTCAGCGCTGCCGTCTCGATGCGCGCGCGCAGATCCGCATAGTGGTAGTGCGCATGCGATCGCTTGCCCTGAAACGCGGCGTGCGAGTGCTCGTGGTCGTGATGATGATCGTCGTGGTGATGATCATCGTGGTGATGATCATCGTGGTGATGCGGCGGCGCTCCACCGAGCAGCCCGTCGAGCGAGACCTTCACGTCGATCGCCGAAATGCCGCCCTTGACGATCGGCGTCGCGGACAACCGCTGGCGCCCTGCCCCGATCGCGTCGAGCGCGAGGCCGATGATCTCGACGGGCACGCCGAGATCGATCAGCGCGCCCAACATCATGTCTCCGGCAGCGCCACTCGCGCAGTCCACGTGCAGATGCAGTCCGTTCAGCGTCACGATGCCACCGCCATTCTTGCGACGCGCACGGCAGCGACTGCTGCTCCGACGCCGTTATCGATATTCACGACCGTGATCCCTGGCGCGCACGACGTGAGCATCGCCGCGAGCGCGACGAGCCCATCCATCGCGACGCCGTAACCGACACTGGTCGGTAGCCCGATCAGCGGCTTGTCGATCAATCCGCCCATCACCGACGGGAGCGCGGCTTCCATGCCTGCGACGCAGATGACGACCTCGGCGCTGCGAATGTCATCCATGCGCGCGAGCAAGCGATGCAGCCCCGCGACACCGACATCCGAGATGCGAACGACCGGCGCGCCGAGGAACTCGCAGACGAGTGCCGCCTCTTCCGCCGCCGGCAGATCGCTCGTGCCCGCTGCGACCACCGCGATCTTTGCTGCCGCGGGCCGCGCTACTGGAGCGCCCAGGACGAGCACGCGCGCGAGCTCGTGAACGACGACACCGGGCAATGCGGCCTTCACTGCCGCTGCCTTCGCGCTATCGACGCGCGTCGCGATCGCGCCACCGCTCTTCGCAGCGAGCTCTTTCATCGCGCCGACGATCTGCTCGGGCGTCTTGGACGCGCCGTACACGATCTCCGGAATCCCCGTGCGGAGCTCGCGGTGGTGGTCGATCATCGTGGAGCCGACGGCGTGCGCAACCTCCGCGTACGGGAGCGCGCCGATCGTCTCTGCCGCTTCCGCTGCGCCGAGCGCACCCGTCCGCACGCGCTCCAAGACGTCGAGCAACTGCGTGCGATCCACGGCCCTCCTTACCACGGGGTGGCTGGTGGAGGAGCCGACGAGGACTCGTCGACTGTTCGAGGTCCAACACGGTCGATCTGCGAACAACGATTGCAATATCAATATATTAAATGGTCGGACCATCGCTTGCACGATGGGATTGCCATGAAGCTCGCTGCCGTTGCCACCCTGTTCGCCGTCATCTGCACCCCACTCGTTGCTCACGCCGAAGAAGTCGGCGAGAAGAGCGAATCCACAGGCGTCGCGATCGCCGTTGGCGCGACGCTCGGATCGGTGGCGCTCATGGCCGGCGGTCTCGAGAGCGACAACGGAGGCCTCTTCACGGTGGGGCTGCTCGCGTCCACGGTCGCGCCATCCCTCGGTCACTGGTACGCGGGCGACGTGCTCACGCCCGGCCTCGCGATCCGTGGCGCATCCGCCGTCGCCGTACTCGTGGGTTTCGGTCAGGCGTTGTCGTGCCTCGGTGCAGAGGACGCGACCTGCCAGGAGCCCGACTCGGCCGGATTCCTTCTCGCGGGCGGCCTGATCGGTTACGCCGCCGGCAGCATTCTCGACCTCGCGACGACCTCCGACGCGGTGCGCGATTACAACGCGAGGCTGCACATCGCGACTGTCACGCCGACCATGCTTCCGTCGAGCAACGGCACCTACGCGATGGGCGTTGGCGTGGGCGGAACGTTCTGAATTCACAACATCGCTGGTGAGTGAACCTCGCCGCTACACCGTGCGACCAACCGACTCGACCTGCGTCCGGATGATCGTGAAGCGCGCAGTTCTCCTCCTCGTGGCCGCCGCGGCATGTAGCAAGCCGAGCATGGTCGTGGTGTCGCTCGAGGACATCACCGCCACCGCACCGTCGACGTGGGTCACGAGCTCTCCCGAGGCTACCGAGCGCCTTGCCCGGTCCGCACGCGGCAACGATCCGGCGGCCGACGTGAAGGTGCGCGCCCTCGGTCCCGACGGCGAGGACATTCCCACGCTCACGATGGTAATCGTGCGGCAGAGCGCCGAGCTGAGCGCCAGCGTGACCGCGCGCGACATCATCGCCGCCGAGGACGAAGAGGGACAGACCGGAGCGAAGGCCCGAGGCTTTCAGGTCGAGACATCCTCCACCTGCCACGATCGCTACTGCGACTGGAACATGTACCTCTCGGCGAGAGGCGTCGCGATGAATCAGGTCGCACGTGTGTGGAAGGTCGACCACCGCATCGTGCAGGTAGCGTGCGCCGCGATGGATAAGAACATCTTCGCGACCTGCCAGCTCCCGATGCCCCCCGACGGTGCCGAGCTCGTCGGCGAGCAGGCTGCTCAGGCGAACGGCGCAGGCGACTCGACCACGACGCGCTGACCCGTCACGGGGTGGGTGAACACGAGCCGCTCCGCGTGCAGCATCATGCGCGGCGCCGCGTGACTGTCCGGCGCGCCGTACAGTCGGTCGCCCACGATCGGCGCGCCGACGCCACCGACTACCGTCGGCAACGCGCAGTGCACGCGAAGCTGATGCGTACGGCCCGTGCGCGGAGACAGCGAGAGGAGCGTCTGCTGCGCCACCGGATCGCGCGAGACAACGCGCCAGTCCGTCACCGCCGATTTGCCGTGCACCGCGTCGACGATCTGGCGCGGCCGATCATCCAGATCCACGCGCAGCGGCAGATCGATCGTGCCTACATCACCGACGACGACACCTGACACGACGGCCGCGTATGTCTTTTCGATCTCGTGGCGCGCGAACATCGCTTGCAGCTGCGTGTGCACCGCCGCCGTGAGCGCGACGAGCAAGAGGCCCGACGTGTCCAGGTCCAAGCGATGCACGATCATCGGCCCCGTCGCGTCGGGATAGCGCGCACGCAGTCGGGTCTGCACCGAATCGCGCAGCGCGCCCGACCGCCCCGGCACCGAAAGCAGCCCCACCGGCTTGTCGACGACGATCAGGTGCTCGTCGGCGTACACGACGCGTGGCTCGTCACTCGCGATCGCATCCGCGCCCGGTTCCGGCACCGGGTCGTGCGCGAGCCCCTGCAGCATCCACGGCAGCACCGGCCCGCACTTGCCGCGGCACGCCGGATAGAACGCACCATCGTGTCGCCCGCCTGTCGCTGGCGGCGCACCGACCCACACCTCCGCGAGCGCGATCGGCGTCAGCCCGTGCCGGTACGCCGCTCCCAGCAACTTCGGCGCCGCGCAATCTGCAGCGCCCGCGGGCGGTTCTCCCGGCGCGAACAGCTCGCGCAACGGACGCAGCTCTCCCCGCGCACTCGCGATCGCGTAGTGGTCGTGCACCTGCTTCATCAACACGCGCGACTCGGCCGCTCGCGCGTCTTCGATCGCCGCGCGCCGCGCATCCCCCGCCGCCACTCGCCCCACGAGGAACGCACGCTCCGTCGCTCGCTCCGCATCGAAACGCTTTCGCTCCGCGGCATCCGCTCGCGATTCCTGATCGAGCGCGTGCAATGCCTCCACGTCCGTCGTCGCTCTCGCCGCCGCCCGCGCCGCTTTTCGCTGCCGGTGCTTGTCTCGCAGGAAGTCGCGATCGCGCACGATCTCGTCGTCGAATGACCGCAGTGCATGGCGCGGCGCCGTGTACGTCCCGTCCTTCAGCAACGCCTGCAGCGCCACTTCATGCTCGCGCAGAACGGCCTGTCCCGCCGGCCACATCGCATCGCGCGCCACGGTGTCGAACAGTGGTGGCGCAAATCCCAGCCGATGCCACGCACCGCCGAGCATTCCGCTGAACGCCCGCAGATATCCGAGCCGCCCATCCGCGTCACGCACGACGAGCACGCCGAACATCTTCCCGCCGCCCTCCGCCTGCAGCGCCGCGACGTCTACTCCCAACGCTGGCAGTGCCGCCACCAGCTCGCGCGCCGCTCGCTGCGCGACTTCCACGGGCGGCATCGCAAACGGACTTGGAAACCGCGGCGGCAGCTCGTCCGCTTCGACTGATGCCCCGAGCGGCACGACGTCGCTGATTGGAAACTCCGTCACGGCGCCCGCCGACGCTCACTTCTTCTTGCGCGTGATCCGAACGGCCTCGACGGCGCGATCGGTCGCCGCCACGATCTCGATCTGGTTCCCACCGATCGTGATGATCTCCTTCACCGCGGGGATACGGCGCAGCTTCTCGATCAAGAGGCCGGCCACCGTCTCGTAGTCGTCCGACTCGGGGAGCTTGAGATCGAGCTCCTTGTTCACACGCTCGACGGATGTGCGCGCCTCGATCTTCCAGACGCCCGGTTTCTCCGCGCGGATCGCTGTCGGCTCGGTGTCGTACTCGTCGTCGATGTCGCCCACGATGATCTCGAGCAGGTCCTCGATGGTGACGATACCCACGGCGCCGCCGTATTCGTCGACCACGATGGCGAGGTGCGTCTGTTCCGCTTGTAGCTGCACGAGCAGGTCCGACGCCTTCATCGTCTCTGGCACATACGTCGGCGAGTGCGCGATCGTCCCGACGGTCTTACCGGCAGAGCTCGGCTGATTGGCGGCCTGGAGAATGTCGAAGACGTGCACGATACCGACGACATCGTCGACGCGGGAACGGTAGATGGGCATGCGCGAGTGCTGCTTGTCGGCGACCTCGAGCGCGGCCTCGCGGATCTCGACATCCTCGGGGAGCGCCGTGACCTCCGAGAGGAGAACCATGAGCTCGCCAACCTTGTACTCGGAGAGCTCGAAGACGTTCGCGATCATCTCGCGCTCGTCGGCGGAGATCTCGGGCTTGTCGGTCTGCGGCTCGCTCTCGATGAGCATGGCGAGCTCGTCGCGCGTGACAAACGCCTTCTTGCGATCCGTGCCCGTGAGCCGCGTGAGGAGCGCGGCGTAGCCTCCCACGATGATGACGACGGGCCGCAGCGCGAACGACGTGTACCGGAGCCAGGTGGCGAGCGTGTCGACGACCTTGTCGGCCTGCAGTTGCGTGATCTGCTTGGGGACGAGGTGACCGAGGACGAGCATCGGCGGCACGGCGAGGAGTGGCGCCCAGAACACCGACTGACCGCGCTGCTGAACGGCGATGGCAACAGCGATGACGGCGACGAGCAGCGCGAGGTTGGCGCCGACGAGCGTGGTGGCGAGTGTGACCTGCGGAACACCGAGCATGCGCTCTGCGCGACTGGCGGCGGGCTTGCCACCGGCAGCGCGCGCACGGAGACGATTGCGATCGGCCGCGGAGAGCGCGACTTCGGCGCTGACAAAGAAGGCTTGCGCGAGCACGCACCCGATGAGCAGGACCACCAGCGTGGAGGTCGCCATCATGGCTTCTCCTCCAGCGTCCGGCGGAGCTCGCTCACGTCGACCGCCGGCGGCGTGACCTCATCATCCACGGTGTGGTGGCGGGGAAGCGGCGGAGGGGAGAGCGCGATCGCAGAGTCGTCCCCGGAGACGGTCACGGCGGGTGCGGAGTCCCGCATCGAGTCGGAGTCGATGAGCGGGACCGGCTGCGAGAAGTCGCTGCCGTCGTACTTCATGACGGGAACGCTCTCGAGGTTCGGCGCTTCGCCGGGTACGCCGCTGTCATTGCCGGAGGGCGCTCCGTTCGCGGGCGTGCGCACGCGCTGGCGATTGGCGCCGCTGTTCTGGAGCTCGGCGCGCTCGTCGCGAAGGACGCCGAAGATCTGTGCGAGGAGATCGTCCATCGTGACGATACCGAGCACCTTGCCGTACTCGGACACGACGATCGCCATGTGGACCTTCTTCTGCTTGAAGGTCAGGAACAGGCGCTTGACGGGCGTTGTGCGCGGAACGAAGAGCGGCTCGTGGAGGAGCTCGCCGAGCGGACGGCCGAGCGGCTGGCCGGCCGTGACCTTGACGAGGTCCTTCGCGTTGACGATGCCGCGGATGTTGTCGAGCGACTTCTGGTAGATGGGCACGCGAGAGAACCCGCGCGCTGCGAGCTCGCGGATCAGACGCGCGACCGGCAGGTCGTAGGACAGCGCGAACATGCGATCGCGCGGCGTCATCACCTGGCCGACGTTCTTGTCGCTGAACTCGAACACGCGGTGGATCAAGCGCCGCTCGCGCGCGTCGACCTGGCCCTGCGCGCTACCCGCATCGACGAGCGTGCGGAACTCCTCCTCGGAGAGGTCGTGCGTGGGACGCGCCTTCGCAGCTTCACCGAGCGGCGCGAGGGCGATGGTCGTGATCAACTGCACGACGAGCCGGATCGGCGTGACGAGCACCATGAAGACCGTCGCCGGCAGGACGGCAAATCGCGCCCACCACAGCGGGGCCTTCGCAGCGAGCGTCTTGGACGTGACCTCGGAGATCAACACGATCAGCGGCAGCGCGATCGCGAGGGCGACGGCGGCTTCGAGCCAGATCGTTCCGAGCGTGTCGTGAAGATAGTGCCCGACCACCACGAACGTGATGACAGCGAGCACGCTGTTGAACGCCTCGTTACCGATGAGGACCGTCGCGATCAGGCGCCGCGGACGCTCGAGCAACTTGACGATGCGGCGATCGACGAACGACGTGGAGCGCGCGAGTTGCTCGCGATCGACGCGGCGCAACGAGAACAGCGCGACCTCGGTGCCGGAGCAGAACGCCGAGCCCAGCACGCAGATGATCGCGAGCGGAATCGCGAGCTGGAGATCCCAGAAGTTCACGCCAGCACCTCGAGTAGATCGAGGAGCGGGAACGTCGCCACGAACGTGGAACCCTGCCCCGGCTGCGTGTCGACCCAGATGCGGCCGCCGTGCGCTTCGACGTAGGCCTTGGCGAGCGTGAGGCCGAGGCCCGTGCCCCCGAACGCGCGCGTCGACGAGGAATCGACCTGGAAGAACGGTTCGAAGATCTTCGCGACCTGATCGCGCGAGATACCGATGCCGGAATCCACGACAACGAGCTGGATCGCGGGTGGCGCGTTCTCCGTCTCGGGGCCCAGTGCACCGCGGCGCACGGCGACGCCGACGTTGCCGCGATCGGGCGTGAACTTCACGGCGTTGGACAGCAGGCTCGAAACGATCTGACGGATCTTCTTCTTATCACCGACGACGACCGCATCGCCCGCCGTCTCGAGCTGGATCGCGATGCCGCGCCGGCCCGCTTGCGCCTGGAACGTGGCGACCTCGTTGGTGACGAGCTCGGCGAGCGAGAGTTGCGTGCGCTCCAGCGCGAGCTGCCCGCTCTCGAGAGACGACACGTCGAGCACGGCCGTGATGAGGCCGAGGAGCTGGTCCGCTTTGCCGAGGATCGTCGTCAGATATTCCTTCTGCTCGTGCGAAACGTGGCCCGCGAGGCCCTCTGCCATCATCTCCGCATAACCGATCACCGACGTGAGTGGGGTGCGGAGCTCGTGGGACATCGTCGCGAGGAAGTTCGACTTGAGGCGGTCGAGCTCTTCGAGTCGCGACACGGCACGAGAGAGGCGCAAGTTGTGCTCGGTCAGCTCGGCGAAGGTCGCCCGCATCGCTTGCTCGTGCGTCATCGCAGCGAGGTCGCGCGCGTGCGCGTGATGGATGAGGAGGCCGAGGACCGTGAGGGTCTGGTCGAGCGCCGCGTCTGCCTTGTCACCGATCGCGGCGAGCTGCCCCACGCGTTCGCCATCGTGATCCACGTCGCGGATCGGCGGGCCGGCGGCTTCACTCCCGGCGAGCAGACGACCGCCGCGGTCGTAGATGGCGAGTGCCACCCCCATGCCGGCGGCGATGCTTCCGACCAGCTCTTCCAGCTCGTTGCGAGGAACGATCCGGGACAGCTCGATACGGTCGTCGAGCGACCTGCTCACCCCGATATTCTATCGGGAGTTACGCCGACATGCTCGGCGAGGGCCCCGCGGAATGCCGCGCCGTCGATGCCCAGCCGCTCCACCAGCTTCAGGTCCTTATCCAGGGACTGCCAGGTGCGTTCCACCAGCGCAAAAAACGTCGGTAGAACACCTACCTTGGCCCGCGCACTCGCTTCATGAAGCGTACGGCTCGGATCCCCAAACCGGTCTGCCTCGGCGAGCGAAACAGCATCCGGCAGGTCGCGCTTGTTGTACTGAACGACCACCGGGATCGCCGCGAGGTTGAGCGCAGCGAGGTTTGCGGTGAGGTTGCCCCACGCGCCGCGGTTCGCATCGACCTGTTCGCGCGCCGAGTCAGCGACGAACACGACGCCGTCGGAGTTTGCGAGCACGACCTTGCGTGTCGCCTCGTGCACCGGCTGGCCCGGCACCGTGTAGACCTTGATGCGAAACGAGAAGTTCGCCGCGCGGAAAAAGATCGGCAGCAGATCGAAGAACAGCGTGCGGTCGTCGCGCGTGTCGAGCGTCATCAGGCGACCGCGGTTGAGCTTGTCGACCTCGTCGTGCAACGCGCGGAGGTTGGACGTTTTTCCCGAGAGCGGCGGGCCGTAGTAGACGAGCTTGAGCGTCAGCTGCCTCTCTGAGAAGTCGACCTGCGCCACGGCGTCCCCTTCTTACCGCATCTGGACGGGCTGTGCGGGCTGATGGCGCCGCTTGGGAAGCGTATCGAGCATGAGAATCGCGACGAAGATCGCCAGCATCGCGACGATGAGCAGCATCACCAGCATGCGATACGGGCTCTTCTCGGGGGGCCGCTTCGCTGCGCTCGCCGTGAGAACGAACACCGCCGCGCGAGACAGCTTGCCGAGGCGCTCTGTCGCGATCGGATCGTCGCCGCGCTCTTTGTACTTCTTGGCCGCCCACGCGAACGCCTCTGCCTGCGAGACCGTCGCCAGAAACGCGTCGTGCGTTGCGGGTTGATCCCACGCCGAATTCACCGCTTCCCAGGCGGCGATCACGGAAGGCGGCGCATCCTCCGACACGATTCGATCCTACAACACCGGCCGGAACGGGACCGGTACGAAGAGGAGCACCCACAAGATGAGCATGCCGAACGCGGCCTTGCGACGGCCCGGCGACAACGGCTCGTCACCGACGTCGGGGTGATACACGCCCGCGCGACGGCGCATCATCCACAACAGCCCCGCCCAGAACAGCCATGGCAGCGCGCCGGATTGCGCGTACCGGAGCGACGTCGCGAGGTCGGCGCCGTGCCGCCACGCGGAGAGCGCGAGGAACCCGCCAACGCTCACCGCGAAGAGCGGGAGCATCTGGTTCAGGCGCAGCGAGAACGTCTCGTGCTTCTCGCCCATCACGGCCTTTGCGATGTGGCCGCCGTCGAGCTGACCGACGGGGAGAAGGTTGACCGCCGTGATCAGGAGGCCGACCCACGCCGCGAACGCCATCGGGTGCGTGTTCACATCAACGCCGTCACCCGGCAACCAGCGACCGAAGATGGCGAGCTTGGTGAGCCCGTAAAACAGCGAGTTTCCCTCGATGACGGTGTCGGGCTGCGGCGGTCCGAGCGGCGACATCTTCAAGCCGATGACGAGGAGTGGAATCGCGACGCACAGCCCCGCGAGCGGCCCGGCTGCGCCCACGTCGAACAGCGCGTTGCGATCGCTGATCGGGCGACGCATGTTGATGACCGCGCCCATCGTTCCGAGCGAGATGCCCGGCGGAAGGGGAATGAAGTACGGCAGCGAGATATCGACACCGCGCCGTCGCCCGACGATGTAGTGGCCGAGCTCGTGCGCGAGCAGGATCCCCATCAGCGTGCCCGCGAAGTACGGACCGCCCGCGAAGTACGTGGTCACGCACGCGGCGAGAAACAGCCCGACGTGAATGGCAAGCTTACGCAACGACCACAGCTTAGCCTACGGCGCGGCAGTACGCTCTGCGCCTACGGCGCGACGATCAGCTGGCCGCTATCGACCTCGAGCGTGATCGACTCGCGCTTCAGCTCGCCGTCGACGTCCATCGCAGCGGGACCGCAGGCACCGTCGTCGAGCTTGGCGCGCGAGATGGCGGCCCGCATGGCCGACCGCGGATCCGGCGCGACGGCGGCCTGGGCCCGCGCGTTCGCGACGAGCGTTGCGGCATCGAACACCTGCGCCGCGACGCTGCCCGCCGTTGCACCGACGCGCTGCTGGAACTCGGATGCGAATTGCGCCGCCGTGTCGCCGCCGTTGTCGGGGCTGAACACATCGACGATCAACGCGCCCTGCACTGCCGAACCGCCCACCGTGGGTAACGTCGGATGATTCCAGCCCGCGCCGCCGAGGAGCTGCACGACTTGCGGCATCACACCGCCGTGCTTGCGCATGAGCATGTCCGCATCGGGAAACTCCTGCGTGCGCAGCTCGACGCCGTAGTACGGCAGGAACGCAGAGACGATCGCCGCGCGGTCGTAGCGATCCGGAATGAACAGCAGCGAGTACGGCACGTCGGGCGTGAACGTCGTCCATCCCTTCTTGCCTGCCTTGCGCAGATGCTCGGCGAAGCGCGGATTGGTCGCGGGATTCAGATCGAGGAACGCGCGGACGTCGGTCTCGACGGAGCCGCTCGTCGGATCGTAGCTGCCGTTCGCGGTCACCGCGATGCCTAGCGCTTGCGCTTCGGCGACGAACGCTTCCGCGGTCTCGGCGGCGATGTCATCGCGCGGCGCGAATACACCGACGGTCGGAAAGCCCTCTGTCTTCGCGAGCCGGGCCGCCGCGCGTCCTTCATCGGCGGGAGAATCGACGAGGCGAAACACGCCCGCACTCGGTTCGGCGCCATCGGCGGGTGCGAGCAGCGCGATCGGCAAGCGATCCAGCGTGGCCGCGCGCGCCGCTGCGAGAGCTTCGCGCTGTCCCACCGGCCCGAGGATCGCGATCGCCCCCTTCGCGTTCGCTTGCTCGACGGCCGCGACCGCTCCGGCTGCATCGCCCTGCGTGTCGAGGAATAACCACTTCGTCCCATTCGCGGGCGCGAGCTCGATCGCCGCGCGCAGCTCTCGCCCGAGCGCCGAGAACCGCCCCGACAGCGGGAGCAAGACGGCGACGGTATCGCGCTGGACAACGTGATCAGCGACGAGCGGCGCGAGAGCGGTCAGCTCGCCGTGAACGCTCGGTTCGTCCGCGGCCGTCGAGGCGCGCACCAACAGCTCGCGCGCTTCATCGCTATCGCCGCGGTGGTACGCGAGTCGTGCAGCGCGCAACGCGAGTCGCGCCGACGGAGCCGCGTCGTGCAAGCGCTCGAGCAACGTGAGCACGGTTGCCTCGTCGAGCGCATCGATCGCGGCCGCGTCGAGCTTGCCGACATCGATCTTGCTGACGTCGACCTGCGGATGCGCGGGCTCGGTTCCCTCGACAGGCCGACTGGTCGCCGAGGACTGCCCGAGCGGCGACTCGTGCTCGACCCAGCTCGTGTGCACTGCCGGACCGCACGCCGCGATCGAGATCGCGATCAACGTCGTCGGCAGCGTGCGCACGCCGACATCCTACTCGAAGCGAACGCCCGCTGGCTCGTGACAGCTCGCGGCCATGTTCTTCGCGACCTTCGCGAAGTCACTCCTGACGTGAGCGGCCCACTCCTCCCTCATGCCCTCCGTGTACTGCTCGTCCCAGCTCACGAGCACCCAGACATCGTCGTCGAGATCGGCATCGTGGCGTTTCTCGAACTTGATCGTGCCGTCCGGTGCGTACTCCTCGCCGCCATACGTGCACGTTCCGTCGCAGCACGTCAGCCCCGGGTGATCCTTCAGCGTATCGACCATGAACGCGCGCAGCCAGAGCGCTTCCTCGCCGCACACCCGCTTTGCGTTCGCATCATGGAACCGCGGCCACGGTCCATCGCGCCCTTCGTCGTACTTCGTGTGCGTGAACGCGATGCCGGACTGCGGGTCGATCGAGACACCGCCGCGTCCCGCGATCCAACCGCGCACCATTGCGACGAGCTCGGGCGTCTGGGCGTTGCACTTACCATCCGGG
This sequence comes from Kofleriaceae bacterium, assembly GCA_036499725.1. Classification (GTDB taxonomy): domain Bacteria; phylum Myxococcota_A; class Polyangia; order Haliangiales; family Haliangiaceae; genus JABFXX01. The sequence continues at coordinate 71,851 of DASYDE010000029.1, forward strand.
TCAGCGACCACCGAGTCATCCGTGTATTCCGGTGACAAGACGACCGGCCGCAGCTCGTCGTGCATCGGCGCGGGGGCGGCCGTCGTCGCAACGGGAATCACCACGGGCACGAGCGAGATCGTCGGCGGGCAGGTCGGCGCTTTGTAGCCGTGCAGGACCATCCACCCCGCCACCGAGAGCCCGACCACCGCACTCGCGACCAGCACGCTGCGCTCGATCAAGTCCATGGACAGGATACGTCCAGCCTCACCCGGCTATTCGCCCACCAATCCCGGGCCGCTTACGCATGCCCCCAAAAAACCGTCGCGTCGTTGCGTCGTTGCGGCCAACACCTCCGCGTTGCGTCGTCGCGTCGTTGCGGCCAACTCCTCCGGCATCGCGCCGTGGCGGCTAATCGTCGAGAAGCGAACGGACGCGGTCCAGCAGTTTCCGGGGCTTGGCTGGCCCGATCGCCGTCGATGCATCACCCTCGAGCTTCGCCAGCTCCTCGATGACCTCGCGCTGCTTCGCCGTCAGCTCCGTCGGAACGGAGAGCTGGACCGTCACCATGTGATCGCCGCGCGGTGCCGTCTTGCTGGCCGCATGCGGGATGCCGCGCCCGCGAATGCGGAACTGCGCGCCGGGCTGCGTGCCCTCGGGAATCTTCATCTTCACGGCGCCGTCGAGCGTGTGGACATCGATGATCGCGCCGAGCGCGGCCTGCGCGAACGTGATCGTCGCGTTGCTCTTCACGTCGTAGCCGTCGCGCGCGAACGCACCGTGATCCGCGACGCGCACGTGCACGATCAAGTCGCCGGTCAGGCCGCCCTGCTTACCCGGCTCGCCCTCGCCCTTGATCGTCTTGACCGTTCCGTCTTTGACGCCGGCCGGGACCACGACGGTCAGCTCGCGCGCCTTTGTTCCGTACTCGGAGCTCGGCGGCAACGCGACCGTCTTGCTCGCACCGAACGCGGCCTCTTCGAACGAGACCTCGAGCGTGTAACGAATGTCGCGGCCCTTGGTCTTCGTGCGTCGGCCCGCGCGACGGAACACGTCGTTGATGATCTCTTGCGCCGCGTCGACGACCGCACCGAGACCTCCGCCGGAATCATCAGCGTGTCCCCATCGATCGTAGCGAGCGCGCTGATCTTTATCGGCGAGGACGGCGTACGCCTCGTTGATCTCGCGGAAGCGCTCCCCACCATCGGCCGCGTTCACGTCAGGGTGGTACTTGCGAGCGAGCTCGCGAAACGCACGCTTGATCTCGGACTCGGGCGCGTCGCGCGACACGCCGAGAACGGAGTAGTAGTCGCGCCGTCTGCGGGCCATCAGGACACGGTCTCTCCGCCCGACGATTGCTCGGCCGCGGCGTAGATCAACTCTCCGATGCGCTGGCCGGCGACATCGAGGCGCTCGACGGCCTCCTGCACGGTCGCGAGGTCCTCGACCTCCATGTTCGCGCGGCACTCGACCAGCTCTTGGCCCAGGTACTCGCGCTCGTCGTCGGGGAGGAGGCCGCCGAACTCGGCGAGCGCTTTCTCCGACGAGTACAGGAGGCCCTCACCCTTGTTGCGCAGCTCCGCGAGAGCGCGGCGAATCTGATCGCCCTCGGATTGCTCGGCGCCCTCGTTCACGAGCCGCTCGATGTCGTGCTCCGACAATCCCGTCGTCGGCGTGACCGTCACCCGCTGCAACCGATTGGTTCCCAGATCGCGCGCCGAGACCGAGAGGACACCATCGGCGTCGATGTCGAACGCGACCTCGATCTTGGGTACGCCGCGCGGCGCCGGCGGCAGCCCCACCATCTCGAACGTCGCGAGCGACTTGTTATCGGCGGCCATCTCGCGCTCGCCCTGCAGGACGTGGACTTCGACCATCGGCTGGTTATCGATGCTCGTGGAGAACACCTCGGTCGCGCGCGCGGGAAGCGGCGTGTTGCGCGGGATCAACCGCGTGAACACACCACCCGCGGTCTGCACGCCGAGCGAGAGCGGCGTCACGTCGAGCAGCAGCACCTCTTGGACTTCGCCCGTGAGCACGCCGCCCTGGATCGCCGCGCCGACCGCGACGACCTCGTCGGGATTCACGCGCCGCGACGCTTCCTTGCCAAACATCTCCTGGACGAGCTCTTGGATGCGCGGCATGCGCGTCTGGCCACCGACGAGGATCACGACGTCGATGTCGTGCGGCCCGAGGCCTGCGTCGGTAAGTGCGCGCTTGCACGGTTCGAGCGAGCTCTGCACGAGGGACTCGACGAGCTCCTCGAGGTGACCGCGCTCGAGAACGAGCTGCAAGTGGCGCGGACCGTCCGAGCCCGCCGCGATGAACGGCAGGTTGATCTCGGTCTGCGTCGCCGACGACAGCTCGATCTTCGCCTTCTCGGCCGCTTCCTTGAGGCGCTGGAGCGCGAGGCGATCACCGCGCAGGTCCATGCCCGGGTTCTGTTCGGCGAACGTCGAGATCAGGAACTCGACGATCGCATTGTCGAAGTCTTCGCCGCCGAGGAACGTGTCGCCCGCCGTCGAGCGCACCCGGAACACGCCGCCATCGAGCTCGAGGATCGAGATATCGAACGTGCCACCGCCGAGATCGTAGACCGCGACGCGCTGGGCACCTTCCGTCTCGACGCCATACGCGAGCGCAGCCGCAGTCGGCTCGTTCACGATGCGCAGGATGTTGAGGCCCGCGATGCGTCCCGCATCCTTGGTCGCCTGGCGCTGCGAGTCATCGAAGTACGCCGGCACCGTGACCACCGCCTCGGTGACCGGTTCGCCGAGCCAATCCTCGGCCGTCTGCTTCATCTTTGCGAGGACGAGCGCTGACACTTCCGGAGGCGAGTAGTCGCGACCACGAATGCGCACGTGCGCGTCGCCGTTGTCTGCCGCGACGACCTCGTACGGGCACGTCAGCAGGTGCTTCTGCACCTCTGGATCTTCGAACTTGCGCCCCATCAGGCGCTTCACGGCGTAGATCGTGTTCTCGGCGTTCGTCATCGCCTGGCGGCGCGCGGCCTGCCCGACGAGGCGCTCGCCTGACTGCGCGAAGCCGATGATCGACGGCGTCGTGCGTGCACCTTCCGCGTTGGCAATGACCACCGGTGCCTCACCGTCGATGACGGCGACGCACGAGTTCGTGGTCCCGAGGTCGATACCGACGACGCGAGCCACCGCGCGCTAGCCCTCGCTCGGGGGAGTTGCCTTCGCCTTTGCGACGACGACCAGCGTGGGGCGCAGCAGCCGATCGCCGGCTTTGTAGCCGCGCTGCAACACCTGAACGACCGTACCGGCGGGCTTGTCGCTCTCGGCCTGGCTGATCGCTTCGTGAAGGTTCGGATCGAACGGCTGATCGAGTGCCTCGACCGCAGTCACATCGAGGCGTTCGAACGCGGTCGTGAACTGGCGCAGCACGAGCTGCACGCCTTCGACGATCGGGTGCGGTTTGCTGTCATCGCCCGGCGAGCTCGCGTGCTCGATGGCGCGCTCGAGGTTGTCGACGACGGGGAGCATCTCCTTGAGGACCTTGCTCTTCGCGTCGAACTTGGCGTCGTCGGCCTCGCGCTTCTGACGCTTGCGAAGGTTTTCCAGGTCCGCCGCTGCACGCAGATAGCGGTCCCAGTTGTCCTTCTTCTCCTTCTCGGCAGCGACGAGCTTGGCTTCAAGCTCCGCCACCTTTGCATCCCCTGCCGCCCCACCCTCGTCCGGCGCCTCGACCTCGACCGGAAGAAGGACGGCGCTGTTGTCCTCTCCGCCAGCGGACGTTGCGGGCGCAGTAGCCGTGCCCTTGTCGTCCTGGTTTCCGTCAGTGCTCATAACACACTGACCATAACCAGCTTTTTCTGGGGAAGCCAGAGGGCCGGCTAGCTAGGTTTCAGCTCGCCAAGAAGCTGCGTCAGTGCGTCCGCGGTGACCTCGACGACCGACATCACCTTGCCGTAATTCATGCGCATCGGGCCGATCACGGCGAGGGCGCCGATCGGCGATTCCTCCGGTCCGTACGACACCCCGACGACGGAGCTCGTGGCGAGCGCAGCCTCGGCCGTCTCCGCTCCGAGAAACACCTGGAGCCCGTCGGCGAGCCGGGTGCGATCCAAGAGCCGAACCAGCGTTTCTTTGTCCTCGAGCGTCCGGAGCAGATGCTTGGCCCGGTCGTTCGCGATCTCCGCATCGAGCAGGTTCGCCTGCCCCGTGATCACGACGTCCGCGTTGCGCTCGGGAGCGGCGACGAACACCGCATGGCCGAGACGAAGCGCGGTCGCGATCGCTTCGTCGTACGTGTTCTTGTCCTCGCCCAGCTCGCGGATCACGCGATCGCGAACCTCGTCGATGGTCATGCCGCTGAGCAGCTCGTTCAGGTAGTTGTGGATCCGCTCGAGCCGGCGCACGTCGACATCGTGCCCTGGCTCGATCAGGCGATTCTCGATGCGCCCGTCGGTGGTGACGAGCACGGCGAGCAGCTTGCCGGCGCGGAGCGGCACGAACTCGATCTGGCCGAGGCGCTGCTGGTCCGGATCCGGCGCGATGATCACACCCGCGTGCTGCGTGAGATCGGCGAGCAAGCGCGACGCGTTCTTCACGACCTCGTCGGGCGTTGGTGCGGCGACGCGATCGCGGATCTCCTGCTGCTCGCGCGCGGAGAGCGCACGCACCTTGAGCAGCGAGTCGATGAAGAAGCGGAGGCCCGATGCGGTGGGGACGCGGCCCGCCGACGTGTGGCGCTGTTCGAGCAGCCCGAGGTCCTCGAGGTCGGCCATCACGTTGCGCACGGTCGCCGGCGAGAGCCCTAGCTCGTGACGTCGCGTGATCGTCCGCGAGCCGACGGCATCGCCGCCGTGCAGGTATTCCTGCACCACGGCCTGCAGAATTTTCTGCGCGCGCCGTGAGAGCTCCGAGGAGGACATAGTTCCCAACGAGCTTACAAAGCCCCAGCCAGATCGTCACGCCAGGTTTGCACGATGCGCCCGGCGATCTGGTCCGCCATCAAAAAACCACGAAGAGTCGGGCACAGCCGCCCATTCCGCTGTTCGGCGAGCCCTTCGGCCAATAACGCCTCGGCGAGCCCTTCCGCGGGCCGTAGTGACAGTTCCGTCACTCCGTCGCTGGTCCGCATCCCCAGCCAGGCGCGGTCGGCAGCCATCTCGGCCGCCTCGATCTCGACGATCTCGGCCGCCCCGCCCGGATCCCGCTGGTAGTCGGTCCACCTCCGCGGATTGGTCGCGCGGGCGCCGCTGCCGTCCGCACGGACCTCCAGGGACGCCGCTCCCACGCCGAGGCCGATGAACGGCGAGCCCTGCCAGTACAGCGAGTTATGGACGGCCCGGTGCCCCGGCTTGGCGTACGAGCTGATCTCGTAGTGCTCGTAGCCGCGTTCGAGGAGCGCGGCGTGCGTCGCGAGGTAGCGCTCGGTCAGCGTGTCCTCGTCGAGCGGCGTCATCCGGCCGTCGCGCACGCGCGCGCCAAACGCCGTCCGCTCCTCGATCGTCAGCTCGTAAACGGAGAGATGCGGCGATGGCAGCGACTCGAACGCGCCCGAGCTCCCCGGCACGCCGAGAATGAAGTCCGCCGACGTCTCGAGGCCCGCCGCCAACGCGCGCTCCACGGCGGCCCGCCCGTCGCCAAAGCGATGATCGCGACCGAGCGTGACGAGCGCACCGGGCTCGAGCGACTGGACCCCGATCGAGAGACGCGTGATGCCCGCGGCGCGCCACGCGGCGACATTCTCGTCGGTGACGTCCGTCGGATTCGCTTCGATGGTCACCTCCCGCGGCGCACCGGGAAACGCCGCGCGCACGCTCTGCACCATCTGCGCGAGGCAGTCGGGCCGCCACATCGACGGCGTGCCGCCACCGAAATAGATCGACGCTAGCTCGCCGGAGAATGCGCTCTTGCGCCGCTCGAGCTCGGCCTGTAACGCGGCGAGGTACGCATCGTGCGGTGGCCCGTCGGGGCCCGCGACCTCGACGGCGAAGTCGCAGTACGGGCACAGCTTCCTGCACCACGGCACATGAATGTAGACGCCGAGCTCGATGCCGCCACTCTAGCCCGAAGAAGTCGTGGCGGTACCCGCAGTTGCGCTGTGATGTCGGATCTACCCCCGCTCGCCCGTCGCCTGGTCATGAACGACTTCACCAAGACACTTCTCGTCGATGCCACCCCGGACCACGTCTTTGCCGCCGTGAACAACGTGCGCGGCTGGTGGTCCACCCAGCTGACCGGTCGGAGCGACACGCTCGGCGCGCGCTTCGACTACAGCTATCGCGACCTCCATTACTCGCGAGTTGATATGGTGCCGCCCGATGACGCCCATCTACCTCGACAACGCCGCGTCGACCAAAGTCTCCGACGAAGTGCTCGCGCTGATGACCGAGGTGATGCGGACCGCGTGGGGCAACGCGAGCTCCAATCATCCGCAAGGAGCGGCCGCACGCGACGTGATCGCCACCGCGCGCACGCGCTTGCTCGCCGCGCTCGGCGACCCCGACGGCAAGATCGGCGACATCGTGTGGACGAGCGGCTGCAGCGAGTCCGACGCCCTCGCCGTGCTCGGAGCCGCGCGCCCGCGGGTCGGGACTGTCGTCACGAGCTCGATCGAGCACGCGGCGGTCACCGAAACCGCCAAGCACAGCGGTCGCGAGGTCGTGCTCGTCGCGCCCGGCCCCGACGGTGTCCTCGACCCCGATGAGGTTGCCGCCGCAGCCAAGAGCGCAGCCGTCGTCGCGATCGTCATGGTGCAGAACGAGGTCGGCGTCGTTCAGCCCATCGCGGCGATCACGTCGGCGGCCCGCAAGGCGAACCCCAAGGCCCATCTGCACGTCGACGCGGCCCAGGCGTTCGGCAAGGTTGCCCTCGACGCGAGCACGCTCGGCGCGGACTCGATCGCGCTCGCTCCGCACAAGATGCACGGCCCCAAGGGCGTGGGCGCGCTCTGGCTCCGTCACGGCGCTACCGTCGAGCCGCTCTGGGTCGGCGGCGGTCAGCAGAAGGGACTCCGCGGCGGAACGCAGGATGCGCCGGGCGCTGCCGGCTTCGGCCTCGCCGCCGAACGCGCGGTCGCCGCACTCGCCTCGGCGCGCACGCGGTGGCTCGAGCTCGCAGGTCTCGTGACGCAGAAGCTGGATGCGCGGAGCATCGCGTACCGTCAGCTCGTCCCCGACTTTCGGCGCGCGCCGCACATCCTCGCGCTCGGCATTCCCGGCGTCCCCGCGAACGCGCTCCGCACGGTGCTCTCGAGCCGCGGCGTGTACATCTCGACGGGGTCTGCGTGCGCGGATCAGGGTGCGCACGGAGCAGCGTCGCCCGTGCTCGTCGCGCTCGGCCTCGCCGAGGATGCGGGCATGGTCCGCCTCTCGTTCGGTCTCGACACGACGAGCGCCGAGGTCGATGCCGCCGCCGATATTCTCGCCGACGTCATCGCCGGCCTGAAGAAGTAGTCGCAGTTCGTCCGCGGTGGCGTTCACGTCCGCGGAGACGAACGAATCACAACGACAACGTCGACGTTGCCTGGCTAACGTTGACGTTGCCTCGTTGCGTTGTCGTCGACTCGAACGGCACACGTAAACTCCACCGTCGTCGATGACGGTGGCACCGACGCGTTGCCGTCAGCTCGCGCTGAACACGAGCGCGAACTTGTACGTGCCGCCCGGCGACGTCCGGAACTTCCAGCCCTTGATCGCAGTGATCAAGCACTTGCCCAGATCGTTCCCCGAGTTCGAGTCGAGCGTCACGCTCTTCACCAACCCGGTCGGATCGATCTCGAGCGTCACGCTGATCTTCTTCACGTCGCCGATAAGGATCGAGTTCGCGCCGCGCTGCGCACGGCGATAGCAGCTCTGGGTCATGCCCGCGTTCTTCGCCGCCATCGCCTCGACCTCTTCGCCACCGATGCGGTCGCCGCCGGGCGGGTTGTCCACCGTCGGGTTGGTCTGCGGGTTGAGCGGGTTCCGCGGGCGAACCGGGAGCTTGGGCGGCGGCGGGAGGAACGGGTTCTCGGCGACCGTGTTGTTGCTGCCCGGTCCGAGCGGATGGAGCGGATCGTCGGGGCGCGTCGTGTCGATGCCGCCCTGGCGACCGAGCGATGAGTCCGTCGTCTCCTTGCCGCCGAGCAAGAGGAGCACGGCCACGATGACGCCAGCGAGCAGGACGCCGGCGACGCCGATGAGAATGAAGAGGCCGCGGCGATGCGTCTCCTGAACCGCCGGCGGCACCGCCATGTCGTGCGGAGCTTCGGCCGCTGGGTCGGGCGCGATGCCGGCGGCGGCGGCCGCGGCCGGATCGTCGAGACGATCCAGGAGTCCCGTTTGCGAGATGCGTGGATTGGATGCCGTGCGGCTGATCGCGGCGGCAGAGCCCGTGGCGCCCATCGCCGTCCCTGGACGACGCTGCGCCGCGGCCGGCTTGGGCTTGGCGGAGGCCATCAGGTCGGCGAGCTTGACGACGCGAGAGACCTCGCCGATCGAGAGACCATCGTCCTCGTCATCGTCGTCGTTGCCGCTCGATCCGGGGATCGCGGCCGGCACCGCTTGCGGGGATTGGTCCTCGTCCTCGTCGGGAAGCGCCTTTGCAGCGTCGACCGTCGGCTTGGTCTCCGCGCGCGGGAACGGCGACGGCGCGCGCGGACCGGGGATGACCGCAGCTGCGGGCTTCGCGCGGAGCGGTGCTGCCGTCGGCATATCGTCCTGGAACGGCGTCGAATCGATCTGCGTTGCGCCCTCGTACGCCGCGAACTCGTCGCGGGGCTCCTCGGCCTTCTTGGCGAACGGCGACGGAGCACCGTTTGTCTTGGCCTGCAGCGGCATCGCCTTCTCGCCACCCGGCGGCGTCGCGGACGGACGCGGCTTGGGCGGCGGCAGATCGAGACCGACGGGAACTTTCGACTGCCCCTGCGCGCTCTTTTCGATCGACGCCATCGTCGCTGCGAACAGCGGCTTGGGTGTCTTCTCCGATTCGGGCACGCGCAGGTTGGCGGCAGCGGTCGCGGCGCGCGGCAACGGCGGAGGCGCAGGCATCGCGGGCGTGGCGGGCTTCTTCCGCAGGCCGCGGAAGTGGCTCACCTTGTCGACGGGAAGCCAGTCGTCGAAGCCTTCGCTCCAGCAGTGGAGGTCGGCATCCATCGCTTTGTTAGCGACCCAGCGCTGCGCGTCGACGAGCGAATACGGTCCCTCTTGCTCGCCGTCGATGGAGACGTACCACTCCTCTTCGAGAGCAGCGGGAGGCTTGGGACCACGCGCGCCGTTCGTTGCCGCGGGCAGTGACACTGGCGGTGCGATTGCGGACGGAGCTGCCGTCGTCGTGCGATTGCGACGCGGACCGACCTCGGGCGCTGCGCCCGCATCGCTCATGCCTTCGCGAACCGTGATGACATTCGCGCAGTTCTTGCAACGGATCTTGAGGATCTTGCCGCGGACGCGATCGTCCCCGATCGAGTACCGAGTTTTGCAGCGGTCGCAGAGAAACTTCACGCTACGGGCCCGCCTGAATTGTGCCTAAAAAACCCTGTCACTGCAAAGCGCTAGCGCCATTCGAGCCGGGTCGCGCTCCCGATCCGGAGCCGGCGCCCCCCGCATCGCCGTTGGGCGCGCTCGCATCGCTGCCCTCGGCCCCAGAACCCTCCTGTGATGCGGACTTACCGTGCCGTTTCATGGGGGGAGCGGGCGAGATCACCACGACGTCACGCAAGGGCGTCTGGGGGGCCGGCGGGTCGGCGCGTGTAGTCAGAAGGCCGCCGACCTCGATCGCGTCCCGCGTGGAGGTCAGTTCGAGGACCAGATCGACGTCCTTGAGCTCGGCCCCGATCCACCGGGCGTTCGCTGCCGAGACTGAATAGAGCGTCTGCGGTTCGATCGAAACGACCAGCTTGGTGCCATCGAGCTTGAGCGCGTACGCACTCCACGTCCGCGTCTGACCGTCGTCCGTGCGCCGCACGACCACGAGCTCGTCGCGACCTTCGGTGCGGAGCGGCACCACGAACTGCACGTTGGAGAGCAGCAGCGTGTGAGCGAGGATCTTGTCGCTGTCGGGCGCGCGCACCGAGACTTCGCCCGCCGTGACGGTCACGAGCTCGCCCGCGCTCGAGAGGCACGCGCCAAACGCGACGTCGGAAGGCGCCGGGCGCTGACACTCGGATGCATCGTGCACTGGCTTGTCCTTGGCGGCGGTATCCGTGGCGACGACGATCGCGACCACGTGTGCATCGTCGCGCTCGGAATCGAAGAGAAACCGCAGCCCGCGCTGTTGGACGAGACGCCGATCCCGCGCGTGATCCAGATCCGTGACCGTCGGGCCGAGCTTTGCGACGTCGGCGCGGGTGGATCCGACGTGCAGACCACTCTCGGTCCGCGCGACTTGCTCGTCGAGGACGGAGACGAATGATGCGACGCTGCCCGGCTCACCGCCGATGAGCACGGAGTCACCTTCTTCGGCGCGTAACAGGCTGCGATGCAACAGGTCCTTGATCTCGAACACCGCCATGCGCGGCCCCGAGGGGAGCTGCTGCATGAGGTCGCTCATCCGATCACCGAGGTGATACGGACCGACACCGCTCGTCGAGATCAGGTGCGGCGGGAGCGGACGAACGTTGCCGACCGGCGGCTCGATCACGCGGCGCGGGCGCGGAGGCTCGTGCTGCGGTTGGTTCTGATCGCGCACGGGGTCCTTGTCGCAGGCGGCGAGAAGGAGCACGAGGAGCGCGAACCGGATCACTTCAAGACGATATACGCCACGAGCGCCGTCACTGCCATCACGAGCAGACCGACGAAGACCCACGGGAGGTTCGACGGCTGGTTCGCGGGGAGCATGCGCGCACCGATGACGGGCGGCTCGATCTTCTCGACGGGCGCTGCGGGCCTGGCGAGGGGCTTCGCGACGTACGGCGCATCGTCGGTCGGCGCCCGCGGCCGCGCGGGGACCGGGGTCGGGCGCGCAGGTGCCTCGGACACGACGTGGCCCTCTCCATCCTCCTCGACGGTGACCGGGCGACGCGGCGGCTCGACAGCCGGGACTTCGTCGTCGGTGTCGACGTCGATGCCGTCCTCACTCGCGGCGGGGTCAGGCTTGCTGAGGTCGCGCGGCTCCGCGCCCGAGATGGCGGCCATTCCGGCGGGACGCATCGGGACCGGTGTCCGCAGCGCGCGCAGCTCGTCGAGCTCCATGCCGAGCGCAGCGGCGACGTCGGCCTCGGCCTGCGGCTGATCCTCCCACTCCTTTGCTTGCTCGGGCGTCGGCGCACCGTCATTGGGCTTGCCACCGTCGAAGTGCGCGTCGAAGTCGAGATCGTCGTGCCCCGCGGCGAGCCGGTTCTCCGCCTCGCTCACCAGCTCGGGGCGACGGGCACCACCCGCAGCGTGCGTGAGCATGTCGAGGTAGCGCGCGATGCGCACCGGGCCCGAGTGCAGACGCTCGTCGCGCAGGAACGTCTCGAGATCGTCGGCCAGATCGTAGGCGGACTGATAGCGATCCGCCGGATGCTTCTCGAGCGCGCGCATCACGATCGACTCGAGCGCAGCGGGGAAGTTGCGACGCGCGAACGTCGGCGGCTCGATCTGAGCACCGACGAGCTTGGGCACGATCTCCGCCGGTGTTCCGCGGAAGAGGCGTCGCCCGACGGTGATCTCGTAGAGCACGATGCCGAGGGAGAAGATGTCGCTGCGGTGATCGACAGGAATGTCGGACGTGCCGCGCGACGCCTGCTCGGGCGACATGTACGAGAGCTTGCCGGGGATGACGTCGGTGCGAGAGCGCTGGCCGAGGGCGCGCGCGATCCCGAAATCGATCACCTTCATCGTGCCGTCGGCGGTCACGAGGAGGTTCGTCGGCGAGATGTCGAGGTGCACGATCTCGAGCGGCTGATTCGCGAGCGGTGTGCCCTCCCCGCCTCGCTTGGCGTGGAAGTAGCCCATGCCCGCCGCTGCCTGGCGGATCAGCTCGACGGCGTGCTCGATCGGCAAGAAGCGCTGCTGCTGAATGCCGCGGCGACAGAGCTCGTTGAGCTCTTCACCGACGATGTACTCCATCGCGATGTACGGGACGCCGTCGTGCTCGTCGACATCGTAGACGTGCACGATGTTCGGATGGTTCAGCAGCGCTCCGATGCGCGCTTCGTCGAGGAACATCTCGACGATCTTGGGGTCGTCCGCGAGCTCGCCGCGCAGGCGCTTGATCACGACTTCCTTCTCGAAGCCGGCCATCGCTGCCTGGCGCGCGAGATAGATCTCGGCCATGCCGCCGACGGCGAGGCGTCGGATCAGCGTGTAGCGACCACCGAACGCCATCGGCTCTAGATCGGCGGTGCGGTGCCTCACTGAGCCGCCTCGGGAATCGCCGCGCCAGCTGCCGCGTGAGCCGCGCGCGTTCCGTCGATCGCTGCGCGTGCGACAGGATTGGTCGGCATCGGCGCGATGGGCATCGGCGCTGGCGCATCGCCCGCGAACGTGGCCAGCACCTGCGTCATCCCGCCCGACACGCCGACGAGATCGTAGCCACCCTCCATCACGGCGAGGATGCGCCCGCCGCAGACTTTCTCCGCGACCATCCGCAGGCGTTGGGCCATGCGCAAAAAGCCCGCGTGCGTGACGCGCATGCCGGCGAGCGGATCGTGCTCGAACGCATCGAAGCCAGCGCTGACGAGCACGAGGTCCGGCTTGTACTGGAGCAGCTTCGGCACGAACACGTGGTCGAACACGGCCGCATAGTCATCGTTCGTCGACGCGTGCGGCAAGCCGACGTTGACCGTCGCGCCCTTGGCCTTGTCGCCGCCGACCTCCGTCGGAGCCCCGGTGCCCGGGTAGTACGGGTACTGATGCACGGACATGTAGAGGACGTTCGGATCGTCCCAGAAGATGTCCTGCGTGCCGTTTCCGTGGTGCACGTCCCAATCGATGATCGCGACGCGACTGGCCCCCGCCGCGCGCGCACCCGCTGCCGCCGCCGCGACGTTGTTCAACAGGCAAAAGCCCATCGCGCGATCGCGCGTCGCGTGATGGCCCGGTGGACGCACGACGGAGATGCCCTGCTGGAACTTTCCGGCGAGGAGATCGAGCGCGAGCTGCGTCGTCGTTCCTGCGGCCGAGCGCGCGGCATCCCACGAGCTCGGCGAGTAGTACGTGTCACCGTCGAGCCAACCCGTGTTGCCCGGCACTACGCGCTCGAGCTCGGAGAGGTACACGCCCGTGTGCACGCGAGCGAGCTCTTCGTCCGTCGCCTTGCGCGTCTCGATGCGCGTCCCGCGCTGTTCGATGCCCGCCTCGCGCAGCGCATCGCGAACCGCCTCGGCACGCGCGGGGCGCTCGGGGTGGCCCGACGGCGCGCGGTGACCGGCAGCGCCGAAGATCTCGTCGAGGACGTAGCCCAGCATCGTCTACTCGCGTTCGGATCGGGCCGGTCGCCCCAGCAACGCGGCGATGGCGTCGCGGACCGGGACGCCTTCGTGGATGATCGCGTACATCGCATTGGTGATGGGCGCGTCGATGCCCATCTTCTCCGTGAGCTGTTTGGCGACGCGCGTCGTCTTCACGCCCTCGGCGACCTGGCGCATGTCGGCGAGAATGTCGGGCATCTTCTTGCCCTGCCCGAGCGCGAGACCAACGCGGCGGTTACGCGAGCTATCTCCCGAGCACGTGAGCACGAGGTCGCCCATACCGGAGAGTCCCGCGAACGTTTGCGCGTGAGCGCCCATCGCGACGCCGATGCGAATGATCTCGGCGAGACCGCGCGTGATGAGCATGATGCGCGTGTTCGCGCCAAAGCCGAGGCCATCGCTGATGCCGGCGCCGATCGCGATCACGTTCTTCAGCGCTCCGCCGAGCAGGACGCCCGCGACATCGTCGGTCGAGTAGATGCGTAGATTGATATCGGAGAGCGTCTCCTGCGCAGCGATCGTCGTCTCGGCGTCGCGACCCGCGAGCACGACAGCGGCCGGATAGCCCGCGGCGAGCTCGCTCGCGAACGTCGGGCCCGACAGGTACGTCGCGCGCTTCGCGATGCGCTCCGGAAGGATGTCCGCGTAGACCTTGTCGATCGTCTGCAGCGTTCCGTCCTCGAGGCCCTTGGACGCGTTGATGACGATCGCGTCCGGGTCCATCCAGTCATGCGCGCGCGCGAACACGTCGCGAATGCCGTGCGACGGCGTGACGCCGAGGACGAACTTCTTGCCGCGAATGCTGCTCTCGAGATCGCTCGAGACAGTCACCGTGTCGGGGAACTTGTGGCCCGGCAGGTAGGCGGTGTTCTCGCGCTCGGCCTGCATCTTGGCCGTGCTCTCGGGGTTGCGGTTGTAGAGGCAGACGTTGTGGCCGCTCTTGCCGAACGCGATGGCGAGACACGTTCCATAGCTACCGCCGCCAATCACGGCGACATCAGCGGGCTTTTTAGACACGCCTGGCACGGTTTCCGACGCTATCACAACCGCGTCACCGCCGCGTTGCGTGGGCTACCGCAGCGAGCGGAGTCCGGCCGCGATCGCATGGGCCGTCGCGTCGTCGATGTCCTTCGCGAGTGCGTCGTCGACGGACATGTTGTCGAACTGCTCGTCGAGGTTGGTCTCGGGGACCGCCCCGCCCCCCTTCATGACCGCCCGCGTGACCCAGTAGTGGACGCGCTCCGACGACATTGCGCCGAACGCGCAGGCACACACCAGGGTACCTGTCCGATCGAAGGCGTATGCGGTCCCGGTGCGCGAGCCGGCGGTAAAGCCGTGCTCCCCGTCGTTTCGGGGCGGGTTGTTCTCGCGGTAGGCGACGACCACCAGACCGTCCAGGTGGGCGCGGTCGACCGTCGTGTTGCGGTCGTCCACCGTCGCAAATCGCTTGCGGTCCGCGGCCGTCGCGATCGCGTTCACGCGCGTCAGCACGTCGTCGGCCAGCGTGTTGCTGAACGTGAAGAGATCCGCGGCCCGTGGGTCGTGAGCGATCGGGCAGGCAGCCGCCGTCGCCGGTGGCAGCACGACCTTGGTGGGGTCGAACGAGCGCAGGTTCTTCGCGAGCTGCGCGCGCGAGTGCTGCCAGTCCGCACTGTCCCGCTCGAGCTGCGCCGCATCGCCCGCAGGCAGCACGATCGGGTACATCGCGGCGTCGTGCTCCCGTTGCGCGCTCGCCGTGAACCAGTGAATGACGCCGTAGATCGCGCCACCTGCTACCACGACGGTGGCGGCGGCGATTGCGAGCGGCTTCACGACGGTACGGACGAGCGAGAGAGCCGCAGCGTCGCGCTCACGCGGGTCGCTCGCTGGCGAGCATCGCTTCGGTCGCGAGCACCACGCGGTTGCGGCCGGCGCGCTTCGCCGCATAGAGGGCGGTGTCGGCCGCGCGGACGAGGGCCTCCGCGTCGCTGCCGTCGTCGGGGAACGTCGCGACGCCAATCGAGACGCCGACCTTGCCCGCCTTGGGGGCCGCATCGGAGAAGTCGTTGGCCGCGACGCGCTCGCGGACCCGCTCCGCGACCTTGGCTGCCGTGAACTTGGCGGTGTCGACGAGGATGACCGCGAACTCCTCGCCGCCGTAGCGCGCGACGACGTCGTTCGCCCGGCGCGTGTCGGACAGGACGCGGGCGAGCTGGCGCAGGACCTCGTCGCCGGCCGGATGGCCGAACGTGTCGTTGAACTGCTTGAAGTGGTCGACGTCGAGCATCAACAGCGAGAGCGGCAGGCCGCTGCGCTGGCTGCGCTCGACCTCCAGCGTGAGCCGTTCGTGGAAGTGGCGGTGATTGTAGAGACCGGTCAGGCCGTCGGTGACCGCGAGCTGGGCGAGACGGGTGTTCGCCTCGGCGAGCTCGTGGGTGCGCTCGTGGATCTTCGCCTCGAGCTCGCGGTTCATCTCGAGCAGCGCCTGGTTCTTCGCCGAGAGCGACGCGACGAGCTGCTGGTTCTCGTTCACCAGCCGGTACTGGCGCAGCAAGTTCTCGACGGTGAGTAGCAGCTGCGTCTCGTCCCACGGCTTGCCGATGTAGACGTTGAGGTGCGCGCGGTTGATCGCGTCGACGACCGCGTCGAGGCCGGCCTGCCCGGTCAGCAGGATCTTCGTCGTGGTGGGCAACCGGCGGTCGACGATCTCGAGCAGCTCGACGCCCTTCATGCCGGGCATGATCTGATCCGCGATCACGAGAGCGATCGACTCTCCCTCGCGCGTTAGCTCGTCGAACAGCGCGACCGCTTCGTCGCCGGACCGCGCCGTCGCGATCTGGCACTCGTGGCCAAAGCGGGCACCGAGTTGCGCGCGCAGGACGCGGAGAACGCCCTCCTCGTCGTCGACGCAGACGATGACTTCCTTGCGATTCATGAGTGTTCCGGCCCGATCGCGACGAGGATCGGCAGGCGCACTTCGAACACCGTGCGACCCGGGCGGGACTCCGCGGTCATCGTGCCGCCATGCTTGTCGACGATCTGGCGCGCGATGCCGAGGCCGAGGCCGGTGCCCTCGCCCTTGGGCTTGGTCGTGAAGAACGGATCGAAGATCTGAGGCAGCACGTCAGCCGGCACGCCGGGGCCGTCGTCGATCACCCGCACGACGGCCCACTGGTCGGCGGCACCGCCCGCGCCGAGAACGAGGTCCGTCTCGATCGCGATCGTCCCCTTGCCGGCAAGCGCCTGCTGGGCGTTCGAGATCAGATTGGTCCACACCTGATTGAGCTCGTCGACGAAGATCGGGACACGAGGGAGATTGCCGTAATGGCGCTCGACGACGATATCACGCACGGCGTGGTGCAACAGGGTGAGGGTCGTCTCCAGCCCCTCGTGTAGATCCGCTTCCACACGCGTGGCCTGTTGGTCGAGGTGCGAATACGTCTTCAGCGCGCCAACGATGCGCTGGATCTGCTGAACGGCCGTGCGCACCGTCGAAGAAGTGCGATGTAGGTACACGTCGTCCGTCAGCGCGGCGACCATCTTGCGAGCGACGGAATCTTGATGACCCGACAGCGTACCAAGCTGTTCTGCGTCCTGCAGGGTCGCACCGAGATCCGCGAGCTCGGCGGCCAGCGCGTGCGGATCGGGAAACCCGCCGAGCACCCCGACGAGCTCCTTCGCCGCCTTGCGTGCGGCCAGCCCGGTCACGAGAGGACGCTCGGCGAGGCGCGGCGCGGTTTGCTCCAGGAAGCTGGTGATCGCGGTGACCTGCGTCGGGGCAACGACGGCCAGCTCGACACCGTGGCGCGCGACCCGCGTGACAGCCGCCGCGAGGCCGTCGATCGACCCGCGGATCGCGGCCGTCGGCGAGTTGATCTCGTGCGCGACACCAGCGACGAGGAGACCGAGGCCGGCCATGCGCTCGGAGAGGATCAGCTGTGCCTGTGTCTCGCGCAGATCGGCGAACGCCTTGCCGAGCTCGTGGTTGATCGCGGTGAGCTCGGACGTGCGGAGCCGAACCTTCTTCTCCAGCTCTTCGCTCGCCTCGCGCACCTCTTGATACAGCAGGGCGTTCTCGACGGCGGCGCCCGCTTGATCCGCGAACGTCGTGACGAGGTTGAGATCGGCCTCGGAGAACTGCTTCGCACCTTCGGCGCGACCGACCGCGAGCACGCCGACGACGCGCGCCTCCCCGCCCGCGCGGTTGCGATCGAGCGGGAGCGCGACGAGAGGTCCCGGCGCGTTGGCCTTCTGCGCCGCGGCTCCGTACTTCGGATCGGATGCGCCGCGCGCGAGCTGCACCGGCTCGCGGGTCGCGAACACCTGATCGACAAGGGGCCGCAGCGCATCCGCGTCGGTGATCGCCTCGTCTGTCGCGAGCGTACTCATGACGCCGGGCTTGCGCGCCCGGGCCGCAGAGAGACGCAGCTTGTCGTTTGGCGGCTCGACGAGCCACAGCGCTGCGAGCTGGATATCGAACGTCCGCGCGACGGCGTCGACGATCTTGCGCGACACGCTGTCGAGATCGATGACCGACGACACGGCTCGACCGGCATCATGGAGCGCCACGATCTCTCGCATGCGTGCCGCGAGACGCGCCTGGTTCTCCTTGAGCGTCGACGTCATCTGGTTGAACGCCTCGGCGAGATCCGTCAGCTCGTCGCCACCGGGGATGTCGATGCGATGCTCGAGGTCGCCGCGAGAGACCGCGATCGCGCCGTAGTGGAGATGGCGAATCGGTGCGCCGAGCCGCCGCGACCAGAAGCCGGCGAGCACGAGCGCGAACACGAGCGCGGCGGCACCACCGGCGATGAGCGAGCGCAGCGCGAGCCGCTTGGTCGCCGCCAGCGACGTGCGATCGACGGCGACCGCGATCATGCCAACGGGCTGAGAGGAATGGTCGAGCAGCCCCGTGATCGCCAGCTCGTACTGGCCGGCGACGCCGTGGGTGAGCTCGTCGAGATCGAAGTCGCGGATCACGCGACGACCGTGCAGCGCGCGCTGACGATCCGCGGCCGTGAGCTCGATCGCCGTCGAGCGCTTACCGAGCTTGCTGCGGAAGGTCGCCTGGAGCTTCCCCGACGTCCCGCCGATCAGCACGTCAGCCGAGAGCGCGCCTTTGATGCCGTCGGCGAAGTCTCCGTCGAGCGGCGTTGACAGTACGAGCACGCCGACGAGCGAGAGGCTCGCGTCGACGATCGGCGACACCGCGCGCACGACCGCGCGATCGCCCACTTCAACGAGCGACACCGTGCGCGTCCACGCCTCCGCGGGAGCCACGACATCCGTGCCCGAAACGGCGAGATCCGCGAACCGCGCGTCCGCGCCGCCGAGAACGCGATCGAAGATCTGCTTTCCCGTCGCGTCGAACAGCTGCAACCGCGCCGACGGTACGTGCACCGACTGGTACGCGATCCACCCCTCGATCGAGCTCGGGCCCTCGTTCATCGCCGACACCAGCTCGCTGGACTCCGCGAGCTGGACGGTCTCGTCGTAGATCCTCTCGACAGAGCGCAGCACGAGGTTCAGGCCGACGGTGAGCTGGCGATCAGCGTCCTCGTGCAGACCGCGCTCGAGGCTGGAGAGGATCACCCGCGTCGCGAGCACGGCGACGAGCAGCACGGGCACGAGCGCCGCGAACGCCATCGCGACGACGAGCTTGGAGCGCAACCGGAGGCGCAGCTGCGGGGCCTGGACCGGGCGCGCGAGGCGCGGATTCTTGGGAACGCGCGGCGCGGCCTTCTTGACCTGCTCGGTGTCGCTCATCGCGCGGGCCCCCGCGAGATCAGCGCGTAGATCGGGTGACCGAGCGGCGACAGCACCACTCCCCGGAGCTCTGCGCGCGCGGCGACCACGAGCTCGGAGTGCGCGATCGGCACCCACGGTGCGGCCGACGCGATCGCGTCCTGCGCGTCGGCGTACAACTTTTCGCGCGTCGCCTCGTCGCTGGTCACCTGCGCGTTCGCGAGCAACTGATCGACCGCCGCGTCGCGATACTGCGCGATGTTCTGCGCCGGCGGCGACGCATTGTCGGAGTGGAACAGCACGTAGAGGAAGTTGTCCGGGTCGCCGGTGTCACCGACCCAGCCGAACATCGCCATGTCGAAGTCGCCGGCCTCGACGACGCGGTTGTGATCGGCGTACGGCCGTAGCTCGATGTTCGTCTTGATGCCGACCTGCTCGAGTGAAGCCTGCAGAAAGAGCGCGACGCGCTCGGGCTGCGAGAAGTACGGCCGCGGCGTGGACAGCGCGGCGAACGTGTACGTCTTGTCCGGATCGAACTTCTTCTCCGCGATCGCCTCGGCGAGCAGCTTCTTCGCCTTCAAGGGATCGTACGGATAGATCGTCGACGGCTTGTGATAGCCCCACTGCGTCGGCGGAAGCGGTCCGTCGGCGGGCACCGCACGGCCCTGGTACGCGAGCTTGACGATCGGCTCCTTGTTCACCGCGTAGTTCACCGCGCGACGCACGAGCGGCTCGTCGAACGGCGGGCGCGACGTGTTGAACGCGAGGTACGAAACATCGTTGCCCGGCGTCGTGTAGAGAACGAGGTCCGGGTGCAGCTCCACGAACGGCTGCTCGTCGGGCAGGATCGCGGTCGCGACGTCCACGGAGCCCGACTCCAGCTCGACGAGGCGCTGGCGCGGGTCGACGATCACGCGAAACACGATGCGATCGATCGCGGGTGGCGGGCCCCAGTAGCCGGCGAAGCGCTGCACCACGACCTGCTCGCCCGGCACCCACTCGACGATCTGGAACGGCCCCGTGCCGACAGGATGCGCGCGGAACGCATCGCCCCACTTGGTAACGCCAGCGGGCGATACCATTGGAAACATCGCGAGGTCACCGAGGAGCGGTGCGTACGGGCGCGCTGTATGCACCTCGACCGTCATCGGTCCCGTCGCGATCACCTTGGCGACGCTCTTCATCAGCGAGCGCCGATACGCCGCGTCCTGTCCCTTGAGGTAGGCGGGGTGCGTCGGCTCCAGGAGCCGCTCGAACGAGAACACGCAGGCCGCCGCATCGAACGGTGTGCCGTCGTGGAACTTCACGCCCTCGCGGAGGTGAAAGGTCCAGGTCACGCCGTCGGGCGAGACGCTCCACTCGGTCGCGAGCCCCGGAACCACGTCGGTCGTGCCCGGCTTCCAGCGCACGAGGCCCTCGAACATCAGGCCGCCGACCTCGATGGACTCGCTGTCGGTCACGCGGGCCGGATCGAGCGCCTGGACGTCGCTGGCCTCCGCCACGACGAGTGCGCCGGGATCGCGATGGCTCGGCGACCCGTACATGCCCTTATCGGGGTCGCACGCGCCGACGAGCAGCCCCGCGACGAGCGCGCACGCAGCCGTGGCCCTCCGCACGAAGGGCAGCCTAGCGCCAATGACGATCGGATGGGCGCAACCGATCGAAATGATCCGCTCTTTCGAGCCCGAGCCCGAGCCCGAGCCCGCGATTTGGCGGTGAGAACGCGAACCGATGTTCCGTGTTGCAGCCGCGTTCCGACGAAAATTCCGTCCACCGAAGATCGGGCTCGGGCTCGGGCTCCGGCCTTCGGCCTTGGCTCGGGCTCGACGGAGAGGCGCAACCGATCGAAATGAGTCGGGCCTCGCACTAAGTGAGCGGCATTGCCCCTAGCCCAGCATCGGTGCCCCCGCTGGGTTGACGCCGCGTCTTTCGCTGACTTAGCGTTGCCGCCGGATTGCTCGACTGCATTGAATGCGGGGCGATCGTCACCGTCTGAAGGGGGTCCATGTGCTCGCGCGTAACTTCTCGTTTGCCTCTCTGATCGCCGCTGTGCTCGTCGTGGCTAGCGGTTGCGACATGGGAAAACTCACCGTGAACACGACCGCCAAGGTCCTCCTCCGCGCTCAACCGGCTCTCCAGCAGGAGTCGGACTACGAGATGGCGCGCCAGGCGATTCCGGGCGCGTTGAAGACGGTCGAGGGCTTCTGGATCGTCAGCCCGGATAACGAAAACCTGACCCAGATCCTCACCGAGGGCTACTGCCAGTACGGCACGGCGTTCGTCGAGGACGATTGGGAGCAGGCCAAGCTCGACCACCGCCTCGCGGACATCGAGTACCACAACACCCGCGCGAACCACATCTTCACGCGCTGCCTCAACTTCGCGCTGAGGCGCCTCGGATCGCGCTGGCAGAAGGAGATCTTCGAGAGCCCCGAGGTCATCGCGAAGCTCCTCAAGGATACGAGCTCGGACCATCGGTTCGACATGCTGTTCGCTGGTCTCGCGCTCGGCTCGCTGATCAACCACAACCTGTCGAACATCGACATGATCGCCTATCTGCCCACGGTCGAGGCGATCATGCAGCGCGTCCTCGAGATCGATAAGGCGCACCCGCAGAGCAACCTGCAGTACGCCGCGCTCCCGTACATCGCGCTCGCGATGCTGCACTCCGGAGTTCCGCAGGCGATGGGCGGCAAGCCCGACCAGGCCAAGACCGAGTTCGAGATGGCGCTCAAGATCACGAACGACAAGTTCCTGCTCGCGCGCTCCCTCATGGGAATTCGCGTCGGTCTCGCGACGAACGATCGCAAGCTGTTCCACGACCAACTCAAGCTCGTGCTCGAGACCGCGCCTTCGGTGTGGCCCGAGCAGCGCCTCGCCAACGAGGTCGCTCACCGCAAGGCCCGCCGGTACCTCTCTCACGAAAAGGATCTCTTCTAATGTCGAAGCTCGGATTGACCCTGTTGTCCGCGGCGACGCTCGCCGTCCTCGCAGCTCCCAAGACCGCCGCGGCGGAGAACGTCGAGATCCGTCTCGCCACGCTCGCGCCGCAGGGCAGCCCATGGATGGAAGTCCTCGACAAGGTCGCGGGCGAGATCAAGGACAAGACGGCCGGCCGCGTCACGCTGAAGTACTTCGCTGGTGGCCAGCAGGGCGACGAGCGCGACTTCGTCCGCAAGATCGGCCTCGGCCAGCTCGATGGCGCCGCGGTCACGGCGATCGGCCTGTCGATGATCGACGAGTCGATCCGCGTGCTCGAGCTGCCGCGCCTGTTCGAGACCGTCGAGGAGCTCGACTACGTCGCCGACAAGATGTGGCCGTACTTCCAGAAGAAGTTCGAGAAGAAGGGCTACAAGCTCAACGATCGCGGCGAGGTCGGCTGGGCGTACTTCATGTCCAAGACCAAGGTCGAGTCGATCTCGGACCTCAAGGGTCAGAAGCTCTGGCAGTGGGGCGATGACCGCCTCGTCGGCGCGATGTTCAAGAAGCTCGGGCTCAACGGCGTGCCGCTCGGCGTGCCCGAGGTCGACGCTGCACTGACGTCGGGTCGCATCTCGGCGTGCTACGGCTCGCCCGTCGCTGCGGTCTCGCTGCAGTGGTACACGAAGGTCAAATTCATGACGACGATGCCGATGAGCTACGCCATCGGCGCGACGGTCATCCGCACGGAGACGGTGAAGAAGATCTCGGCCGAGGACCTCAAGACGATCGAGGACATCTCGAAGTCGGGCTCCAAGAAGCTCCGCAAGGTCCTTCGCAAGACGAACGAGGACGCGAAGAAGACGATGACGAGCAAGGGCCTCACCATCGTCACCACGCCGCAAGCCATGGTCGACGAGTTCACCAAGGCGTCGGCCGAGGTCCAGAAGGAGCTCGTCGGCAAGCTCTACACGCAGGAAGAGCTCGACATGGTCCTCAAGTACCGTGACGAGTACCGCGCGAAGAATAAGAAGTAGCGCCGCTTGTAGGGGCGGTAGGCCCCACCTACCATCGGTAGGTGACCGACGAAGCTGACCTTCCGGAAGCGAAGGTGGTGGGAGACGTGCCGGACCTCTCGGCTGCGCTCCCTGACGATGGAACGGCTCCGCCCGAGAGGGCAAGTGCGACGGAGATCGACGCACCGCTGACGTTCCCCGACGATGGTTCGTTCGCCAAGGGCGTGCGGAACTTCGACAACCTGGTCGGCAAGGTGGAACAGTGGGGCCTCGTCGCTCTGCTCGCTCTCATCTGCGTCGGTGGAGCAGTGAACGCGCTCACCGATCGCTTCCTGCACATGCGCGTGCCTCACAAGACGGAGATCACGCACTACGGAACGTTCGCGATCGCGTTGTTCGCCGGCGTGTACGCGAGCCACCAGGGCAAGCACCTCTCCATGGATCTGCTCTCGCGCCGGTTTGCTCCGCGCGCGCGCCTGGTCCTCAAGATCGTCCTCTCGCTGTTCGTCGCGTTCGTGCTCGTGCTGCTGATGCGCGCGGGCTACCACAACGTGCTCAACGAGCGCATCCAGCAGGAGTCGTCCGAGAAGCTCGTCTCGTCGGTAACCATCGCGTGGCTCATCCCCGCCGCTGGCGCGCTGATGATGCTGCACACCATCCTCCACATGCTTATCGACTTCGACTACCTGCGCCGCGGCAAGACTCCGCCCGAGCGCATGAGGAGTGGCCACTAATGCTGACCCTCTTCATCATCGCCCTTGTCCTGTGCTTCATCAGCGGCGCTCCGCTGTTCAGCATCATGCTCGGCGGTACGGCCCTCGGCGCATTCTTCTCGAGCCGCGGCTTCGACATCCAGTTCAACGGCGCGATCAACAAGATCTTCTCCACGAGCGATCGCGACGAGATCGAGGTGCTCTCGACGATCCCGTTGTTCATCTACTCCGGCTACGTCCTCGCAGAGGCGAAGACCGCTGATCGCCTGGTCCGCTTTGCGAACGCGGCGATGGGCTGGCTCCCGGGCGGTCTCGCGATCGTCACCATCGGCACGTGCGCGTTGTTCACGGTGTTCACCGGCGCATCGGGCGTCACCATCATCGCGCTCGGCGGCGTCCTCATGCCGGCGCTCGTGAAGAACGGCTATCCCAAGAAGTTCTCGATGGGTCTCATCGCGGGCACGGGCTCCGTCGGACTTCTCTTCCCGCCTGCCCTGCCGCTGTTCATCTACGGCACCGTCTACGGCCTCACCGGCCTCGACAAGGATTGGGACACGCGCCGTTTCCTGTTCGCCGGTGTCGTCCCCGGCCTCGTTCTCGTCGCGATGCTCTCCGCGGTCGCGATCTTCGTCGCGATCAAGAAGAAGCTGCCGCGCCAGAAGTTCGAGATTGGCGAGCTCGGCCGCAGCTTCGGTAAGGCTCTGCCGGAGCTGATGATTCCGTTCGGCGTCATCATCTTGCTCGCCACCGGCTTCGCGCTCTCCGATGTGGCAGCGCTGACGCTGTTCTACGTCGCGGTGCTCGAGATCGGCGTCTACAAGACGATCAAGCCGAAGCAGCTGCTCAGCATCAGCCACGAGGCGATGGCGATGATCGGCGCGATCTTCATGATCATCCTCGCGTCGACCGCGTTCACCGACTTCATGGTCAACGCGGAAGTCCCGACGAAGCTCGTCGCGTGGACGTCAGAGCACGTCGAGAGCAAGATCGTCTTTCTTCTCGCGATCAACGTGATCCTCCTCATCGTCGGCACGGTGATGGACATCTTCAGCGCGATCGTCGTCGTGCTTCCGCTCATCGCACCGATCGCCAAGCACTACGGAATCAACCCGTACCACCTCGGCGTGATCTTCCTGCTGAACCTCGAGGTCGGTTATCTCCACCCTCCGGTCGGTCTGAACCTGTTCCTCACGAGCGTGAAGTTCAAGCGACCGATCACGGAGGTGATGTGGGCGACGATTCCGTTCCTCATCACGATGATCATCGCGCTGCTAACCATCACGTACGTCCCCGCGCTCACCGTCGTTCCGGAAGCGGAGCGCACCGCGCCCGTCGGCAACCTCGTCGCGATGGTCGAGTCAGGGCTCGAGGAGATCAAGGTCGCGTATCCCAAGATCACGCTCGTCGATGATCAAGGAAACGTGCTCAAGGACGAGAAGGGCAAACCCGTCGAACACGCGTTCACGGATTGCGCGAAGCTCACCGAAGAGACGGCGCGCGGCGCGTGTCAGCAGGTCCACTTCGACGCGACCAACTGCAAGCCCGATGCGAAGGGTACCGATCCCAAGCAGGTCGCTTGCTACAACAAGGCGGTCGCGAGCTGGGTCGTCTCCAACTTGAACGGCGACGCGCTCCACCCGGAGTACGCGATCATCGTCATGAAGGACATCGCGCTGGTCGACGCGGACGGGGCCGCCATCAAGGTCGACGACAAAGACGTGCTCGGTCCCGACGGCAAGCCGATCGTGAAGCACCTCGCCGCGTGCGAGAAGATGACGGGCACCGACAAGGAGAACTGCCGCTCGGTGTTCTCCGAGGCGTCCAACTGCTACATCGCCGCGCCTGACTTCCAGGAGTGCGCCGACGCGTGCGGTGCTGCTCCGACGGAGACACCCGGTGGAGGTAGCGATGCGGGTTCGGCAGCGGGCTCCGGCTCGGCTGCGGGCTCCGGCTCGGCGGGCTCTGGCTCGGCAGCGGGTTCCGGCGCTGGCTCGGCGGCACCGGCTGCACCGGCGGGCGACTGCAAGTCCAAGTGTCGCGCCGACGCGGTCAAGAAGTGCGTTGCCGACGCGGTCAGCAGCTGGATCGACGACGACAACACGCGCGCGAAGCCGGACTGAATGTCGCCAGCGGTCGCGCTGTGGAAGACGGTTCGGCCGCATCAGTGGGTCAAGAACGTCTTCGTCGCTGCGCCGCTGGTGTTCTCGCGTCACCTGACGAACCCGACGTACATCGTGCGAACGGCGGTCGCCGTCCTCGCGTTCTGTCTGCTCGCCGGCGCCGTCTACTGCTTCAACGACGTGCGCGACGTCGAAGCGGATCGCAGCCATCCCAAGAAGCGCGAACGACCAATCGCGGCCGGGCATCTCTCGGAGCGCGCGGCCCTCATCGCCGCCGCCATCCTCGCGGTCCTCGCCATCGCTGGCTGCCTTGTACTGTCGTGGAAGCTCGCGGTCGTCGCGGCGATCTACGGCATCCAGAACGTCGCCTATAGCCTCAAGCTCAAGGAGGTCGCGTTCCTCGACGTCGCGATGATCGCGTTCGGCTTCGTCCTGCGCGTCCTCGCTGGCGCCTACGCGATCGCCGTGCCGGCCTCGGAGTGGCTGATCGCCTGCACCGCCCTGCTCGCGCTGCTGCTCGGCTTTGGCAAGCGCGCACACGAGCTGGCGTGGGCCCTGAAGAACGGCTCGACCAAGACCCGCGGCGCCCTCGCCGGCTACCGCCTGCTCCCGCTCAAGATCTCGATGTACGTGCTCGCGATCGCGACGTGTGTTGCCTACGTGGCGTACGCGCGCGACCCGCACACGATCGAGATGTTCGGCACCGACCGCATCGTCTTTTCCGCCCCCGAGGTCGCGCTCGCGATCATTCGGTTCATCGCGATCGCGACGAACAGTGACGTCGACGAGAGCCCGACGGAGGCGATGCTCAAGGATCCGCTGTTCATCGCGATCCTCGTCGCGGCGGCGGGAACGATCCTGTACGCGATCTACGGCCGTCACAGCTGACATACGCGATAGCGAGCTGCGGCGCATCGACGCAACGTCAACGTCAGCCAGGCAACGTAGACGATGACGTTGTGATTCGATCGTCGACGCGGACGTGAACTGCACACGGAAACGCCACCGTCGACGACGGCGATGACGAACGCGGGCGTTCTCCCAGAGGCGTGCGTAGTGGGAGAGCTCGTAGCAGTCGACAAGGTCATCGACCACGGTGGAGTTTACGTGTGCCGTTCGGGTCGAAGACAACGCATCGACGCAACGTCAACGTCAGCCAGGCAACGTCGACGATGACGTTGTGATTCGATCGTTGCCCCCGGAGGTGAGACAGGTCGTGGTAACAAGGCTGGGTGCCGGGTGACGACATCGGACAGCGCAAGGCGGACCACCTGGAGGTGGCTGCGTCGGGTCGCGCCGAGTTCCGCGCGACGACGCTGCTCGAGCACGTCCACCTCGTGCATCAAGCGCTACCGGAGCTCTCGCTGGCAGAGATCGATCTCGCGACGGAGCTCGTCGGCAAGCAGCTCCGCGCGCCGCTCCTGATCACGGGCATGACGGGCGGCACGCCCGAGGCGGCCGCGATCAACCGCCAGCTCGCGAAGGCGGCCGAACGGGCGGGCATCGCGTTCGGCGTCGGGAGTCAACGCGCGATGGACGAGCACCCCGAGCGCGCCGAGACGTACCAGGTGCGCGACGTCGCTCCGAATGTGGTGCTGCTCGGCAATATCGGCGGCGTGCAGGCGCTCGCTCTCGGACCGGCCCGCGTCGGCGAGCTCGCCAAGCGCATCGGGGCGGATGCGCTCGCGATCCATCTCAACCCGGGCCAGGAGCTGATCCAACCGCACGGCGATCGCGACTTCCGCGGCGTGCGCGACGGCATCGCGCGCATCGTGGAGGCGTCACCGGTGCCCGTGATCGTGAAGGAGACGGGCTGCGGCTTGTCCCCGCAGACCGCGCAGATGCTGCTCGCGGCCGGCGTGACGACGGTCGATGTCGCCGGCGGCGGCGGCACGAGCTGGGTCGCCGTCGAGGCCGTGCGCGCGCAGGGCGCGAACGCGGATGCGGCCGCCCTCGGCAACGAGCTGTGGGACTGGGGCATCCCAACGGCCGTGTCCGTCGTCGCGTGCGCAAAGGCGGGCCTCGTGACGGTCGCATCGGGCGGCATGCGCACCGGCTCGGATGTCGCGCGCGCGATCGCGCTCGGGGCGCGGCTCGGCGGCATGGCGGCTCCGATGCTGCGGGCCCAGCGGGACTCCGGTGAAGCGGGCGTAGGCGCCGCGATCGCCCGCATCCTCGATTCGCTGCGAGCGATCTGCCTGCTCTCGGGATGCCGCCGCGCGAGCGATCTTTCGCGCGCTCCGCGCCACCTCGGAGCGCCGTTGCGCGATTATCTCAACGACCTGGCGATATGAGCTCGATCGGCCTCGGCAAGATCATCCTGCTCGGCGAGCACGCCGTGGTGTACGGCTACCCCGCGCTCGCGGCTGCTCTGGATCGCGGCGTCACGATCAGCGCCGTGCCCCACCTCGCCGGCGGAGCGTTCCGCATCGACGTGCCGGCGTGGAACGTGCGCGTGCTCGCAACGGACGATCACCCGGTCTCGCGCGCGATGTGCGCGATCGCCGACGCTCTCCAGCTCGGTCGCCCCGCGATCACGCTCACGGGTGATGCGCAGATTCCGCCCGGTGCAGGATTGGGCTCGTCCGCTGCGCTCGCCGTCGCCTGTGCGCGCGCGATGCTCGTCAACGCGAAGCAGCCCATCGATCCCGCCAAGGTGATCGCGGCCGCGTCGGCGAGCGAAGATCTGATGCATGGCCGCGCGAGCGGCATCGACGTCGCGTTCGCGGCGAGTGGCGGCATCGGCGTGTTCCGCCGCGCGAGTGGCGTACGCCCGATGAAGGGCGTGTCGCTGCGCGTGCTCGTCGGATCGAGCGGCACACCGCGTTCGACCGCAGCGATGGTCGAGAAGGTCGCCACCGCGACCAACTCCGTCGCCGAGGACAAGCGCCTGCGCGAGCTCGGCAAGCTCTCCGATACCGGCACCAACGCGCTCGTCGGTGGCGATCACGCGGCGCTCGGCGCGGCGATGAACCGCGCGCACGAGATCCTCGGTGGCCTCGGCGTCTCGACGGCGCAGCTCGATGCGCTGTGTGCGTCCGCGCGCGCGGCCGGAGCGTGGGGTGCCAAGCTCACCGGTGCGGGCGGCGGTGGCGCGGTCATCGCGATCGCACCGCGCGACAAAGAGAAGGCCGTGCTCGCGACCTGGAAGATCGCCGGTATCGACGGGTTCGTCGCGACCATCGGCGCCCCCGGCGGCGCCGCCTGATGTCCACCGCGACCGCGCGCGCGTGCGCGAACATCGCGCTCGTCAAGTACTGGGGCAAACGCGACGCCGCGCTCAACCTGCCCGCGGCCGGCTCGCTCTCGCTCACGCTCGGTGCGCTCGTCACGGAGACGACGGTCTCGTTCGATGCGCAGCTCGCCGACGACGAGCTCGAGCTCGACGGCCAGCCCGCGCGCCCCAAGGACGTCGCGAAGATCCGGTCCTTCCTCGATCTCGTCCGCGCTGACGCGGCGATCACCACGCGCGCTCGCGTCGTCTCGCGCAACGACTTCCCGACGGCGTCGGGCCTCGCCTCCTCCGCGTCTGGCTTCGCGGCGCTCGCTGTCGCTGCGACCACCGCGGCCGGCCTCGCGCTCTCGCCGCGCGCCCTCTCGATGCTCGCTCGCCGCGGCTCCGGCTCGGCCGCTCGCTCGATCTTCGGCGGTTTCGTGCGCATGCACGCGGGCACACAAGGCGATGGCAGCGACGCGTACGCCGAGCCCATGAAGAGCGCCCTCGTCGAGCGTGTGCGCATGGTCATCGGCGTCGTCGGTGGTGGCGCGCCCAAAGCCCACGGCTCGCGCGACGCGATGGACCACACGGCGGCGACCTCTCCGCTCTACCGCGCGTGGCTCGATCTCGTGCCGCGCGACCTGGTCGCCGCCGAGGCCGCTCTCTCCGCCGCCGACTTGCCCGCCCTCGGAGCGCTCGCCGAGGCGAACGCGATCGCGATGCACGCCACGGCGATGGCCGCCCGCCCTGCCGTCATCTACTGGCAGCCGACGACGCTCGCGCTCCTCGCGGAAGTGCGCGCCCTGCGCGAGCGCGGCATCGCCGCATGGGCAACCATCGACGGTGGCCCGCACGTCAAGGTGCTCACTACGCTCGACGACGCGGCGACCGTCGCTCTCGCGCTCAAGGCGGCGGGCGCGACCGACGCGATCGTCTCGGGCGTGGGCGGCGCAGCGACCGTCACCACCACGTAGGATCGGCTCTCTGCGCCAGGTGCCACGCAGCTCCGTGTAGCAGCGCCAGGCGCAACACCGTGCTCGTACACCTCCACGTCCCCGCTAGCGCGCCGGATAGCGCCGCGGGATGTGCGTGTCACAGAGCCACGAAGAAGAAGGCACGAAGACTTTTTTGGATTGGCTGGATCGCGCACGCGCCTCGCCCGGCGAGGTTCAAGAGTCCTTCGTGTCGTCGTCCTTCGTGGCTCTGCGAACGTTCTCGTGCACCTCCACCTGTCACGTGTACCTCCACGTCCACGCAGCGCGTCGGTACCGACGGGGATGTGCGTGTCACGGAGCCACGAAGACAGAAGGCACGAAGACTTTTATGGGTGGGCTGGATCGCGCACGCGCCTCGCCCGACGAGAGATCGCGCATGGCGCAGAAGGTCTGGTCGCTGGCGCCCCATGCTGGGTGAATTCGCGCTACGTACCGGCACGATGAACGTGGAGATGACCGCTCGGGGCGCGGTGATGCAGAACCTCGCTTTCCCGCAGGCGCTGGGCGAGATGCTGACGCAGCTGCGCGCTGCACACGTGCGCTACCTCCCGGGCTTGGTGAGCCGGTTGCGGACGCAGGTCGCGGACGTCTTGCCCGAAGGTCTCGTCGAGGTGAATGACGGGCGTGTGTTCGGCGGCCTCCAGCGCTTCGACGCGATCGCGACCGGCCCGAAGGTCCACGACCTCCAGGTCGCCGTCCTTCCGAACGTGCAGCACGGCATGAGCGTCGATGTGAACGGAACGCCGTGCGCCGTCATTCGCTTTCCGTGGAACGAGTGCCGCGTGCAGGCGCGTGTCGATGACGACCGCTGGCACTACGCGCTCAACGCGTGGCTCACGACGTGGCTCGATCCCGAGGACAAGAATCCAACGGACATGCTCGGCCTCTCGAGCGTCGTGCACTCCGTTCGCGACGTCGCCGTCGCCGACGGCATGCTCTCGTTCACGGTCGACTTCGGTTCCGCGCCGATCGAGTGCGTCGGCGAGCTGATCGGCGCGCTCGTTCACGCAGGCGCATCGTTCGTCGCCATCGGCGAATCCGAGACGCTGTCGCGCGCATCCGCGTAGAAACTGCAAACTGTTGTGGGCGATCCGCCCGCCGAATAACGGAACGCACGTTTGCTGTGGAGAGCGCCGCGGCGAGCGATTACCGTGCGCGCCAATGCAACGCGCGTTTCGTGCCGTTCTCGCGTTCCTGATCACGTCCACCGCCGTGGCCGAAGCGGCACCGCACTGGACGTTCGACTTCGATCCGTCGCACGCGCAGAAGCCGGCTGACGTCAGCTCGCAGATCAGCGCCGGCAACGCGTCGTATCCGGAGATGCCGATCGCGCGCCTGACGACGCTTGTCTCCGACGACGTCACGCTCTACTTCTGGCCGCAGACGGCCGCCCTCCTCGAGAACATGCACGCTGCCGTGAGCACGCCACCGATGACGTGGCCACTGACGTCGACGACGTGCACGTCGCATGCGGGCTTCGCGCTGGCGCAGCTCGACGCGCTCGCAACGGTGACGACGAGCGACTGCACCGCATCCGACGCGCGCCTCCGCACCGACCTCGCCGACGTCGGCGCGTGCAAGGACGTCGAGTTCCCCGAGCTCTACGTGCTGACGTACTCGCCGAGCGACGCGCGCGCGAACACCGACACACTCGTGAATATGATCGGCTCCGCGGGAGAAGCGCTCACGCACGCCGGTCCACCGCCGGAGGGCATGCTTCCCGCGGACTTCATTCCGACGCTGCGCACCGTGCTGCAGAAGCTCCGCCACGACACGCTCGTGACGCATCTCTCGTCGGCGAAGACGAAGTACGCGGCCGCACTCGGCGAGCTGTCTGCTCACGCTGCGTGCTTCGACACGACCGCGGCGCAAGCATTGTCGACGCGCCTCACCGCGATGAGCACCGAGCTCGACAGCCAGACGACGATGCTCGCGACACAGGCGTCCGCCGGCACGGCTGCGAGCGCGCAAGAACTCACGTGCCTCGCCGCGTCGTCGCACACGCGCCCGGTGCTGCCATTCCCGTCGCTGACGCGGACCGAGCGCGAGTGGATCGCCTACTGGCTCGGCGGGATCTATTGGCGCATGCGCGGCGGCGGCTTGATCCCGCTCGGCTCGACGAACGATGCGCGCCTCTACTTCACGAATAACGCGATGTCGCAGATCGGCAAGATGCTCGGCGGCGACGACGGCTCGGGCATCGCGTTCGACCTCTACCTGCCGCTCGTGCTGCAGGGCTGGGGCGACTGGATGGACATGGGCACGACGCCCGGCGGCGACGACAAGTACTACGACCTCGTGAAGATGTCGGCGCGCGGCGAGTATCAGGTCCATGGCGCGGCGCAAAAGCTCGCGGCCAAGGGCTACGACACGCTCGACTTCACGACGGGCGGCATCATGATGGGCGCGGGCTACTACCGCGGCCTCTATCCCGACGCAGAGTTCCGCTGGGGCGCGCAGCTGCAGCCCGCGGGCACCTACTCCGATCTGTTCTCCGGCTTTACCTGCATCGGCGAGATGACGTTCGGCGCGGACATGTCGCTCGGCCTCGCGCACACGCTGCTGAACGGCACGCCCACGAACGCGGCACCGACGGTCTCGCTGTGCACGGGCATGCAGTGCGGCGACGACGGTTGCGGTGGCAGCTGCGGCACCTGCGGCGACGGCCTGACGTGCAGCGCGGGTCAGTGTGTTGGCGGGAGCGGCGACGACGACGGCAGCAACGGCGAGACCGGTGATGACGATGGCTCGGGCAGTGGCAGCGGTACGGGCGGGAGCAAGAGCGGTGGCTGCTCGACGAGCGGTGGCGGATCTCTTGGCGGAGTGGTGATCGCGCTGGGCGCGTTGCTCCTGCGCCGACGCCGCCGCTAACTGCCCCCGCGTGCGATAGTCCGGGGCGATGTCCCTGACTGCGAGCGCCCCTGGAAAGCTGATGCTGAGCGGCGAGTACGCCGTGCTCGATGGAGCACCGGCGCTCATGGTGGCAGTGAACCGTCGCGCCGTGGCGCGCGTCGAGAGCGGCGGAGCGCGCGGTAGCTCGCCGTTCCTGTTGGCCGTGGCGTCCGAGCTCGCGGCGCAGCGCGGTGACGGCGATGGCGCGGCCCGCGTCGCGCTGCAGATCGCGGTCGACTCGCGCGGCTTCTACGACGGCACCAACAAGCTCGGCCTCGGCTCGAGCGCTGCGGTCACGGCGGCGGCCGTCTATCTCGCACTCGCGTCCACCGATGCGAACATCTCTCTCGAGGAGGTCCACGCGGTCGCGGCGGCAGCGCACGGACGAGCACAGGCTCCGATGGGCGCACGAGGATCCGGTGCGGACATCGCGGCGGCGGTCTACGGCGGCGTCATCGAGTTCACGCGCCCCGGTGCACCGCTGACGGCAAGCGGCGCGTGGCGCGTCAGCAAGGAGCGCTTCGCGACCCAGAGCGTGGCAAACGCAGCGATGCCCGAGCTCGTCGCGATGGCGCGTGCCGAGGGTGATCCGACCGCGAACATTCAAAAGCGCGCCTGGCCCAAGAGCGTGCGCCTGCTGACGTTCTTCACCGGAACATCGGCGAGCACGACGGCGTTGGTGCAACGAGTGCAGCAAGCGCGCGCGTTGAATCCGTCCACCGTGGAGGCGGCCCTGATGGCGCTCGCCGATGCCTCGCGGGCGGCCTGCGCGGCGATGATCGCACCCGCGGATCTGGCCGCGACCGCACTGATCGGCTCGCTGGCCCTCGGCGCGGCAGCGATGGATCGCCTCGCCGCGGCGACCGGTGCCGAGCTCGTCCCCGACGTCGTCGTCCGGGCGCGTCAGGCCCTGGCCCGGTATGGCGGGACCGCCAAGACGACCGGCGCAGGCGGCGGCGACCTGGCGATCGCTGTGATCCCGAGCACGGCAGATGCAACGGAAATCGAACGTGTGCTCATCCAAGTCGGGTGCCGCCTGGTTCCTCTGAGCGTCGACGAGACGGGCGTGGACTTGCGCCCGGACGCGTCGTAAACACGGTCAGTTCCGTGCGTCCATCCTCCCGACTCACAGGCTTCTTCCGGCTGGGACTCGCCGAGAGGCGCACGCGCCTGCTGGAGATGTGCGGTCTGCCGGCCAGCTCGCTGAGCGCGGTCGACCCGGGTGCGCTGCCGCTCGATGCTGCGGACGGCATGATCGAGAACGTGGTTGGAACGTACGCGCTGCCGTTCGCGGTCGCCGTGAACTTCGTGGTCGACGGCACCGACGCGCTGATTCCGATGGTCGTCGAAGAAGCGTCGATCGTCGCCGCCGCATCCAACGCGGCGCGCATGGCGCGACCGAAGGGCTTCACGAGCGACGTCTCGGCGCCGGTGATGATCGGCCAGATCCAGGTGACGAACGTCGCCGATCTGCTCGCGGGTACGGAGCGCGTGAGAGCGGCCGAACAGGACCTGCTCGCCGATGCGCGCCGTCTCGTCCCGCGCCTGCTCGAGCGCGGCGGTGGTCCGCGCGCCGTTTCCGTGCGGCCGCTGGCGGGCGACGGGCCGGATGGCGCCGTGCTCGTCGTGCATCTGCACGTCGATTGCCGCGATGCGATGGGCGCGAACCTCGTCAACACGCTGTGCGAAGCGATGGCCGAGAAGGTCGCGAACCTCGCCGGTGGTCGCGCCGGGCTGCGCATCCTCTCCAATCTCACCGACGGCCGCACCGTCACCGTGCGGTGCTCCATCGACGACGCGCAACTCGCGAGCGAGCCAGGCGTGGATGGCCCGAGCGTGCGCAAGGCAATTGCCGCCGCGAGCCGCTTCGCGGAGCTCGATCCGTATCGCGCTGTCACGCATAACAAGGGCATCATGAACGGCGTCGACGCCGTCCTGGTCGCGACAGGTCAGGACTGGCGCGCTGTCGAGGCAGGCGCTCACGCGTTCGCCGCAAAGGATGGCGTCTACCGACCGCTCGCGGTGTGGCGAGAGCGCGCGGACGGAGCAGGCCTCGAGGGCGAGCTGTCCATGCCGCTCGCCGTCGGCACCGTCGGTGGCGCGCTCCATTCTCATCCGGGCGCGCGCTTCGCGCTCCAGCTCGCAGGCGCGCAATCAGCCGACCGCCTGACGGCGCTGTGCGCAGCGGCGGGCCTCGCGACCAATCTCGCTGCGCTGCGGGCTCTCGCCACCGAGGGCATTCAGCGCGGCCACATGGCGCTCCACGCACGCGGTCTCGCGCGCGCGGCGGGCGCGACCGGCGAGCTCGTCGATCGCGTCGCAGCGGAGCTCGCCGCCACAGGTGATGTCAAGGCAGACCGTGCGCGTGAAGTGTTCGCGCGCCTCAGCTCGGGAGAACCACGATGATCCAGCGCCTCGGAGTTCTACGCTCGCCTGCCCTCGCCGTCCCGCTCCCGCCGTCGCTGGAGCTGGACGCTTGCTACTGCTACTGCGAGGCGCTCGTGCGCGCTCGCCATCACAACTATCCGGTCGGCTCGATGTTCGCGCGCTCCGCGCTGCGCAAGCACATCTTCGCGATCTTCGCGTTCGCACGCGTCGCTGACGACTACGCCGACGAAGTCGCGTTCGAGGGCCGTCGCGCACGCGAGCTGGACCGCTGGGAAGAGCAGCTCCACGCCTGCTACCGCGGCCAGTCCGATCACCCCGTGTTCGTCGCTCTCGCCGACACCGTCGACAAGTTCGCGCTGCCGATCACGGAGTTCCTCGAGCTGATGTCCGGCTTCCGGACCGATCTCGAGCGCCGCCGCTACTCCACGTTCGACGAGCTGCGCAGCTACACGCGTCAGTCTGCCGAGCCCGTCGGGCGCCTCCTCCTCTACATCGGCGGCTATCGCACGCCCGAGCTGCACGCGTACGCGGACGACCTCTCGTCGGGCGTCGCTGTCGCGCGTCTGATCCAGGATGTGCCCGCCGATTGGCAGCGCGGCCGGGTGTACTTGCCCGCCGAGGATCTCCGCCACTTCGGCGTGACCGAGGCCGACATCGCATCGCGCCGCGAAACACCTGGCGTCGGCGCGCTCGTTCGGTACGAGGTCGCTCGTACGCGCGCGCTGTTCGAGCGTGCACGTCCGCTCGTCGACACCGTCGGCGCCGACCTCGCTGTCGAGCTCGCGCTCACGTGGCACGGCGGTATGCGCATCCTCGACAAGATCGACTCGACCGGCGCGGGCCTGTTCGCGCATCGCCCGTCGCTGAACACGGCGGACAAGGCGCTCGTCCTCGGTCGTGCGCTCGCGTGGCGTGGAGAGACGCTGCCGCCGCGCACGCTGCACCTGCTGTCGCGCGCGATCGACCGCTCCAAGTAGTACGTTACATATAGCTAACGTTATCCTGGCTAGCGTGCTATTTATGTAACGTTATGAAGGGCTCGCCCGAGCTGCCGATTCCGGTCAAGCGTGGCCTCCGCACGCTCGGCGAGGATCTTTCTGCGGCGCGTAAGCGGCGTCGGTTGACCATGGAGGCGCTCGCTCAACGTGCCCTCGTCACCCGCCAGACGATCGCGCGCATCGAGAGAGGCGACGACGGCGTCGCGATCGGCACCTACGCCTGCGTCCTGTTCGCGTTGGGAATGGCCGACCGACTGTTCGCGATCGCGCAGCTCGCGGATGATCAGCTCGGGATCGATCTCGACACCGAACAGCTCCCCACGCGCGTCAGGACGAAGCGGTAATGGAACGCGAGCTCGACGTGGTGCTCGAGCTCGATGGCTCCGACGTGGTGGTCGGGCGCCTGTGGGCGCGCGCGCGGTCAAACCGCGAATCGGCTTCGTTCGAGTACACCGCGGCGTGGCTCGCTCGCCCCGGTGCCTTCGCACTCGATCCCGAGCTACCGCTCGCGCAAGGACGCACCCACACCGAGCGCCCGCTGTTCAACGCGTTCACGGACCCCGCGCCGGACCGCTGGGGACAGACGCTCATGCGTCGCAACGAACGCGCGCGTGCGAAAGCGGAGGGGCGAGCGCCGAGAACCCTCCTGACCAGCGATTTTCTGACCCTCGTCGACGACGCGACGCGGCTCGGCGCGCTGCGGTTCCGCGAAGCGGGTACGCAATTATTCCTCACCGTGGGCGGCGGCATTCCGCCGCTCGTCCAGCTTCCGAAGTTGCTCAGGGCGAGCGCGGCTGTGGTTGCCGACGAGGAGACCGACGACGATCTCGCTCTTCTGCTCGCGCCTGGCACGTCGCTCGGCGGTGCACGCCCCAAAGCGTCGATTCGTCGCCCCGATGGCACGCTCGCGATCGCAAAGTTTCCGTCGCAGGACGACGAGTGGCCGGTCACGCGCTGGGAGGCGACGACGCTCGCGATGGCGAAGGCAGCGGGCATCGCGGTCCCGCGGTTCGAGCTCGCGACGATCCTGAAGAAGCCGGTGCTGATCGTCGACCGCTTTGATCGGACGGGCCGCCGCCGCATCCCCTACATCTCCGCCATGACCGCCCTCGCCGCGCGCGACGGTGATCAACGCAGCTACCTCGAGATCGCCGATGTCCTGCGATCAGGCGGTCACGACACCCGCGCGCAGCTGGCGCAGCTGTGGCGCCGCATCGTGTTCAACGTCCTCGTCTCGAACACCGACGACCATCTCCGCAACCACGGCTTTCTCCGTGCGGCGGATGGGTGGGCGCTCTCGCCAGCGTTCGATCTCAACCCCATGCCCGCCGACGTACGGCCTCGGGTCCACGCGCTCGCACTCGACGAGGCGGATCCGACCGCATCGCTGGAGACCGTCAAGGCGATCGCGAAGTCGTTTGGGCTCAGCGGACCGAACGCGACGTCGATCGTCGCCGAGGTCGCGGCTGTGACTCGGCGCTGGAAGTCGTTCGCGCAGAAGCACGGGCTCTCGGCACGCGATAGCGAACGCATGGAATCCGCGTTCGAGCACGCGGACGCGAAGGCTGCGCGCTAGGCCGCTGCGGGAATCTCGTCGACGATGTCGTGCGCGTGCGCGCTGATCGACTGATGGTGCAGACGCACGGGCATGCCCTGGAGTACGAGGCCGACCTTGTAGTCGTCGCCGTCCTCCTTGAGCCACACGCCCTGCGCGCTGAAGCGGTACGAGAATTCGCCATTGTCGACGATGACCTCGATGCACTCACCGCGCGCGATGAACGGCGCGCCACTGACGACAAAGCCACCCGGGCCCATCTCGATGAGCGCGACGCGGTCGTGAATACGGTCACCGCGCAGGAGCGCAGAGAGCTTCGCGGACTCGCGACGGAAGCGGCGGCCACTCTTCATGCGACAATCATCCGCGGTCGGCGCGAACGCGGCCTCGATGCCGTTGACCTGCTCGATCTCGTCCCAGTCGAGGCCGACGCCCAGCTCGCACTTCCCGATGAGGGTGCGATAGTGGAAGACGATCTCGAGCACGAGCTGGGTAAGTAGCAGGGCCTGTGCCACGCATCGGCGGGACCCGCGAACGGGTAACGCAGCGAAACTCCGCTGGGAACACCCCACCTGACCGGAGGGACTGCCGGGTGAACCGTCACCAGGGAACGGTGGGTGTTGCCCCGTCGACACGCGCCGCCTGGGCCCGCGCAATCTCTGCACGACTGGTCCAACTGGGGTATGCACGCGGCGTGGACCTGTTCGCGGCCAGCGCGAAGAAACGCCTCGTCGGGCAGCCGCTTGCCGAGCGAATGCGGCCACGTAGCCTCGATGAGGTCATCGGTCAGCTCCACCTGCTGGGACCGGGACGCATTCTGTCGAACCTGGCCCCCGGCCGCGCCATCCCGTCACTGATCCTGTGGGGGCCGCCCGGGAGCGGAAAGACCACCCTCGCGCGCCTGCTCGGCGAGATCTTGCGCGCCGATCTGATCGCGCTCTCGGCGGTCGATGCGGGCGTGAAGGACGTGCGCGAAGCGGTCGCGAAGGCGGCCGAGCGGCGCGATCAGTTCGGCGCGCGCACGCTGCTGTTCATCGACGAGATCCATCGCTTCAGCAAGTCGCAACAGGACGCGCTGCTCCCTCACGTCGAAGCGGGCACGGTCACGCTGATCGGCGCGACGACCGAGAACCCGAGCTTTGGCGTCAACGCCGCGCTGATCTCGCGCACGCGCGTGGTGCGGCTCGAGTCACTCGATGATGCGCAGCTCGTCGCCCTCGCGCGCCGCGCACTCGCCGACACCGATCGCGGTCTCGCATCGCTCGACGTCTCGCTCACGGATGACGACGTAGCTGCGCAGCTCGTGTCGGCCGCACAGGGTGACGCGCGCAAGATGTACAGCGTGCTCGAGGTCGCCGCGGATCTCGCGCGCCGCGGTGCAGGAGACGCGAGCCCCGCCGTCCTCACCGCAGAGCACATCGCCGAAGCCGCGCAGGGCCGCAACCTCCTCTACGACAAGGCCGGCGACGAGCACTACGGCGTCGTCAGCGTGTTCATCAAGAGCATGCGCGGCTCCGATCCCGACGCTGCCGTGTACTGGATGACGCGCATGCTCGAGGCCGGCGAGGATCCGCGCTTCGTCTTGCGCCGCATGGTGATCTTCGCGAGCGAGGACGTCGGCAACGCGGATCCGCAGGCGCTCGCCGTCGCGGTCAGCGCGCTGCAAGCGGTCGAGCTCGTCGGTCTGCCCGAGGGCGTGTTGCCGATGACGCAGGCTGTGACGTATCTCGCGCTCGCGCCCAAATCGAACGCGGCGCTCACCGCGTACACCGCCGCGCGCAAGCTCGTCCGCGACAAGGGCACCCTGCCCGTTCCCGCGCGCTATCGCCCTGGCTCGACGGCACTCGATCGCTCGATGGGGCACGGCCAAGGCTACAAGTACCCGCACGACTTCGAGGGCAACTACGTCCCCGAGGACTATCTGCCGGACTCGATCGTCGGCGAGCGCATCTACGAACCAGCAGATTCTGGCTTCGAAGCAGAGCTCAAGGCGCGGCGCGCGAAGCTCGACGACCAGAAGAAGCGCTGACCAGCTCGTTGGCAGCGTGACTCACGTCGCGGCAATAGGCGGCATCGTGCGTCACGCACTTGTGGATCCGCGCGTTCGCACCCGATGATGCGTCGCATGAAGACTTCTCTCTTCCTGGTTTCGGTCCTGGCTCTGGGTGCGTGCGGCGGTGGCGGCGGCAGCGGCGGTGATACGGGTGGCGTGCCCGGCTCGACCAAGCTCGTCGATCTGACGCAGGCGCAAACCGACGCGCTCTGTCACGCCGAAGCGTCGACGGCGCCCAAGGAGTCGTTCACGTGCCCCGACGGCACGACTCACAGCCGCGGCGTCGACGACGCGGAGTGCACGAACGCCGAGCCGATCGGCGTCTCCGCGAGCTGCACCGCGACCGTCAGCGACCTCGTGAACTGCTTCGACGACATCGATGGCTACACCAATGCGCAGCTGTGCGACGAGACCAGCTCCAACATCCCGGCGTCGTGCGCGTTTCTGGTCTCGTGCGGTGGCAGCGGGAGCGACGGCAGCGGCTCTGCACGCGTCATCGAGACCGCGCGCACCTGGCTCCGCGCCACGCACGCCGCGCGCTAACGAAAAAAGGCGCCCGCTGGTTCTCAGCGAGCGCCCGTTGGTCCGACGACCGCTGACTACTTGACGTTCAGCGTGTCGAGGCCCTTTTGGAAGCGGCCCGCGTGCGAGCGCTCTGCGCGCGCCAGCGTCTCGAACCACTCCGCGATCTCCTCGAAGCCCTCTTCGCGGGCCGTCTTGGAGAACGCCGGGTACATCTGCGTGTACTCGTAGGTCTCGCCGGCGATCGACGCCTTGAGGTTCTTCTGGGTGTCGCCGATCGGCTCGCCCGTCGCCGGATCACCGACGCGCTTCAAGTAGTCGAGGTGACCATGCGCGTGGCCGGTCTCGCCTTCCGCGGTGTCGCGGAACAGGCCGGCGAGGTCGGGGTGACCCTCGACGTCAGCGACCTTTGCGAAATAGAGGTAACGGCGGTTCGCCTGCGACTCGCCGGCAAACGCTTCTTTGAGATTCGTGTGGGTCTTGGTTCCCTTGAGCTCGGCCATGGCCGTTCGTACCACATCACGTCGCGCCGAGGTACGCAGCGATCACGTTCACGACGTCGTCGGCAAGCGCACGTGCGGCGGTGCGCTGCCCGGCGGGCACGTCGTTCAAGAACACGCTGAACGCGACGACCTTGTTGCCCTCCACGGCGACGAAGCCCGCGAGCGTGACGACCTTGTCGAGCGTGCCTGTCTTGGCCCGCACGCGCCCCTGCGCAGGGAGGCCCCGCCAGCGCTTCGCGAGCGTGCCATCCGCCCCACCGATGGGCAGCGATTGCACGAGATCGGGCCCGATGCGGTAGTTGCCGTGGGCGGCGGTGAGCAGCGCGACCATCTGCCGTGCAGTGACGCCGCTCGCGTCGAACAGGCCCGAGCCGTTGTCTGCGCGATAGCTGCCGGCCGGCAGGCCGAGCTTGCCGAGCGCGGCGGAGACCGCGGAGGTGCCATCGGCCCACGTCCCGGGCCCCGGGGTCGCGCGCGACTCCGCACCGATGGTCTTCAACACGCTCTCGGCGACGTAATTGTCGCTGCTCTTGTTCATGAACCGCAGCACGTCGGGGAGCGGCTGGCTGTCGTGTAGCGCGACGAACTTCGCGGTGTCGGGCGTCTTGTCCTTGCCGAACGCCTTCACCTTGAACGTCACGCCGTGGCGAGCGAGGGCAGCGCGAAACACCTCGCCTGCAAAGCGCGCCGGATCGTCGATGCGACGGCGCAGCTCGTACACACCATCGCCCGCGTGGAACTTGCCGCTGATCTCCAAGGAGAACGAGCCATTCGCGGTGGGCGGTTTCGCGTCGACGCGCAGGCGCGTGCGGCCCTTCTCCTCGAGTGTGACGCCCTTGTCG
Source organism: Kofleriaceae bacterium (assembly GCA_036499725.1). Taxonomy (GTDB): domain Bacteria; phylum Myxococcota_A; class Polyangia; order Haliangiales; family Haliangiaceae; genus JABFXX01. The sequence goes on from DASYDE010000029.1 coordinate 113,634, forward strand.
ACGAGCTTGATGTAATCGCCCGTGTCGGGCTCGACGGACAGATCGACGTCCCCACCCGGTTGAGCGCTTGCCTTGACCGTGACCGAGCTGCGCGCCACACCGAGCGCCGCGACGGGTGCGCGAAAGCCCGAGCGCTCCTTGGGCTGCTCCGCGAAGTGCGGTGGCTCGGTGACGTCATCGAAGTACGACGTGTCGAGCTGCAGCTTGCCGTCGACGCGCTTCACGCCGCTCGCGGCGACCTCCGCCGCGAGCTCGTCCAGCGCATCGGCGCTGAGCAAGGGATCCCCGCGTCCTCGCAGATAGAGATCGCCCGCGATCACGCCCTTGTCATCGGGCGCGACCTCCGCGAGCACCGTCGTGCGCCAGCGAAAGCTGTTGCCGAGCGTCGCGAGCGCGGCGGTGGACGTCAGCAGCTTGGTGTTGCTCGCGAGGTTCATCTGCACGTCGCCGTCGTGCACGTACAGCTGCTCGCCCGTCACGAGATCCGTGATCGCGATGCCGACCTTCGCCTTGGCCAGCGTCGGGTGCGCGCCGATCGCCGCGTCGATCTGCTGCGTGACCCACTGCTTGCGCGCGGCGGGCAGCGGTGGCGCTACGAGCGCATGTGCCGATCCACTTCCCGTCCCTTCGTCGTCGTCGTCGGTGGCAACTTGCGACCATGCGATCGCAGGGATCATACTGAGCGCGATCAGCGACGCTGCGACCCTCGATGCCTTCACGTCTCCAAATTATCACGCTCGTCGCGCTCGCTGGCTGCTCCGGTCAAAAGCGCCGCACCCCCGACGACACGCTGGTCGTCGCGCTCGACGGAGTGATGACCACGGCGGACCCGCGCTACACGATCTCCAACTACGACAGCAAGCTCGCGAAGCTCGTCTACCCGGGTCTGATGGCCGTCGACACGGAGTCGATGGAGCCGCGGCTCGAGCTCGCCGACAAGCTCACGCAGGTCGATCCGCTCACGTGGGACGCGGAGCTGCGCCCCGACGTGAAGTTCTCCGACGGGATGCCCGTCACCGCCGCCGACGTCGCGTACACGTATCAGTCGATGCTCGACGACAAGTCCGACAGCGTCTATCACAAGAACTTCGTCGAGCGCTTCTCGAGCGTGGAGGCCATCTCCGAGCGTGTCACGCGCTTCCACTTGAAGACGCCGCTCGCGACGATGGCCTCCGATCTCGACTTCGGCATCCTCTCGAAGAATCAGCTCGGCGCGGGCCCGTACGTCGTCCAAGAGCTGACGTCGACGCACGTCGTGCTCAGACCGAACGCGTTCGCGATCGCCAAGCCCCTCGTCCCGCACGTCGAGATCCTGTTCGTGCGCGACGCCTCCGCGCGCCTGCTGATGCTCGTCGGTGGATCAGCCGATCTGATCCAGAACGGCGTGCGCCTCGATCTCGTCAACGAGGTGCTCGAGCGCCCGCGCGTGCGCATCGACGCCGCGCCGAGCGTGCTGCTCACGTACTTGATGTTCAACAACGACGACAAGGTCCTCAAGGACGTGCGCGTCCGCCGCGCCATCGCGCTCGCGCTCGATCGCCCCGCGATCATCGCCGCGCAGTTCCAGGGCCGCGCCGTCCTCGCGACGGGCCTGCTCCCGCCGAACCACTGGGCGTACGAGGGCAACGTCACGCGCTACACGCGCGACCTCCCGCGCGCAAAGGCGCTGCTCGACGAAGCGGGCCTCACGGATCCCGACGGTGATGGTCCCCGGCCGCGCGTCCACTTTGTCTACAAGACCAGCTCGGACGCGTTTCGCATCGCGGTCGCAAAGGTGATCGTGTCTCAGCTCGCCGAGGTCGGCATCGACGTCGAGCTGCGCCCGTTCGAGTTCGGCACCTTCTTCGCCGACGTCAAGAAGGGCCAGTACCAGCTCGCTTCGATGCAGTCGCCGGAGATCACGGAGCCGGATCTCCTGTTCACGCTGTTCAACTCGGTGCGCATCCCCGACGCGAAGAACCCCGACGGCAACAACCGCTGGCGCTATCGCAACGCGCGCGTCGACGTGCTCACCGTCGCGGCCCGCGCCGAGCTCGACCGCACCAAGCGCATCGCGCTCTATAGCGAGGTGCAGAAGATCCTCGCGGACGACGTTCCCATCGTCCCGCTCTGGCACGAGGACAACATCGTCCTGACCAACGTCGACGTGGAGGGGTACCACCTGACCCCGAACGCGCGCCTCATTGGCCTGGTCACGACGACCAAGCGTCACTGACGTCCAAGCAACAGAAATCGTACGGTTTTCGACACGATGGAAAGCCTTTAAGCCCGGGCCCATCTGTAGTAGAAAACGGGCCTTCTATGGCCATGGACCCTGTCACGGAGGAGCTGTTCCTGGGCATCGCGCACGCGCTGTTCGTGAACCGACTCCACGTTCTCCGCCTGACCGAGATTGTTCGCCTCGGCATTCGCCCCGATCCGCACGACCAGAACATGGAAGTCCCGCCGGAGGTCGATCGCGACCTGATCCAGCAAGCGTTCGCCTATGTCGGCCGGCACTTCCCCCCGAGCTTCGGTGGCAAGCTCGAGGCGGCGAAGGCCCGCTGGATGCGACTCGCTTGATCCCGGCGTAGCGCTGTTTTAGCTGCGCGTCAGGATCGCAGTCGCCCGCTCGAGCACGTGCGCCGGATCATCGGTCGCGCTGCCGCTACCGTTGTTATTCGTGTCGCACTCCGGCGTCATGAGCGGCGCGCACGACGTGGGCGTGCGGACCGTTCCGTTGCAGTAGTCCTGATCGGACAGGTCGGCGAAGTCGCCGAAGCAGTTCCGCGCGTCGCCGACCGTCGCCGTGCAGGCCGACGTGATGTTGCCGACTGGCGTCGCGTCGTTGCAGTCCGACGCATCGAGGCCGACCGGAATCGTGGCCCCGTCGCAACTGACGGGATGCGATGGGAACAGCGCCGTGATGTCGAGGCAGACCTGCTTGCCCTGCGCGGGCGTCAGGTCCGTCAGCTTCGTGGACGCCGGGATGCTTCCGCCCCCGCCCGATCCACCGTCGTCACCACCGCACGCGCCGAGTGCGCCGAGCGAGAGAACCGAAACTAGAACGAGCGAGACGTTCTTCATGGACACCCATTGTCCGTCGAACTCTCGCCCGTTCTCAAGTCCGCAGCTCGCTGCGAGACCTAGTAGCCAGCGAGCATGCGTGCGCGGCCCGCGAGCCAGTCGAGGCGCTCGCGCGTGCCCTGCGCCGGGGCTGCAGCGGCGCTGCCGGAGCCACTGCCGGTGTCACACGCGGAGCTGAGGATCACCGAGCACGATGCGGGGGGCGTGAAGGTGCCGGAGCAGTACTGCATGTCGGTGACGTTGCCGAGCGCCGTGAAGCACGCCTCTGCATCGCCCACGGTTGCCGTGCAGCCAGCCGGCACGTCGCCGATCGGGTCGCCCGAGGCAGAGGAGCAGTCCGAGTCAGCCACACCGATCGTCGTCATCTCACCGCTGCACGTAACCGAGCGCGCCGGCCAGTCGGACGCCAGCGAGTGGCACAGGGCCGTGCCCTCGGCGGGCGTGAGATCCTTGACGAGCTTCGACGACGCAATTCCGCTACCGCCGTCATCACCGCCACACGCGCCCAGCGCCATCACCGACAGGAGAACCAAAGAGAATTTTTTCATTGGGAAACATCATCCAACGGCTCGTCCCCCGATCTCAAGTTCGTGCCTGCGATTGCCGAACACTGTGGGCGATCAGCACACCGAGCCGCACGTGGTACACCCCCAGCATGAGCTTGGTGCGTCCCATCACACGGCTGGACATCAAGGGCCCCGCGATGTACGCGCACATCCGCGACGACTATCGCAATCGCGTGATCGCGCTGAAGAAGGACCGGCGCGTCGTCATCGGCCCGACGCTGGAGATCGTGTTCGACAATCGGCTCACGCTGACGATGCAGATCGAAGAGATCTGCCGCCTCGAGAACCTCGTCAGCGATGAGCAGATCTTGGAAGAGATCCGCATCACGAACGAGCTGATGCCGTCCGAGACCACGCTCGCCGCGACGCTGTTCGTTCCACTTCCGCAGGACGAACATCTCAAGGAGCGTCTCGCTGCGCTGGTCGGCATCGACGAGCACGTCGTCCTTCACCTCGGCCCGCTCGCGATCCGCGCCGCGTTCGAACCGGGTCGCTCGACGGAGGAGAAGATCAGCGCCGTGCAGTACATGCGCTTCCCGCTGACGGAGCAGGCCCGTACGCTGCTCGCCACGCCAGGGACCAAGCTCGCCATCGAGGTCGATCATCCGACGTACGCCTATCGCGTCGAATGCCCGGAAGCGATGCGCGCGTCGCTGGCGGCTGACTATGTCTAAGTGGGGTGCTCTCGCAGTGCTACTGGCGGCGTGCGGCGCGCGCCAGAAGCAAGCAAACGACGAGGCGCAGGACTTCGCGTGCAAGGATCGCTACGCGAGCTACATCGCGACGAACCACCTCGGCGGCAGCGAGATCGGGGTGCAGATGGACTGCGCCGACAAGGGCCCCCGCATCAAGCGCTGGCGCATCGACAAGGCTGGCGAACGCCTCGAGGACGCGCGCGCGATGACGCCCGGCGAGTTCGACGATCTGTGGGCCAAGATCGACGCGAGCGGCTGGGCGTACCTCAAGGATTGCTCCAACGGCACACTGGGCAAGCACGACCCGATCTTCGTCTTCGACATCAAGGACGATCAGCAGACCAACTCGTTCCAGTGCCAGTCGCAGTCGATGCCGTTCCCGTACAACACGATCACGGATCCACTCGACGTCGCCGCGCAGAAGGACGCCAAGCAGCTCGGCGATCCCGAAGATGAGGACATGAAGAAGCTCGACAAGAAGGACCTGCAGAAGTGACGCGGCTCGCCGGTACGACGGTAGTTGTCACCGGCGCAAGTCGCGGCATCGGCCGCGCGATCGCGCTGCGGCTCGCGCGTGAAGGTGCAGAAGTCGCCGCGTGGGCGCGCAATCAGGGCTCCCTGCTCTCGCTGCAGGCAGAGGCTCTCCAGTTCGGCGGGCGCGTCCATCCGTTCGTTGTCGACGTGACGCAGAGCGCGTCGATCGAAGCAGCCGCGAACACCATGCGTGGTCAGCTCCCACCTGTCCGCACGTTGGTGAACAACGCGGGTGCCGTGCTTCGCAAGTTCACGATCTCGATCAGCGAAGCCGAGTGGCGACGCGTGATGGCGACGAACCTCGACGGTACGTTTCTCGTCACGCGAACGTTCCTCTCCGATCTCACGCGAGGCGGCGGACGCATCATCAATATTGCATCTCGCGCGGGCCGCGAGGGGACAGCGATGCTCTCGGCCTACTGCGCGGCCAAGCACGGGGTAGTTGGATTCACGCGAGCCCTTGCCGAGGAAATGAGGACTGCTAGGGTCTCTGTGAACGCGATCTGCCCGGGCAGCGTAGATACGGATATGCTGAAAGAAGGGCTGCCAGGAGCCAAACCGGATATGACGCCTGACGACATCGCATCGACCGTCATGTTCCTCGCATTACCGCCGCCTCACGGCGCGCCCGATGCGCTCACCGGCACCTGCATCGACGTGTTCGGATAACGAGTGATGGCGATGCCCGAGCCGACCTTCGATCCGACCGTCCTCTCGTCGTTGCCGATCTTTCCGCTCCCGAACTGCGTGCTGTTGCCGGGCGGGCTCTTGCCGCTCCACGTGTTCGAGCCGCGCTACCGCGAGCTCACACGCGACTGCCTCGCGGGGAGTCACCTGATGGGAATCGCGCGCCTGCGGCCGGGCTTCGAGACGGCGTACTACGGCCGCCCGCCCGTCTACGAGCGGTTCGGCGTTGGACGCATCATCTGCAGCGAAGAGCTGCCCGACGGTCGGTTCGCGCTCCTGCTCCGTGGCGTCGCCCGTGTGGAGCTCACGCGCGAGATCACCGCCGACCGCGCGTATCGGACGGTCGAGGCGCTGCCGCTGATCGACGACGACTGCGACGACGCGGACGCACGCGATCACCATCACCGCTTGATCACCCTGTGCGATCGCCTCGCCGACGTGATCGAACAGGGCGGCTCGCAGCTGCGCGAGCTCGTTCGCGACGCCGGCTCGCCCGCTGCGTGTGCGGATGCTGTCGCCGCGGCGCTCGTCATGGATGTGGATGCACGCCAGGAGCTGCTCGAGGCCATCGACCCGATGGTTCGGCTGCAGCGCACGCTCGGCCACGTCAGCCACCTCCTCTGCGAGCTGGCTCCGTGCGCCGAGACCGTAAATTAGGCGATACTGGGTAGATGCTGCGGTTTGGGGTCGTTTGCGCGCTGCTCTGCGCCGCGTGCTATCGCCCCGCCCACGAACGCGTGTGTCAGGTCGCGTGCGTGTTCGGGGATCCGGATCGCGCAGTCTGTCCCGGCAGCCTGACCTGCGGTGAGAACAACCTCTGCTTCGACGATCAAGAATGCGCCGCACCGGTCGATGCGGGCGATGACGACGCGAGCGATGCGTTCGTCCCCCCCGATTGCCTCAACACCACGCTGAGTGGCAACTACTGCCCGATCGCGTTTCACCCCGGCACGTTCACGCTCCGCGGCGCTCCCGTTCTCGACACCGACGGCGCGGATTGCGACGAGGTAACACCGTTGCGCGGGCTGATGGTGTGCGTGATCGCGGCCGACAACATCGCGATCGCCGATGACGTCATCCCGGCGGGCTCGCGTCCGCTGCTCCTCCTGGCGCGCGACTCGATCACCGTGAGCGGCACGTTGGATCTGTCCAACGGCGGCGCCGGATCGGGCGGCGCGTGTGCGGCGACGATCAACGGCACGAACGGTGCGACGAATACAGTCTCGGCGAGTGGCGGCCCCGGCGGATCGCAGTCGGGCGTCGGAGGCAAAGGCGGCGCACAGAACGGACTGCAGCCGATCGCTTCGAACGTGAACACCGGCATCGACAAGCTGCGCGGCGGTTGTCCGGGTGGCACCGGCGGCAACAGCGGCGGCGCGGGTGGCGCGGGCGGCGGTAGCGTGGAGATGGCGGCGGGTCGCGTGATCTCGGTGACCGGAACGATCTACGCATACGGTGCGTCGGGCCACGGTGCAGCAGCGACGGCCGGGCAAACCGCCGGCGGTGGCGGCGGTGGAAGCGGCGGCCTCGTGCTTCTCGAAGCTCCGACGCTGAACGTCGGACCGACCGGCGTCATCCTGGCGCACGGCGGTGCGGGCGGAGGCGGCGCGCTCTCGGGCAACGCCTCGAACGGTGCAGAAGCAAATATCGCGAACGGCTCCGCAGCGCTCGGCGGAATGGCGGTGGGCACGACGAGTGGCGCCGGTGGCAACGGCTCAGGTAACGGAGCGGCCGCGATGCCTGGCAAGAATGCGACGGCGGCAAACGCGAGCGGCGGCGGCGGCGGTGGTGGTCCCGGCGCGATCCGGATCTTCTCGTCGGTGCTGACGCAGATGCCGGGCTCGAGCATTCACCCGACCCCGTCGCTCAATCCGCTCCCTCAGTAGCGGTCGATCGACCGTCCTTGCTACTTGATGATCGGCAGGCGCGGCGCGCGCTTGGGCTTGGACAGCACGGCGGAAGCGATCTTCATCGCTGCCTTGGTCGCGATATCCATGAAGCGCTGCGCATTCTCGGAGTCGGGTGCAGCCGCGATGATCGGCACGCCCGCGTCACCGCCGAAGCGGATGCGCGTATCGATCGGAATCTCGCCGAAGAAGTCCGTACCGACTTCCTGCGCCAAGCGCTTGCCGCCGCCGTGGCTGAAGATCTCGTCGGTGTGACCGCACGCGGGGCACTTGTAGTAGCTCATGTTCTCGACGATGCCGAGGATCGGAATCTCGACCTTCTCGAACATCGCGATGCCCTTCACGACATCGACGATCGAGACTTCTTGCGGCGTCGTCACCATCACGGAGCCCGCGATCGGGATCAGCTGGCTGAGCGAGAGCTGCACGTCGCCGGTGCCGGGCGGGAGATCGCACACGAGGTAATCGAGCTCGCCCCACTCGACGTCGCCGAGAAACTGCTGGAGCAGGCGGTGCACCATTGGCCCGCGCCACACGACGGCCTCGTTCTTATCGACGAAGAAGCCGACGCTGATCACCTTGAGGCCCTGGTGGATCGCGGGGATGATCTTGGAGTCCTTGTTCGCGGACGCCGGCACCTCGGGCGATCCGAGCATCGTCGGGATCGACGGGCCGAACACGTCGGCGTCGAGCAGACCGACCTTGGCACCGTGACGCTGCAGTGCGAGCGCCATGTTCACCGCGACGGTGGACTTGCCAACGCCGCCCTTGCCAGCCGCGACAGCGATGACGTTCTTGGGGCCCTTGAGGACGGCCTTGTCGCTCGGCGTGGGGATGAATGCCGTGACGACGTTCACGACGACGTTCACCTGCTTGGCGCCCGCGTCGTGGAGAGCTTTCTCCACGCGCTGCTGCAATTCGCGGCGCTGCGCGACCGGATACGCGTGCGTCGGAATGTCGAGCTTCACCAGAACGTCGCTGCCCTGAACTTCGACGGAGCGAAGCACGCGGTAGCTGACGATGTCGTGCCCGAGCAACGGGTCGATGACCTTGGCGAGCGCTTCTTTGGCGATTGTCTCGTTCATTTTGTTCCTAGCCCAGGTGGCCCATGCGGGCCTTCTTCACGGCGAGATACGCCTCGCTCTGCTCACTCGCGCCGACCCAATGCGATTCGTGCGCGGCGACGTTCACCCCCGCCTTCTTCAGGCCGGCGATCTTGTCGGGGTTGTTCGTCATCAAGCGAACGCTCTGCACGCCGAGGTCGCGCAGGATGCTCGCCGACACGTCATACGAACGGAGGTCCGCGTCAAAGCCGAGCTGCAGATTTGCATCGACCGTATCGGCGCCGTTGTCCTGCAACTGGTACGCGGCGACCTTGTTGCCGAGGCCGATCCCGCGGCCCTCTTGCACCATGTACACGAGCACGCCGCGCTTCTCTTGACCGATGCGCTCGAGCGCAGCGTCGAGCTGCGCGCGGCAATCACACCGCAAGCTGCCGAGCACCTCGCCCGTGAAGCAGGACGAGTGCACGCGACAGAGAACATCGGATGCCGCCACGTCGCCCATCACCATCGCGACGTGCTCTTCCGGACCTGTCCCGAGCGCTGATCCCCCCGGCCCTGCGGCGGCTCCGGTGCGGTACACGACGATGCGGAACTCCCCGTGAGGAGTAGGCAATCGGGACTCCGAGAACCTCGTGATCATCGTCGCGGGGCCTGTATGGCCCCCGCCGGAAGTGTTGTCAATGTCCGCCGTCGTGCGTGCTAAAGTGCGCCTGCAATGGCAGTCCGTCCCGTCGTCGTGTGGCCTGACGAGCGCCTCCGCCAACCCTCGGTGGCAGTCGCTGCGGTCGATGATTCGTTGCGCGAGCTGTATCAGGATCTCGTCGACTCCATGTACGCCGAGAACGGCCTCGGCATCGCTGCGCTCCAGCTCGGCGATCCGCGCCGCATGTTCATCGTCGAGCCCAAGCTCGCCGGCCTCACGGAGACCGACAAGCCTGTCGCGTTCATCAACCCCGAGATCGTGATGGTCTCGGATGAACAGCAAGACAGCGAAGAAGGCTGCCTGTCGTTCCCCGAGATCTACATCAAGGTGAAGCGGCCGATGCGCGCCAAGGTTCGTGCGATGGGCATCGACGGCAAGATGTTCGAGATGGAGGGCCAGGCGCTGATGGCGCGGTGCATGCTCCACGAGCTCGATCACCTCACGGGCAAGCTGCTCGTCGACTTCGTCGGCCCGCTGAAGCGCACGATGATCAAAAAGAAGATGATGAAGATCAAAGACGCTGAAGCAGAAGACGCCGAGGCCTAGGTCATAGCTCGCGCGATCGCCTGGCTCTGCCAGCGGCGCTCGTCGGCAAACGCAGTCTCTAGCTCCGGCGCCTTCTGTGCGATCGCGAGCGCCGCATTGAACGCAGCGACGGCGGGGTAGCCGTGGCGCAGCGCCTCTTCCCCGTCGGTCAGGATCACCGAATCCCCGACCAGCTCGCGCGCGCGGGCGATGCACGCCGCTGCAAAGCGCGTCGCGCCACCGTTGCTCCACGCGTCGATGCGCTTCGTGAGTCGCGCACGCTCGACGACGAGGCAGTCGGGGCCCTCGATCTGCTCGCCCGCGACCTGGCATTCCCACAGCTCGTCGTGGATCCAGTGCGCGAGCTCTTCGCTCCTGCATACGTGGACGCCGCTGCGACCGACAACGAGCGGCGCCGACGTCGACATCCACGCGCCGTGTGTGGGCCACGCGGATCCCGACATCGGACCGAACGCTCCCTTCTTGAGGAACTTGAATGCCGTCGTCGGCTCGACCGACTTCATCGGCGCCAGCGGGACAGAGTCATTGCGCGGCCTTGCGACGAGCGGCGCGCCCGGTGCGAGCCCCGCCGCTTTCCACTTCGCAAACATCTCGAGAGCAGCTGCCGGCGCGGCGACCGGCGCACGATGCGTTTCGCGAGCGAGGACGATCGTGTCGCGCATCTGCTGCACGTGCGTGGTGCACGGCGGGCACACGAGGAGGTGCTGCTCGAGCCGCACGCGGTCCTGCGCGGGGATGTCGCCGCCGAGCAGATCACTGACGTGCTCCACGACCTCGACGCAGGTGAGCAGTGCGATGTGGCGGATGGGCGCGAGTGCAGTCATCGCGGTTCTCCTCTCGTTCCGATGTGCTGTTCGAGAATCGTTCGCACCTTGGATCTCGCGCGGTGCAGAAGCACCCGTTGATGAGTGCTCGAGACGCCCGCAATGTTACAGGCATCGTCGCCGCTCATTCCCTCGACATCACACAGGATTAGAATCTGCTGCTGCACGGGTGGGAGCTGGGCGATGGCGCGCTCGAGAAGTGCGCGCAGCTCTGATCGCTCGACCTCGGCGCTCGGCGAGGGAAACGCGACGGGCATGCCGGCCCAGTGACCGGCCAAATGATGCTCTGGCCGCAGGAACCGATCAGCGGGCACCGACGGCGCGTCATCCGCAGATTCTTCCTCCGCGAGCGAGCTGAGTGGGACTTCGCGCCGCAGCGAACGCGCGTGAGAGCGAGCTGTATTGATGAGGATGCCATACAGCCACGTCCGCAGCGAGGAGCGGCCTTCGAACGCGGCGAGCGACTCGAGCATGACGAGCCACACGCGCTGCACGACCTCTTCGGCCGCCGAGACGTCCTTCACCCACACGCGCGCGATCCGCAGAAACGGCCCCTGATGCAGCGTGACGACCGCGACAAACGCCGCCTCGTCCCCCGCGCGCATCGCTGTTACCAGCTCGGCGTCCGTCACCAACGTGAGACTGCCACAGGCTGTAACAACCTGCGGGACTCCGGCACTCAACCGCATGATGGCCTCCGGATCCCCTCCCCAAAGAGCTAGCCGCCGCGCGTGGATCGGCCTGGCCGTGATCGCGTTGCCCTGCCTCCTGTACGCGATGGATCTCACGGTGCTGAACCTCGCGGTACCGCGGCTCGTGGAGGACCTGCATCCGACGAGCACGCAGCTGCTGTGGATCGTGGACATCTACGGCTTCGTACTCGCAGGTGCGCTGATTCCAATGGGCGCGCTCGGTGATCGCATCGGTCGCCGCAAGGTTCTTCTGCTCGGCGCGATCGCCTTCACCGTCATCTCCGTCGCGGCAGCGTTTTCCACGAGCGCGACCATGCTGATCGCGATGCGTGCCTTACTCGGCATCGCCGGCGCCACGCTCGCACCGTCGACGCTCGCGCTGATCCAATCGATGTTCACCGATCCCAAGCAGCGCGCGTTCGCGATCGGCATCTGGGGCGCGAGCTTTTCCGCGGGTGGCGCACTGGGACCGTTGCTCGGCGGCGTGATGCTCGAGCACTTCTGGTGGGGCAGCGTGTTCCTGCTCGGCCTCCCGGTCATGCTCGTGTTGCTCGCGACGGCGCGCACGCTGTTGCCCGAGGTGCGCGCAGAGCATGCCGAGCGCGTCGATGTCCCGAGCGCGGCGCTCTCGCTCGTCGCCGTGCTCTCCGCGATCTACGGCATCAAGCACCTGGCGCGCGGCTCTCTCGACGGAGCACCAGCCATCGCCATCGCCGGCATCCTCGGCATCGTGTTCGTTCGCCGTCAGCGCATCATCGCGACGCCGCTGGTCGATCTCGCGATGTTCCGCTCGCGCGCATTCGTCATCGCGCTCGCGACAAACGTGCTCGGCATCTTCGCGGTGTTCGGCATCTACGTGTTCGTCGCGCGCGAGCTTCAGGTCGTGTTCGGCCGCACGCCGTTCGAGGCCGCGCTGTGGATGCTGCCATCATCCATCGGCTTCGTCGTCTCGTCGCTGATCTCACCGCTCGTCGCGCGGCGCGTGCCCGGCTATCGCCTCGTCGGTGCCGGCATGGTGCTCTCCGCGGCCGGCGTGTTGCTCGTCTCGCACGCGACCGCGCTCGCGCCGCTCGGTGTCGGCATCTTCATCTATTCGTTCGGCCTCGGGCCCATCCCCTCGATCGTCACCGGCATGATCGTGGATCACGCACCGATCGAGCGTGCCGGCGCAGCCTCCGCTCTCTCGGAGACGACGAGCGAGCTCGGTGGTGCGCTCGGCATCGCGATCCTCGGCACGCTGTTCAACGCGCTCTACGACCGCACGTTCTCCACTACCCACGACGCGACGACGGCGTTCCACACCGCGTTCGGCACGACGGGCTGGGTCGCATCCGTGCTCCTCATCGCGACGGGCGCGCTCGTGCTCGTCGGGCTGCGTCACTCGGTGCGCGGCAAGAACGAGGGGACCTCGCGTGTCTCGAAGGCTGTCGGGCTCCAGACCACGCGCGTCAGCACTGCACCATCCAGCGCGCGCCTGCCCCTGGCAGAGTCGAGTCCATCGCAGCTCGCGGTGAATCCGGCCGCGACGTGCTCGCCCGTCCGATAACAGACCGGCCACGCGCCCCAGCAATCGCAGTGCCCCAGCGAGGCGGCGTCGTGGAACGTGGCACCGATTTTCCAGTCGGCATGGTCTGCGATCGCGATGCGTCGACTCGTCGCGTGCAGATAGAGAATCGTTCCGTCATCGCTCGGCACGACGTAGAACAACTTCTCCTTGCCATCGTACGCATCGAGCTCGAGCGAGTGATCGCGCTCGACCACCGGAACGACGCTGATTCCCGCCGGCGCCATCGCTTCGCGTAGTTGGGTCAGCGTCGCGCGCGTCTTGTCGGTGATCGGTCCGAGCCCACGCCTGGTCATCGTCAGCGTCGGCACGTCTGTGACAGGCGCAGGCACGACGGGCGCAGGTGCAGCCTTCCCACCGCCGCACGCGGCGACGAGCCCGAGCACGATCGCGCGCCGCATCCGTCGATCGTACACGCTCTTCTGTGTACGGTGCGCGCGTGACCGATAGCGTGTTCGTTCGCGGCCTCGAGTTCGAAGGCAATCACGGCAACACTGCCGCCGAGCGTCGTGGCACACGCCGCTTCCGCGTGAACCTCACCATCGAGTTCCCCCTCGCCGCCGCGGCCGCTAGCGACCGGATCGTCGACACCATCGACTACTGGAAGGTCAGCGAAATCGTCGTCTCGCTTGGAACGAAATCCACGTTCAAGCTCATCGAAGCTCTCGCGGGCGCCATCGGCAAGAAGATCCAAGAGCTCTACCCGCTTGGAACCGTCGTCATCGAGCTCGAGAAGCTCGCCCCACCCTGTCCGGGCGTCCCGGCGGCCTGCGGCGTGCGTCTCGTGCTGCCCGCGCACACCGGTTGACCTGTCGTTGACCTCGTCTCGGCCTCGTACTAAGTCCGTCCCATGCTCGAGCGCGACCCGAAAACCCTGGCGAGGCTGCAAGCCGTCGTCACTGCCCTGATCGAGCATCGCGTCGCGACCTCTCTGGCGGACGTGGAGAAGGCGCTCGCGAAGTGGCGCTCGGGTCAGCACAGCGCCCTCGCCGCTCACGGCGCCACCCTCCGCCACGCCGCGCGGTGCGAGCGCACCGTGGAGCGCGTGACGGCTGCGGCCGGCGATCGCCCCGAGGGCATCCTGCGCGACGCCGTCGACGCGGGCCTCATGACGGAAGAAGAGTTCGTCGAGATCGTCGGTAAGCCGTCGGCCGATGTCCCGTCGATCGACGCGCTTGTCGACGAAGAAGACGCCTCGGCTCCCGACAAGAAGAAGACCCTCGAAGCGCTCCTCCTGCGCGGTCCCGTGCTCGTCCATGTCGATGCACGTCGCTCCGAAGTTGCGGTCCCGCCGCGCTTCCGCTCCGACGCGTCGCTCGTCCTGCGCTTCGGCTACAACCTCACGCCGTCCATCGCCGACCTCACCGTCGACGACGAGGGCATCGGCGGCACGCTCACGTTCGGCGGCAGCCCGTTCCGCGTCCTCCTCCCCTGGACCGCGGTCTACGCCGCGATGGTCGAAGGCGAGCAGCGCGGCACCGTGTGGCCCGAGGACGTCCCCGAGGACGTGCTGACCGGCAGCGGCGACGGTCCCGCGACCACGACCGCGGTTACCACCACGCCTACATCGGCTCCGGCACCGGTGACTCCGGTCGCCCCCGAGGAGCCCGCGCCCCGCGCCAAGCGCGCAAGCCACCTGAAGCTGGTCGAGTAGCTGTAGGTGTAGCGGCCTGCGTGAGTCGCCCGGGAGTCTCGGGAGGATCTTTCGCCGCAGTCGACTCTTTACCCACACGTCACCGGGTCAATGCGATCGCCATGTCGGTCGATTGAACAGGGGTGCGGAAGAATCTCGCGTTTCTGGTGATGGTGGGGTGTTCGGGCGGGACGGAGCTCGCGAGCACGGAACAGACGATCACGTTTCCCGCGGACACCGCGTGGAACACGATCGTCGCAAGCGACCCTCAGGGGGACGGTGGCACGAACGGCCGCGACATCGTCGGCGATGCGACTCGCCCTGCCTGTCAGGTCTACACCGATGGCATCGACTTCTTCGCGCGCATGCGCCTCGACACGAGTCCCGCGCAGGGCCAGACGGTAGCGCCATTTGGCTGGTCGATCGTCATCGACACCGACGGCAACCTCTCCGGCTACGAATACATGATCTCGATCGAAGGCGTCGGCGGTGCCAACGAGATCCACTTCCTGAAGAACTCGCCGATCACGGGCGGTCTCAACGACACGGCCGAGATCGACCTCAGCAACGCGCAGCCGGGCGGCGCCGCTACTGGTGTCCCCTATGTCGTCGATACAACGGCGGGTACCGGCAACACCAAGATCACGACGCTGTCGACCGGCAGCCTGTTCAGCAACAACAACGATTACCTCCTCGACTTCTCGCTCCCGCTGTCGAACTTCGCGGCTGCGGGCGTCCCACTCAACAAGATCGTCCAGTTCACGTGCGGCACCTCCAGCAACGGCGTGCGCATGGACGTCGACCCGACTAGCACCTCCATCGCGTTCTCTCTCGACGGCAGCCCCGCCGATCTCGACGGTGACGGCATCACGAACGACGTCGATGTCGATGACGACAACGACGGCATCCTCGACACCAAGGAGACCACCGCCGGCGTGAACCCCGACGCCGACGCCGACGGGGACAACATCCCTAACTATCTCGACCCCGATTACTCGACGTGCACCGATGCCAACAGCGACGGCGTCTGCGATCGGCCCAACGCGACGTTCGATACCGACCAGGACGGCGTCCCCAACCAGCGCGACCTCGACAGCGACGGAGACGGCATCGCTGACATCTATGAAGCCGGCCACGGGGGCACGGACGCGAACGGCGACGGCATGGTCGATGGTCCCTACGGCGCCAATGGCTTCGCGGACGCTCTCGAGACAGCGACGGATAGCGGCATTCCGAAAAAGCCGCTGCTCGACACTGACGGCGACGGTACGCCCGACGTGCGCGACCTCGACAGCGACGGTGACGGCATCAACGATGTCGTCGAGTCCGGCAGCTCCGCACTCGACGTGAACGCGGATGGCCGTATCGATGGCTCCGTCGGCAGCGATCGCGACGGACTCTCGGACCCCGTCGATTCCAACGACACGGTCTTCGGCTATCCATCCGTCGACCCGCGCTCGTTCGACACGGACGGCGATCTCATCCCGAACGCGTACGACAAGTCCGCCACGGACAGCGACGGAGACGGCATCAGTGACGCCGCTGAATGCCCGGCCGGCTGGGTGTGCCCGGACGTGAACAACGACGGAGTTCCCAACTACATGACGGTCGACGTCGACACGGATCTCGACGGCACGGCCGACTCGGTGGACAACTGCCCCGCCGTCGCGAACGCGTCGCAGACAGACACCGACGGCGATGGACGCGGTGATGCCTGCGACAACTGCCTGTCGACGGCCAACGCAACGCAAACCGATACGGACGGCGACGGCAAGGGCAACGCGTGTGACAACTGCCCGTCGATCGCAAACGCAACGCAGGTCGACACCGATGGCGATGGCATCGGCAACGTTTGCGACAACTGCCCGACGACCGCCAACGCAGCGCAGACCGACACGGACAGCAACGGCGTCGGTGATGCGTGCCAGGTCGCCGATGCAGATAGCGATGGCGTCGCTGATGCTCTCGACAACTGCCCCTCTGTCGCGAACGCCATGCAGACCGACACCGACGGCGATGGACGCGGTGATGCGTGCGACAACTGCCCCTCCGTCTCCAACGCAGCGCAAACGGACACTGATGCCGACACTGTCGGCAACGCCTGCGACAACTGCCCGTTGGTCGCGAACGCGACGCAAACGGACTCCGACACGAACGGAGTCGGCGACGCCTGCGAAGCGGCGCAGCCATCCGACATGGACAGTGACGGCATTGCGGACGGGATCGACAATTGTCCGAGCGTCGCGAACCCGACGCAGGCGAACCAGGATGGAGATGCATATGGCGACGCCTGCGACCTCGACATCGACGGCGATGGCATCGCAAACGCGACCGACAACTGCCCGACCACGGTGAACGCCGACCAGGCTGACCTCGACGGTGATCACACCGGCGATGCGTGCGACGCCGACGTCGACGGCGATGGCATCGCGAACGCGACCGACAACTGCCCGACGACAGTGAACGCCGACCAGGCCGACCTCGACGGCGACCACACCGGCGATGCGTGCGATAGCGACAAGGATGGCGACGGCATCGCGAACGCGACCGACAACTGCCCGACCACGGTGAACGCCGACCAGGCCGACCTCGATGGCGATCACACCGGCGACGCGTGCGACGCCGACAAGGACGGCGACGGTATCGCCGACACATCCGACAACTGCCCGCTCATCGCGAACGCTGATCAGGCGAATGCCGACACCGACGCGTTTGGCGACGCCTGCGACGACGACACCGATGGAGACGGCGTGGCAAACGCGACTGACAACTGTCCCGTTGCCGCGAACGCTGACCAAGCGGACCTCGACGGCGACCACACCGGTGATGCGTGCGACGACGACAAGGACGGCGACGGCATCGCCAACGCGGCCGACAACTGCCCGCTCCTCGCCAATGCCGATCAGGCGAACGCGGATCACGATTCCTTCGGCGATGCGTGCGACGACGACACGGACGGAGACGGCGTCGCGAACGCCACCGACAACTGCCCCAGCACGGTGAACGCCGATCAGGCGGACCTCGACGGTGATCACACCGGGGATGCCTGCGACGCCGACAAGGACGGCGACGGTATCGTCGACACGTCCGACAACTGTCCCGTCGTCGCGAACGCTGACCAGGCGGACCTCGACGGTGACCACACCGGTGATGCGTGCGACGACGACAAGGACGGCGACGGCATCGCCGACGCATCCGACAACTGCCCGACCACGGTGAACGCCGACCAAGCGGACCTCGACGGTGATCACACTGGCGATGCGTGCGACGACGACAAGGACGGCGATGGCATCGCGAACGCCGCCGATAACTGCCCCACCACGGTGAACGCCGACCAAGCGGACCTCGACGGTGATCACACCGGCGACGCGTGCGACGCCGACAAGGACGGCGACGGCATCGCCGACACGTCCGACAGCTGTCCCGTCGTCGCGAACGCTGACCAGGCGGACCTCGACGGTGATCACACCGGTGATGCGTGCGACGACGACAAGGACGGCGACGGCATCGCTGACACTACAGACAACTGCCCCGTCGTCGCGAATGCCGATCAGGCGAATGCAGATCGCGATTCTTTCGGCGATGCGTGCGACGACGACACGGACGGCGACGGCGTCGCGAACGCCACCGACAACTGCCCCAGCACGGTGAACGCCGACCAAGCGGACCTCGATGGTGATCACACCGGCGACGCGTGTGACGCCGACAAGGACGGCGACGGCATCGCAGACGCATCCGACAACTGCCCGACCACGGTGAACGCCGACCAGGCCGACCTCGATGGTGATCACACCGGCGACGCGTGTGACACCGACAAAGACGGCGACGGCATCGCCGACACGTCCGACAACTGTCCCGTCGCCGCGAACGCTGACCAAGCGGACCTCGACGGTGATCACACCGGTGACGCGTGTGACGCCGACAAGGACGGCGACGGCATCGCAGACGCATCCGACAACTGCCCGACCACGGTGAACGCCGACCAGGCCGACCTCGATGGTGATCACACCGGCGACGCGTGCGACGACGACACGGACGGAGACGGCGTCGCGAACGCCACCGACAACTGCCCGACCACGGTGAACGCTGACCAAGCCGACCTCGACGGCGACCACACCGGTGATGCGTGCGACGCCGACAAGGACGGCGACGGCATCGCCGACACGTCCGACAACTGCCCGACCACGGTGAACGCCGACCAGGCCGACCTCGACGGTGACCAGACCGGTGACGCGTGCGACAGCGACAAGGACGGCGACGGCATCGCGGATGCCACCGACAACTGCCCGCTCCTCGCCAATGCCGATCAGGCGAACGCGGATCGCGATTCTTTCGGCGATGCGTGCGACGACGACACGGACGGAGACGGCGTCGCGAACGCTATCGACAACTGCCCCACTACGGTGAACGCCGACCAGGCCGACCTCGACGGTGACCAGACCGGTGA
Organism: Kofleriaceae bacterium; assembly: GCA_036499725.1. Taxonomy (GTDB): domain Bacteria; phylum Myxococcota_A; class Polyangia; order Haliangiales; family Haliangiaceae; genus JABFXX01. The sequence continues at coordinate 132,562 of DASYDE010000029.1, forward strand.
CGCGTGCGACAGCGACAAGGACGGCGACGGCATCGCGGATGCCGCCGACAACTGCCCCACCACGGTGAACGCCGACCAGGCCGACCTCGACGGTGATCGCACCGGTGATGCGTGTGACAGCGACACCGACGGAGATGGCGTGGTCAACGCGACTGACAACTGCCCCGTCGTCGCGAACGCTGACCAAGCGGACCTCGACGGAGACCACACTGGCGACGCGTGCGACAGCGACAAGGACGGCGACGGCATCGCTGACACCACCGACAACTGCCCGCTCATCGCGAACGCCGATCAGGCAAACGCCGACACGGACGCCTTGGGCGACGCGTGCGATGACGACATCGATGGCGACAACGTCCCCAACGCCACTGACAACTGCCCGCGGGTGGTGAATGCAGCGCAGGAGAACATGGACAACGACGCGTTCGGCGATGCGTGCGATGACGACACGGACGGTGATGGCGTGCTCGACGCGAACGACAACTGCCCGCACCTCGCGAACGCGGGCCAGCTCGACACGGACCACAATGGCGTGGGCGACGCATGCACGGATGACGACGACGGCGACGGCGTCTCCGACGAGATCGACAACTGCGTGGCGGTACCGAATCCGGCGCAGGAAAACATCGACGGCGACGACGAGGGCGACGCCTGCGATGGCGACGATGACGGCGACGGCGTGAACGACACCACCGACAACTGTCCGATCGTCGCAAACCCGAACCAGGCGGACCTCAACGCGAACGGAGTCGGCGACGCGTGCGATGGCGACGACGACGGCGATGGCGTGCCCGATTCGGCGGACAACTGTCCGTCGGTGGCGAATGCGGACCAGGCGAATACGGACGGCGACAGCGTCGGCGACGCGTGCGACGAAGATGACGACAACGATGGCGTCGCAGACGGCGCGGACAACTGCCAACTGGTGGCGAACCCGAGCCAGGAGAATGCGGACGGCGACAGCGCCGGCGATGCGTGCGACGAGGATGACGACGGCGACGGCATCGCCGACAGCGTCGACAACTGTCCTCTCGTCGCGAATGCCGACCAGATCAACGCGGACGGCGACGCGTTCGGCGATGCGTGCGACGGCGATCGCGACGGAGACGGCGTGGACGACAGCGTCGACAATTGCCCGCTCGCTGCGAACGGCGATCAGAAGGACACCGATGCTGACGGCCTCGGCGATGCGTGCGACGCGGACGACGACGGCGACGGCGTGAACGACTCGAGCGACAACTGCCCGCTCGTGCCGAACGCCGACCAGACGAACACGGATGGTGTAGGCGGCGGCGACGCGTGTGACACCGATGATGACGACGACGGCGTCACCGACGCGACAGATAACTGTCCACTCGTCGCGAATGCGGACCAGAAGGACACCGACGGAGACGGCATCGGCGATGCGTGTGATACGGCCCCGACGGCGCCCGACGTGGACGGCGATGGCGTGCCGGACGCAGTGGACAACTGCACGCTGGTCGCGAATGCGAACCAGACGGACACCGACGGAGACGGCATCGGCGACGCGTGCGACGTCGATGACGATAACGACGGCATCCAGGACAGCTACGAGCTCGCTGGCGGGGGCTGCTCGACGAGCGGCTCTGGTGGCCTGGGCGGACTGCTCGTGGTCGGCGCCGTGCTGGCCTCGCGCCGCCGTCGCAACCGCGCTCTCGTGGCGGCGATGGTGGCGACCGTAGCGCTCCCCGTCGCTGCGCATGCGGAGACGACGTCGTTCGCGGTCGAGCGCTTGTCCCTGCCGACGAGCGACGGCGCACTGATCGGAGTCGAGGGAGCCGGCACGGGCGTTCCTGGCACGTGGACGATGGGCATGTGGCTCGGCATGGAGCGCAACCCGCTCGTCGTCCGCACCGGAGACACGCGCACGGGAGCCCTCATCGAGAACCGCGTTGGCGGCGAGCTGGGCGCAACGTTCGTGGCGACGCGCTGGGGATCGATCAGCGTGCGCCTCCCGATCATCGTCGCTCAGAGCCGCCCCGAGATGGTGGAAGGCGTTGTCGGCCCCCTGTCGTCGCTGGACGGTGGTCTCGGAGATGTCGCGGTTGCACCCAAGATGGTGTTGCTCACGCAGGCTGCGAGCGGGATCGACCTCGCGGTCCTCGCCACCGTGACACTTCCCACCGGCTCCGCCGGCGACTACCTGCGCGAAGGATTTACGCTCGCGCCGACGATCGCCGCGGGGTGGCATATGCCTGGCGTCCGGCTCGCGGGAGAAGTCGGTTACCTCGCGCGCGGGGCAACACGCGTGGGCAGCGTCATGATCGACGACGAAGCATTCGCCCGGGCCGGTGTCGCGCTCACGCTCAACCGTGTCGAGCTCGGGGCGAGCCTTGCGTACGCGCGCCGTGTGCAGGGTGGCATGGCGGGATACGACTACCTCGAGGTGCTCGGCGGCCCATCCGCGCGCATTGGCGAGCGGACGACGGCGTTCGCGATTGGCGGCGCGGGACTGCGCGATGCGTTCGGAACGCCGGACTGGCGCGCCCTTGCGGGCGTCCGCATCGACGTTCGCTAGATCGCCGATCGGTTCGCATCCGGAGCAGTTCCGCGCGGTTGCGAAGGGGGATCGACATCGATCGCACGTCGTGATCTCGTCGAGGAATGAGCATCGAGCGCTGGCTGCCACCGGAAGCGTTGAGTCGACAGGAGCAG